>DATGRS010000054.1:0-24020 GCA_035303365.1 Ornithinicoccus sp.
TGCGGACCCGTCCGACGGTTTCCCACCGGGTGCTCCGCCGATCACCGACCCGACCTGGCACGGCACCGCGCACAACATCGCCGCAGCCCTGGCCACGGACCCGGCCGCCATCGGCTGCCTGGTGCTGGCGCGCAGGTTCTCCGTCGACCGCGATCGTCGGTGGGCGGGGATCTCCGTTGTCACGGCCGTCACCGTGCTCGTTCTCGGCTGGTGGCCCGACGCGCACAGCATCAGTGTCCGGCTCGCCGGCGTCGTGGCGCTGCTGCTCGCCTACATCTCCGCCACAGCGTTCAGGCTCTGCCGCGCGCCACAGTGAACCAGCCGACCGTCTGCCACGACCTCCGTCACGCCACCAGAGATCAGCGATCTCGGGCGGGACCGCTCAGTAGTCGATGCCGCCGCCGGTGTCGTCATCGCCGGGTGCACCGGTGATGGCGGCGCCGTCGGCGTCGATGACCCACCAGACGTCGTTGACCGCCTGGCCGGTGGTGTCGCCGGGCTCCTGGTCCTGGGCGAAGTAGTAGAGCGGCCACCCGTCATACGTCGCCTGGATGGTGCCGTCCTCCCGCTCGAAGGACCCGAGCAGGCTGTCGTCGGCGCCCTCGCCGGCGGTCGGCTCGCCCTCGAGGATGGGCCAGGCGACCAGGCAGTCGTCCGTGCAGACGGAGGTGTTCAGGCTGTCCTGGGTGAACAGGTAGAGCGTCATCCCCGCGCCGTCGACGAGGATCGTGCCCAGCTCGGTGTCCGCGGTGGCCACCACCGGCCCGCTGCCCATCGCGTCCCCCGACGACGTGGCCGCGTCGCTGGCGGTCGCGTCCTCGCCCTCGGTGTCGTCGCTGGTCTGTTCCGGAGCGGTGATCTCGGTGCCAGACTGGTCAGGGTCGTCGCTGCCGCACGCAGCAAGGACCGTCGCGGCCGCCAGCGCTGCCGCCGGCCAGAGCGTGAGTGCGCGGTTCATGAGTTCCTCCAGATCTAGGAGTTGTCGTGGAGGGTGGTACGGCTCCGGCTGGTGGCCGGGATTGGGCAATCCCCCCACGCACTGGTGGCGTATCCCCTGATATGCCCCGCCTGTCGAGGACCGATCGGGCAGCCGATGCCGCGCTGCTCTCGGGCCTCGCGCTGGCGGACCAGCAGGCGGCCAGCGCGTTCGTCGCCCGTTTCCAGGGTGCGGTGTACGGGCTGGCGCTGAGCATCACCCGAGATCCCGGCCTGGCCGAGGACGTGAGCCAGGAGGCGTTTGTGAAGGCGTGGCGGGCCGCAGGCACCTACGACGTCCGGCGTGCGTCGGTGCTGACGTGGCTGCTGACGATCACCCGCAACACCGCGATCGACGCGGTCCGGGCGCGGCGTCCTGTGCCCACCGACGAGGAGTTCCTGGACCAGCTGGTGGACGACACGCTCGGCTCGCGGGACCTCGCCGAGACGACCGTGCACCGGCTCGAGACGGACCGGGCGATCCGCAGGCTCCACGAGCTGTCCCCGACGCAGGCGCGGGCGGTGGTGCTCGCCGTCGTCGCGGGGTGCACGGCGCAGGAGATCAGCGTGCGCGAGCAGATTCCGCTGGGCACGGCCAAGACGCGCATCCGGGATGGACTGCGCCGGCTGCGTGAAGCGTATGGGCAAGGGGCGCCGGACAGCTCCGCAGATCGTGGCGAGGAGGTGGACCGTGGTTGAGTCCCAGCACCCTGACGTGGACCTGCTCGTCGACCTTGCCCTGGGCCACCTGCAGGGCCCGACCCGGGACGACGTCCTGTCCCATGTCGCCGACTGCTCCGTATGCCGTGAGGAGCTCGACGAGCTGACCGCGGCGGTGGAGGAGACCCTGGCCGCGGTGCCGCGCAGCGAGCCGCCGCCGGGACTCGCAGCCGGTGTCCTGGCCCGCATCGGGGTGCCCGAGTCCTCCGGTGACGAGCTGGGTGCCGGCGCCAGGAGTCGACCGCTGATGCCCGCGTGGGTCGGCATCGCTGCCGCAGCCACCCTCGGCCTGGGCGTCGGAGCGGGACTCACCATGGCCCTGGACGACCGTCCGGGAGCGCCCGCTACGGAGCAGCCGGTCCAGAGCGCTGGCGTTGCCCTGACCACTGCTGACGGCACCCGCGTCGGCACCGTGTCGCGCAGCTGGAGCAGCGGCGAGCCGGTGCTCGTCGTGGACGTGTCCGCGGGGGAGCCCGGACGCAGCTACCTGTGCCGGTTGCGGCTGGAGGGCGGTGGGACCGAGGACGTCGGACGCTGGACCCTGTCGCCGGACCGCCCGAACAGCTGGGTCGTGCCGGACCCTGGCGCCGCGGCGGTCGAGATGGTCGCCGACTCCGGGACCGTGTGGTCGAGCGCCACCCTGTAGTCCTCGGCCACCGCCGTCCCGCCCACCGCATCTGAGCGCCCTCGGCACGCGAGCATCGGTGTCGTTACCCTGTTTGCTCAATGTCGACAGGCCGAGGAGGTAGCACGGTGCGGGTGAGTGCACGCGGGCTGGCGACGCTCGCGCTCTGCGCCGCGGCCACCGGCATGCTGAGCGGCTGCGCCGAACGTCAGGTCTCCGCGGTGGCCATCGAGCAGAGTGTGCGTGACGGCATGGCCACCAAGGGTGTGGAGCTGCGCTCGGTCGGCTGCCCGGAGGGTCTTGAGGCAAAGGTCGACGCGACCGTCGTATGTGATGTCGAGTTCTGGGACGAGAACGCGCTCGGACAACCCGTCGACCGGGTGCGTGTGGTGGTGATCTCCAGCAGCGGGGAGGAGGTTCGTTACCGGCTCGAACCGCTCGCCGTGGGCGTGCCGGACGACGCCGAGGCCACCACCTCCTAGCCCTTCGAGCCTGGGCGTTCGAGCAGGAACACCCGCACCCGCCGTCCGGTGATCCGGCGCTGGTAGACGCCATAACCGGCATAGATCAGCGCCGCCTCTGCTAGCGCCTCGTCACGCTCGCGGCCGGTCAGTAGCCGGGCGACTACCTCCACCGACGCCGCGCGGTAGGAGACCGTGGCCCGGTGGTCGGACTCCAGGTTGAGCGCCCACGCGGGGGTGCCCTGCTGGCCGAAGTTGGTGCCGACCACCACCAGTCCCTCACTGAAAGGTATGCCGATGAGCCGCGCGGCCCGTGGCAGTCCGCTACGGCGACCGGTCGTCGTCAGGTTGATCACCGGTAGCGCGGCCACCAGCTCAGGGAGGGTCTGCCGGTCGCGGGTCATCCGCTGGAGCACGGCGTCGAGGGTCGGCAGCGTGCGGGCGAGTAGCCACGCCCCGGCGCGGGTGGTGCCCACGGCGTGGACGACCCGCTGGGCTCGGTTGGCCGCCGTCAGCTCGTATCCCAGCTGCTCCGCGAGATCCACAGCGCCAGTATGGCGGGGCTCCGAGGGAGGCGTCGGTGTCTGTTCGGCAGTTACGCGATTGCCGGGGCCGTGGGATCTGCTCGCGGACTACTCCGCCAGGCGCTGGCGCAGACCGCTGGCTCGCTGCACCCGGCGTCCGACCGCCAGTCGCACCGCGGCCTCGCTGCCGACGATGCGCACCCGCTCCTGCGCGCGTGTCACCGCCGTGTAGAACAGCTCGCGCGTCAGCAGCGGGGAGTCGACGTCGGGCAGCAGCACGGTGATCTCCCGGGCCTGGCTGCCCTGGGCCTTGTGGATCGTCATGGCGTGCATGGTGTCCACATCGCCGAGCCGGCTGGGGGCGAAACGCTGGCTCCCCGCCGCGCCCTCGATGGCGGCCATCCGCACCGGGGTGCCGTCGGGCTTGGCGGACTGGACCACCACGCCTGTGTCGCCGTTGAAGACGCCGGTGACGTAGTCGTTCGCCGTCACCAGGAGCGGACGACCGAGGTACATCGGCTCGAAGAGCGGGTCGCCCGTCTCCTCTCGCAGCCACCCCTCGACCTGGCGGTTCCAGGTCCGCACGCCCCAGGGCCCCTCCCGGTGCGCGCAGAGCATCCGGTGCTCACGCAGCTGCGCCAGGGCGCCCTCATCGTCGCCCTCCGCGGCAGCCCGCCGGATCGCCAGGGCGTGACGCGTCAGCATTGGTCGCAGGTATGCCGCCGGGTCGGCTTCCTGGACCCACGTCACCTCGGTGCCGCTCGGGTCGGCCTGCAGCGCCTCCACGACGCGGTCGGCGTCGCCGTCACGCAGGGCCTGGGCGAGCTCACCGATGGTGCGGCCGAAGCGGTGCGAGGTGTGCAGCCGCGCGACGGTCAGTGGCGGTGCGGACGACGCGGCGGCTCCCGCGACGAGATCGGCCAGCACGGCTCCAGCATCCACCGAGACGAGCTGATCGGGATCGCCGACCAGGATCAGCCGTGTCGTGGGCCGCAGGGCCTCCAGCAGCCGGGCCATGTGGGTCAGCGACACCATCGACGTCTCGTCCACCAGCACCACGTCGTGCGGGAGCCGGTTCCCCCGGTCGTGCCGGAAGCGGGTTGAGGAGTCTGGCAGTCGGCCGAGCAACCGGTGCAGGGTGACCGCCTGGACCTCCTGCAGCGGCTCGATGAGGCTGCGCGTGGCGGGGTCGGGTGTCCGGGCCAGGATCTCGCGGAGCGCGCCGGAGACCGCTTCCTGCATCCGGGCGGCCGCCTTGCCGGTCGGGGCGGCGAGCCCCACGCGCAACTGGTGGTCGGCCCCGGCCTGCTCCGCGAGGAGCGCCAGGACGCCCGCCACCGTGCTCGTCTTCCCGGTGCCCGGACCACCGGTCAGCACGCTCGTCCACGCGCCGATCACGGTGTGGGCGGCCGCCCGTTGCTCCTCCCACCCGTTGGGGAACACCCGCTGCAGTCCCGCCTCGAGCAGCGTCTGGTCGACGACCGGAGCCGTCTCCTCGGCGCGGGCCAGCAGGTCTGCGACGACCTGGACCTCCTGGTGGTGGTAGCGCTGCAGGTAGACCAGTCCGTGCTCCAGCACGAGCGCGCCCTTGCGGACCAGCGACCCATCCCGCAGCTGTCGGGTCCAGTCGTCCGCGTCGTCCCACGGCAGGTCAACTGGCGTGTCGAGGGCACGCAACGCCGTGTCGAGCGGCGCGAGGTCGACGGCGACCGACCCGGTGCGCACCGCGTGCGTGGCGAGCGCCGCGGCGAGCAGCGACGCGTCAGCCGAGCTCTCCTCGACGCCGCCCGCGACACGGGCCAGAGTTCGAGCGACGTGCAGGTCGGCAGCGGTGAGCACGCCGGCACGGTTGAGCCGTCCCAGCAGCCCGTCACCGTCACGGGCCAGGCGCCGGTCATAGTCGTCGACCGGCTGGAAGACTTCGAGCACGGCTGCGCCCGGCTGGTCCGCCGGCCGGCCCATGCTGCCTGCCGCCTGGTTCACGCCGCTAGCAGCCTCACTCATGCTGCCTCCCGCCTGGTGCCGTCGAGCAGGTCGGACACGGCCAGCACCAGTGCGACCGGGGGCCTCCAGGAGAAGACGCCGCACGGCATACCGTCGATCTCTGGGGTCTGCGGTCCGCACATGCCGCGGACATAGAGGTACAGCACCCCGCCGAGGTGGCGCTTGGGGTCATAACCGGGCAGCCGCCACCGGAGGAACCGGTGCGCGACCACGGCGTAGAGCAGCGCCTGCAGCGGGTAGCTGGAGTGCCCCATCGCCTCGTCCAGCGCCTCGGGGCGGTAGGTGGCGGCCGTCAGCGGCTGCTCGGGGTCGCCGAACGGGCCCAGCCAGTTGGTCTTGTAGTCGACGACGAGGTAGCGGTCACCGGTGCGGAGGACGACGTCGACCGAGCCGGTCAGGTAGCCGCGGAGCTCCTGTTGTGCCAGCTGGGGCTGGGCGTCCAGCGCGTCGGCCCAGGCCCGGACCGGGTCGTCGCGCCGCAGCTGCTCGCGCAGCAGGGGAGCGAGGTCGCCCAGGAGCGCAGTCGCGCCGGCGGTGCTGCGCCCGGCGTCGCCGCCGCCCAGCGGCATCTCGAAGTCGAGCTCCCGCAGCCGGTCGCGCAGGCCGATCTCGCGGAGGGTGACGCCCTGGGCCAGCGGACCGAGGGACGTGTCGCAGACGGCCACCAGGGCGTCGGCCAGCACGCCGGTGTCGAGCTCCACCGGCCACCACACCAGCTGCTCCTCGATGTGGCGGAGCAGCTCCGCGCGCAGGTCAACCGCGCTCGGGTCGGCGTGCTCTAGCACCGCGTGCACGAGTGAACCGAACCGCGCGCCGACCGGGAGGTCGGCCATCGGCGAGGGCACGTCGCTGCCCGGCACCGCCAGACCCGGCAGCGTGGGCTCGGACCCTACGGCCGGCGTCGGGGCATCCGGCTCGTCCTCGCGGGGCTGCACCTCGGCCTCGCTGCCCACACCACCGGTGAGCTCGATGCCGTGTGCGTCCCGTGGGGTGCTCAGGGAGGTGTATGACGTGCGCCGCCAGCGGGTGTCGATGGGGCGCTCGAGGTGGCGGATCCCGATGTCGGGCACCGGCTCCGGCTCCGGCGCGGGCACCGGGTCAGGGTGGTCGGCGCGCTCCAGGTGGAAGGCTCCGCGGTCGGCCCACTGTTGCAGCTGCTGGGTGGCCTGGTCGTCGGTCCTGGGGACGGAGACCACGTCGGGCACGGCCGCCTCGTCGGGGCCGCGCCCGAACAGCAGCCGGTGCAGCGCCGAGGTGGCCGTGTTGTTGCTGGGGGACCACCAGGCCACCACCTGGGACTGCGCACGGGTCATGGCGACGTAGAGCAGTCGCAGCGACTCCCCGGCCTCCTCGGACTTGTGGCGGGACACCGACTCCGACCAGCCGGGGTTGTCGGCGGACTCGCCGCCCACGTCCCGGCTGCGGGTGCGCTGCGGCGGCGCCTCGTGAAACAGCGGGATGGAGGGCGTCTTGCTGACCCACCGGTCATACAGGGCCGGCACGTAGACGACGGGGTACTGCAGGCCTTTGCTCGAGTGGATGGTCACGAGCTGCACCGCGGCCGCGTCCGAGTCGAGCCGGCGGCTGCGCGCTCCGGAGGACTGTGGGGCGTCCTCGGCCATCTGCCCGCGGAGCCACTCGATGAGGGCCGAGAGGCCGAGACGACCGCCGGGGTGCTGCTGACTCGTCGCGTGCAGCAGCTCGCCGACGTGCTGCAGGTCGGTGAGCTGTCGCTCGCCACCGATCCGGCACAGGACACGGGCCGGGAGACCCTCCACCATGAGCGTCTCGAGGACCGCCGCGGCGCCCTGTCGGACGTAGACGTCGGCGAGACGGCGCATCTGGGCGGACAGCTCGTCGTCGAGGTCCGGCCCTCCCGTGTCCAGCTCGACCGCGGTCCGCCCGACCAGATCGGTGAGAGCGGCAGCCCGGGTCAGCATGGAGCGGTGTGGTGCAGCCATGGCGTCCAGCAGCGCCAGCCACTCCTCAGCGGCCCTGGTGCGGAGCACACTGGCGCCTCCCGCGAGCACGGCGTGGATACCCAGCCGGTGGAGCTCGGCCTGTGCCGAGAGCAGGTCGCGCCCGGCGTGGGCGAGCACCGCGACGTCGCGCGCCTGGAGCGGTCGGGGGGTGGCGTTGCCGTCGGCGTCCCTCGGCCCGTCGGCGAAGGTGGCGTCGGAGGCGAGCAGGTGGGCGATGTCGAGCGCGAGGTCGCGTCCGATGTGGGCGCGCGACGCCCCGATCGTGGTGTTCTTGCGCAGGTGGTCGCCGCGCAGCACCTGCCGCAGCCTCAGCGGCTCGGGGTGTGGTGCGCCCTGCAGCCGACTGCCCTGGTGCTGCGCCGTCACCGGCAGCACCGTGATCTCCTCGTCGCCCAGAGCGGCACCTCGCAGCAGTGCCTGCAGTGCGTCGACGAGCGGCGCGTCCGTGCGGTAGTTGCAGGGCAGCGTCCGGCGCTCTTGCGCGGTGCCCGCGGCCTTGAGGTAGGTGACGACGTCACCGCCCCGGAACGCGTAGATCGCCTGCTTGGGGTCACCGATGAGCACCATGGTGGCGTGCCCGCGAAACGCCCGGTCGAGCACCTGCCACTGGACCGGGTCTGTGTCCTGGAACTCGTCGACCAGGACGATCTTCCAGCGGTTGCGCATCCGCCGTGCCGCGAGCGAGTCCTCTGCCTCGAGCGCGGCGGCGAGCTGGGTGAGCAGGTCGTTGTAGTGCATCACCTGGAGGCGTCGCTTGCGGACGTCCAGCTCGTGCCGGACCAGCTCGGCGAACTTTGCGCGCCGCACGGGGGTGCTGCGCCGGTCGCCGGAGCGGGGGTCGGGGCGCAGTTCGGCGTGGATGTCGTCGACGGCGGCCCTGGCGATCGAGAGGGCGTCCGCGCGACTGAACACCGGCGTCTCACGGTCCCCCACGAAGCCGCGCAGGTAGAGGTCGTCGACCACCTCGACCAGCAGGTCGTCGAGGTCCTCCACCAGGTGGGCGGAGGCGTCGGAGGTGCCCGCGACACCCAGGGACCGCAGCACCTGCTGGCAGAACTGGTGGGTGGTTGCGATGGTCGCCTCGTCGAACGACGTCAGGGCGTCGCGGATGCGACGCAGTCGCAGGACGCGCTCCTCGTCGTTGCAGTCCAGGAGGAGAGCCTTGAGCGGGTCCCCCGGTAATGTGGCAGGTGGCTTGTGCAGCAGCCGCTCGGCCTCGACCAGCTGCTCACGCACCCTGGCCCGGAGCTCCTGGCTCGCCGCTCGGCCGAACGTCACCACCAGCATCTCGGGCAGCGTGCAGTGCCCCTCGGCGACGAAGCGGGCCACGAGGGCGGCGATGGTCCAGGTCTTGCCGGTGCCCGCGCTCGCCTCGAGCAGGTTCGTGGACCCAGCGCCGGGCAGGGGGTCCCGGATCGAGAACTCAGTCGGCTCCGGCAGCTCGCGGCTGTTGGTCAGCGGGGCGCTCGACGTCATGCCCACTCCCTGTTCTCGAGGCCAGAGGTCAGGAGCGGACGCCACACCCGGAGAGCCAGCTGCCCGAACCGCGATCTGACGTCGTCGACCCAGAGCTCGTCTGGCCCGGGGGTGCCCTGGATGTCCACCAGCCGAGCACGCTCCCCGAACACGCGGCGGAACGCAGGGTCGTCCTGCTCGCCGACGGAGGTGTACCAGCCGGTCGTGGTCTCCCACTTGCGGCCGGCGTCCGTCATGGCGAGCTTCTCGTCGCCGCGCTCGACGAACGACTCCGCGAACGCGCACGACGACTGCACGCCCAGGGGCAGCGGTGCACGCATCCCCCGGTTGTAGACGTCGACGAGCTCGGCCAGCAGGCGCACCGCGGTCTCCTGGTCGACCGGCCCGTGGGTCAGGTGCATGACGCCGGGGTTACGGCCCTTCTTCATCTGCCCGATCACGTGGCTCGTCGCACCGGGCTCGCCGTGCGCGGCCAGCGCCAGGGCGATCACCCAGGAGCGGATCCTCTGCTTGGCGCGGATGGTGGAGTAGGTGACGGTGAGGGCGCTGGCGGGCGTCCCGCGCACGTGCTGGACGGTGCCGGTCAGCCGACGGCCACCGGGCAGCGCGACGACGAGGTCCAGCGTGCGGGCCGGACCTTCGAGATGCGGCCGGCTGGCGAGCGCGAGACTGCGGACGCGCTCGTCGATGTCGCGCAGGACGGACTGTCCGAGCTCGCCGGGTGGCACCGAGCCGCGCCACAGCTCCTGCTGCCTGCTGTCGTCAGGGTGCGCTCCGGCGAGCACCGCGCGCAGCATGCGGTCGCCGATCTTCCACTTCTCCAGGCCGTCCAGCTCGATGGGGATGCCCTCGACCGGCTCCTCCGGCTGGTCGGGAAGCAACAGTCCCAACCGTTGCCGGAGGAAGGCCTGGGCAGGCTGCGCCAGGAAGCGCTGCAGGTCCTCGAGGTCGATCTCCCGGGAGGTGTCGAGCCGGTCGGGGAGCGGCTCGTCCACCAGCCACACCGCTCCAGCTGCGGAGTCGGTCACCGCGGGGCGGGACAGTGCGGCCTCCGCCCCACCGAGCGCGCACGGGTCGAAGCTGAACGGTTCGTCGTCCGGGAGCAGGGGCGGGTAGCCCTGTGCCCGGCCGCCCAGGTTGCGCACGTCGTAGGGCTGGAGCGGATGGCGCCGGACCAGCGGCACCGACTCGTCCTGCCGGGTCGCGGTCTCGCCCAACGCGTCGAGCAGCTCACCGAGCGGCACCGCCGGCGGGCGTGGCGCGCCGCTGTGCTCGTCGGCGCCCGTGTAGGTGATCACCAGCGTGTCCTGCGCCGCCATGACGGCATCCAGCAGCAGCTGACGGTCCTCGGCCCGGGTGTCGCGCTCGCCGGTCACGGGACGCCGGGCCAGGGCGTCGTCACCGTCGGCCGTGGTGGTGCGGGGGAAGATCCCGTCGTCCAGCCCGACGAGGCACACCACCTTGTGCGGCACCGAGCGCATCGGGACCATCGTGCAGATCGTGAGGGTCCCGGTCCGGAAGCTGGACCGCGTCGCCCGACCTGCAAGGTGCTCCTGGAGCATCGCGCGCAGGTCGGACAGCGCCAGCGTCGTCGAACCCGTGTCGCGGCGTGCGGCGTCGGCGATCCGCGCGAGCTCCCGCTCCAGCTGGGCCACCTGCCACTCGTCCTCCGGCGGGACGTCCGCCAGCCCGTGGACCCCGTCGAGGATGGTCTCCGTCCACTCCTGGGCGTGCTGGCACCCGTGCAGGCCGCGCAGCGTGGCGCCGAGGCGGTCGAGCAGCTCGGCGAACCTCCCCGCCAGGTCGATGTCGCCACTGTCCAGGTCGTCGAGCGCGAGCGTCTGCCCGAGGTGCGTGGTCTCCAGCCCGTCCAGCGCCGCGCCGGTGAGCACTCGGTCCAGCCCCGTGCGCCAGGTGTTCTGGCCGAAGCGGTCCAGCGCGTAGCGGCCACGGTGCTCAGCATCGAGCCCCCACCGCACGGCCACCTCCTCCACCCATCCGCCGAGACGGTCAAGAGCGTCGTCGTCCAGACCGAACCGACGGCGCACCGGCGCCGACCGCGCCAGGTCGAGCACCTCGCTGGTGGTCAGTCGGGATCCCGCCAGCTCCACCAGCCGTGCGGCCAGGGCCAGGAGAGGGTTGGTATGCCGTGGCGCACGGTCCGCGAGCATCACGCGCAGGCCGTGGGCAGGGTGGGCGTCGGAGTCGCGCACCACCTCGCCGAGACCGAAGCCCGCATGCACCAGCGGTGCGTACGCGTCGATGTCCGGGCACATCACCAGGATGTCGCGCGGCTCGAGGTCGGGTCGGTCCTCAAGCAGGCCGGAGAGCACGTCGCGGAGCACCTGCACCTGCCTGCCCCGACCGTGGCACGCGTGGACCTGCACCGACTGGTCGTTGCCGGCCAGCACTCGTGCCGCCACCTCCTCCGCATCGGGGACGTGGTCGCGGCGGAGGTCGTGCTGGAGCCAACCGAGGAGCGTGGTGGGAGCGCCGCGATCGGCGCCGGTCGATGAGGAGGCGCGGGTCACCCCGGGTGCGCCGCTGGCGGACGGGCTACCCGTCCGGGAGGGATTCCCCCTGTCGTCGGGGCGCAGCAGCTGCCCCAGCGGCCGGTCGACAGCGCCGGCGGGCGTCAGGGTGCGCTGCAGCTCACGCATGTCGCGGCCGAGCGAGGCGAGCAGCGGATGGTCGACGACGACGGCGGAGTGGTCCTCAGCCCGCACCACCGGCCCCTCGGCGACCACGTCGCGCAGCCTGTCCCACGCGGCCGGCGAGGCCTGGGGGAGCCACAGGTGGACGTCGCGGTGCTGGGCGATCGCGTCCAGCACGGACACCTCGCTGCGCGCGATGCGCGTGTGGCCGAACAACGACAGGCGCCCGGGCAGCTCGAGGCCGGTGGGCTCCGCGCCACCCCGCAGGGCGGCCACCACCCGGTCGTGGCGGACGTCCGGCGGCTCGGCGGCAACGAGCTCCAGCACCTTGCGCCACAGGTGGGGCTGCCAGGCCAGGTCGTCGGGCAGCTCCCCACCCAGGCCGTCGCCCGCCCCGCCCGCACGCCAGTCGGCGACCAGGGACGGGCGCTGCTCGGCATACGACGCGAGGATGCCGGCGAGACGGCGCGCCACGGCATACCGCCGTCCACGCCGCAGCTCCGCCTCGGTCTCGTCGTCGGTGTTCCGCGTGCCCAGGTGGACGGCCAGCGGTGCCGCCCAGTCCTCCTCCAGCGACTCGTCGATCGCGCGGAGCACCGGCCAGGCCAGCTTCTCGGGGTGCCACGGGTCGTCCCGCTCGATCCCGAGGACGAGGGCGACCAGCGAGTGCGGGTTGAGGAACCGCACGCCGGCGCACACCCCGTCTCCGGCACCCGGGCCGGCACCCAGCCGGTGGGACAGGCGCTGCGCGAGCCAGCGCTCCACACCCTTGGCGGGCACGGCGACGACCTCCTCGGCGAACGGATCCTCCAGCGGCGTCGCGAGGAGCTCGGCGAGCCCGTCGGCCAACACGTTGGTGCTGGTCGCCCGGTGCACGAACAAGGTCACGTCCCCGACCCTATGGTGAGGCGCCGACAGACCGACGGACCGAAACCGGGCCCGGTCCTCAGGGCATAGACCCGTGTATGCCGTGACTGCTACTTGGACCAGCTGACGAACCTGGGAGGTGACGGGGACTCAGTTCACCTACGAGGCTGCAGCCGGGCCGCTGTTCCTCCCGGACATCAGTGGTTACACCTCGTTCCTGCGCTCGGTCCAGGAGGCGCACAAGGATGACGCGTTCGCCGGTGGCGTGGTGCCTCAGCACCTACGTGATGGGTGTGCATTGACCCAGCCTGACGCCAGCCGCGCGGAGCTGCGGGAGGTCCGTGACGGCATACCTCACAAATCCCGCACGAGCAGCTCATCGTGCTCGACCTCGTGGCGCACGGTGCCGGCCTCGTCCACCCAGTCGTACTCGACGGTGTCCATCGCCCCCGTCCGGCGATAGCCGAGTCGCTCGTAGAGGCGGGCCGCTCCGTCGTTGTCGTGCGCCACGCCCACGGCGACCTGGGCACGGCCACGACCTCGGGCGAGCTCCTCAGCGGCGGCGATGACGGCCGACCCGACGCCGCGGCCACGGTGCTCCTCGCGGACCTGCAGGTGGTTGACCTCGACCGCCTCGGGATAGCTCTCGCGAGCTCGCGGGCCCACCGGACCGTCCCACTGGACCATCGCCGAGCCGACCGGCTCGTCGCCGTCCCACGCCACGAGGAAGGTCGCCCGGCCGGTCGCCTGCTCCGCCAGGTGACTCGCGTGGACGTCGCCGGGGGTGGGCCAGCGCTCGTCGAGGGCCGGCAGGTCAGCGGCCACCGCCACGCGCACCGCGACCACGCTCAACGGACCGGTGTCACATGGCCGGCGGTGACGGTGACCAGCTGCTGGAAGGTCAGCGGGACGATCGTGTTCGGGGTGCCCCCAGCGGCCCAGATCGTGTCGTGGGCGCCGAGGTCGGGGTCGATCAACGTCCGCAGCGGAGCGGGGTGACCGGTCGGCGCGACCCCTCCGATCGCCTGACCCGTTGCAGCCCTGACCTGCTGGGCGGTCGCCTTGGTGACCGACTCCGCGCCGACTGTCTTCGCGATCACGCCGGTGTCGACCTTTGCCGCACCGCTCGCCATGAGGTGGAGAGCCTCAGGACCAAGCCGGCGGCGTGGGCAGGTCGACGTCTGTGCGCAGGTCCTCGTTCAGGCCCCGCGCCAGCCACAGCAGCAGCTGACCCGGCGTGCCGTGCACCTCCGGGCCACCCCCGCCGAGGGGGAGCGGGTCCAGACCGACCGGCACCAGCGTGAGTCCCGGTGCCGTCCCGGCCGCCTCCCACTGCCGCACGCCGCGCCGGAGGGTGCGGGCGACCCATTCCGGCTGGACTTGGTCGAAGGAGTAGCCAGTCCGCAGGTCGACATGATGGAACACCACCTCGAGGAGGCGCAGAGCCACGATCTGTGCGCCGGTCAGCGGCGTGCCCGTGCGGGTGCGCACCTCGGCCTGCCCCGCCTCATCGCGCAGCGCATCGGCCAGGGTGCGGAACCGCTCGGCGCTGACCGCCACGTCCTGTTGGATGGTCTCCAGCGAGCGCCCCGCGCCCGCAGCGATCTCCTCCTCACGGACCTGCTCCGAGGCGTATGCCGGCCGCTCCTGCCCGTCGACCGCCCACCGCACCAGGTTGAGCAGGGCGTCGCCGTTGCGCGCGAGGTGCGTCAGGACGTGGGCCACCGACCAGCCCGCGCACAGCGAGTCCCGGGCCAGGTCCTCGCGCTGCAACGCATCGACGGTCGCGAGCAGGCGCGTCGTCTCGGTGTCGAGCAGGGCCAGGTTGTCGGCAGCGCGGTTTGTCATGTCAGCGTCCTCCTGGGCGGCATCATGCAAGCCCTGGCCCTGCGGGGGCCAGGGACCGTACGGACCCGACGGCTCGGTTCGAGCCGTCCGTCAGCCACCTCGGCCGGGTCTGTACAGGCATCTGCACCGTAGCCCCCTGTGCCGGCGTCGCACGCACCACCACCTGGACTGCCGCTTCGCGTCTCGGCACCGCCCACCTGGACCGGCTTCCGTTTCTTCGAGCCGGTTGCAACCCGCGGCAAGAAGCTAAACCCGCGTCAAGTCGCCACGAGCCCGCGTCCCAGGACACCCAAGTCCGGGTCCACTCGCCCTAGGACCTCCGGTTCGCGTGATGGGTCGTGCCGTGTGTGAGGGTTATCCACAGGCGCATCCCGCGCTTGCGCCGGAACGGACACACTCCTGTGGTGCAGGAGATCATCACGGCCCACCTCGATGGCGTCGGCAAGGGCGTCATCACGGCGGCGGAGGCCCAGCGCCTGGGCTGCGGCTCTACGGTGCTCCGGACGCTGGTCCGCAAGAAGGTGCTGCTGCGGGCGGCCCGCGGTGTGTACGTCAGCGCCAAGCGTTGGAACCCACCAGGTGATCATCCCGCCAGGGCCTCCACGTTTGCGCTGCAGGAGCATCGACACCTGCTGCGCCTGGACGCCCTGCTGCGCAACTACGGGCCGACCGTCGCAGCGAGCCACCAGAGCGCAGTGTTGGTGTGGGGCCTGCCGACGCAGAGTGCCTCCCTGGGGCGGGTCCATCTCGTCCACACCAGTGGCAGTCGGAAGGCGCGACGGCACGACACGTTCACCATCCACACCTGCGAGCTGGACGATGTCCTGACCCGTCATCAGGGACGCCCCGTGGTCTCCGCGGCGCTTGCAGTGATCGGACAGGCCATCACCGTTGGTGTGCGACAGGGCGTGGCCGCCATGGATGCGGCGATCGTCGCTGGCCGCACGACCGAGACTGAGGTCGCAGCCATGCTCGAGAGGATGCGGCACACCCCGCGGCTGGGGCTCGCCCGCCGGGCCGCCAGCCTGTCGGATGGGCTGGCAGAGTCGCCCGGAGAGTCGAGCCTTCGGTTGGTTCTGATCGAGCTGGGCATCAACTTCCTTGCTCAACACTGGATCCACACGGAGTCGGGCCAGCACTATCGGGTGGACTTCTACCTGCCGGACCTCGGGGTCGTCCTGGAGTACGACGGGCAGGTGAAGTACGACGCAGGGCGCGGCGGCTGGGCGGATCGGCATGGTCACGCCGAGAGTCGTGGCGCGTCCGGCCGGCTGGCCCTTGTCCAGGAGAAGGCCCGCGAGGACGACCTCAGGCTCGACGGGTTCGGGATCGGGCGGGTCACGGCCGGTGACCTGTCAGCCCAGCGGGTCGCGAAGATCATCGCGACAGCGCGCAGGCAGGCCCAGCCTCGGGCCCTGCGGCGCCAGGCTGAGCCACCGCCCTGGGCGTCTCGCGGCTGACTGGTGGCAAGGCAGACGACTGCCGACGTTGTCGTGGAACGTTCCTGATCAACGTGTGCCGACTCGTCTTGGAGCGCCTTTTGCTTCTTGCCGCCGGTTGCAACCGGCTGCAAGAGACATTTCCGGCCCTAAGACGCCAGCGGGGAAGGCGCGGCGGCCGGGCCAGACTCGCTTGGGGAGACGCGGCAGGGGGAGACGCGCCGGGCCCAAGGCGCCAGCGGGGAAGGCGCGGCGGCCGGGCCAGACTCGCTTGGGGAGTCGCGCCGGCCCTAAGACGCCAGCGGGGGAGGTGCGGCAGGGGCAGTCGCGCCTGGGGGACAGAGGCAGGGACCGGCGGGTCAAGGCCAGCCGGTCTGAAGGCCTGCGGCTCTAGACCCCAGCGAGCAGCACCGCGGGCTGCTCGACACAGTCGGCGACGAAGCGCAGGAACCCACCCGCCGTGCCGCCGTCGCAGACCCGGTGGTCGAACGTGAACGACAGCTGGGTCACCTTGCGCAAGGCCAGCTGGCCCTCATGCGCCCAGGGCTTGTCGATGATCCGCCCGATGCCGAGCATCGCGGCCTCGGGGTGGTTGATGATCGGCGTTGACCCGTCCACGCCGAACACGCCGTAGTTGTTGAGCGTGAACGTCCCGCCGGTCAGCTGTGCCGGGGTGAGCGTGCCGTCGCGGGCGGCGTCAGTCAGCTCGCGCAGCGCGCGGGCGAGCTGAGCCGTGCTCATGGCGTGGGCGTCGCGGACCACCGGTACGACCAGGCCGCGCGGGGACTGGGCGGCGAACCCGAGGTTGATCCGGCCGTGCTGGACGATCTCGTCGGCCTCGACGGAGGAGTTGAGCTCGGGGAACTGCCGCAGCCCGGCCACGGTGATGCGGGCCAGCAGGGCGAGTATGCCGATCCCCTCGTCCGGCCGGACACGTTTGAGGGCGTCCCTGGTCGCCAGCAGCTCGGTCGCGTCGACGTCGACCCACGTGGTCGCGTCGGGGATCTCCCGGCGAGAGGTCGCCAGCTTCTCGGCGATGGCCCGACGAACCCCGGTGAGCGGCGTCCGCTTCTCCTCGAGGCCTGCTGGCTCCGCGGACGCGGCGCTCGCAGTGGCGGCAGCGCCTGCCATCCGAGCATCCGCCGCCTCCGGGGTCGCACCGGCAGACTCGATCGCGGCCTCGACGTCCGCTCGCCGGATGACACCACCGTCACCCGTCGGGCGGACAGTGGTCAGGTCGATCCCGGCGTCGGCAGCCAGGCGGCGTACCAGCGGTGAGATCACGCGTACGGCCTCGCCGGGCGTCTCCGCCTGGCTCGGAGCAGGTGACGCTGGTGTCTCGGCGGGCGGCTCAGCCGCGCTCGGAGCAGGTGACGCTGGTGCCTCGGCGACCATCTCGGCGGCCCGCCGACGCCGGGTGCGCCGGGCCGGCTCCGAGGCGCCGTAGCCGACCAGCGGGCGCTCCGGGGAGCCCGACGAGCTGCCCTTCGAGGCGATCGGGCTGTGGGAAGCATCGGTCGAGCTGCCCGCGGAGTCGGTCGCGTCCCCAGCGGAGGAGTCCGGCGTGACCGCACCAGCGCGCTCCTCCGTGCGGTACGCCTCGGCATCAGCCAGCGCGGCGATCGTGATCAGCGGCTCTCCCACGGCGAGCTGCTGGCCGGGTGAGGCGTGCAGGGTGGTGACCACTCCGGCATACGGGCAGGGCACCTCGACCGCGGCCTTGGCGGTCTCGACGGTGACGACCTCCTGGTCGACGGTGACCGTGTCGCCCTCGGCGACGTGCCACTCGATGACATCCGCCTCGGTCAGTCCCTCGCCGAGGTCGGGGAGCCGGAAGACCTGTGTCACTGCGCCACCGCCAGGTGCGTGGCGTCCGGCTGGTCGTCCCACTGCAGCCGGGCGATCGTGTCGAGGATGCGGTCGACCCCGGGCAGGTGGGTGTGCTCCAGCATCGGCGGGGGATAGGGGATGTCCAGCCCGGTCACCCGCAGCACCGGGGCGGCCAGAGAGTGGAAGCAGCGCTCGCTGACGCGGGCCGCGACCTCGCCGCCGACACCACCGAAGCCCGCCGCCTCCGAGACCACGACGCAGCGGCCCGTCTTGCGCACCGACGCCGCGACCGTCTCGTCGTCGAAGGGCACGATCGTGCGCAGGTCGACGACCTCGACATCCCAGCCCTCCTCCTCGGCCGCGACCTCCGCGGCCTTGAGGGCGTTGGGCACCTGCGGGCCGTAGGCGACCAGCGTGACGTCGCTGCCCTCCCGGCGCACCGCTGCCGTGCCGAACGGTTCCGTTGTCACCGGCAGCTCCAGCTCGGCCTTGGACCAGTAGAGCGCCTTGGGCTCCAGGAACACGACGGGGTCGTCACTGGCGATCGCCTCGCGCATCAGCGAGTACGCATCGGCCGGCGTGGAGGGGGCGACGACGTGCAGCCCCGGCGTGTGCGCGTAGTAGCCCTCCGAGGAGTCGCAGTGGTGCTCGACGCCACCGATACCTCCGGCATAGGGCATGCGTATGACGATGGGCATGGTCAGGCGGCCCTGCGTCCGGTTGCGCATCTTGGCGATGTGCGACACGACCTGCTCGAAGGCGGGGTAGCCGAAGGCGTCGAACTGCATCTCGATCACCGGGCGGAAACCCTGCATCGCCAGGCCTACGGCAAACCCCGCGATCCCGGCCTCTGCCAGCGGGGTGTCGAAGCAACGCTCCTCACCGAAGTCGGCGGTGATGCCGTCGGTGATCCGGAAGACGCCGCCGAGCTGGCCGACGTCCTCACCGAAGACCAGCACGTCCTCGTCGTCGGACAGCGCGTCGCGCAGCGCCCGGTTCAGCACCTGCGCCATCGTCAGCTGAGTCATGACTGCACCTCCTGGGCCACCATGGCCGCCTGCTCGCGCAGCTGCGGGGTGGGCTCGGCATACACGTGGTCGAAGAGGGAGAGGGGAGCGACCTCGGGCTCGGCGTTCATCCGCTCTCGCAGGCGCCCGGCATAGTCCTCGGCCTCGGCGGCCACCTGCTCTTCCACCTCGGCTGTCAGCGTGCCGGTGCCGGTCAGGTAGGTCCGCAGCCGGGCGATCGGGTCGCGCCCGGACCACTCGGTGACCTCCTCGGCTCCGCGGTAGCGCGTGGCGTCGTCGGCGTTGGTGTGCGCCTCCAGCCGGTAGGTGTGCGCCTCGATCAGGACCGGACCGTTGCCGGAGCGGGCGTGCTCGTATGCCGCGCGCGTCACCGCGAGCACGGCGGCCGGGTCGTTGCCGTCCACCTGCTCGGAGCGCACGCCGTAGCCGACGCCCTTGTAGGCCAGGCTCGGCGCCTTGGTCTGCTTGTCCAGCGGGACGCTGATCGCGTACTTGTTGTTCTGCACGAAGAAGACCGTCGGCGTGTTGAACACGGCGGCGAAGTTGAGCCCCTCGTGGAAGTCGCCCTCGCTCGTCGCGCCGTCACCGATGAAACAGAGCGCGACGCCGGTGCTGCCACGACGGGCCAGGCCGTGCCCAGCCCCAGCAGCGTGGACGGCCTGGGTCGCGAGCGGCGTGCACTGGGGAGCGGTGCGCGTGGCGACGGGGTCGTAGCCGCAGTGCCACGAGCCGCGCAGCAGCGTCAGCACCTCGACCGGGTCCAGGCCGCGGCTGATCAGCGCCATCGAGTCGCGGTAGGTCGGGAAGAACCAGTCGTCATCCTCGAGCGCGAGCACCGGCCCGACCTGGCAGGCGTCCTGCCCGCGCGAGGAGGGGTAGACCGCCAGTCGACCCTGCTTGGTCAGCGCCGTGGCCTGCGTGTCGAAGCGCCGCCCGATGACCATCTGTCGCCAGACCGCGAGCAGGTCGTCGTCGGAGGGGAACGCGTAGCCGCGCCCCTGCGCCTCCGCCCCGGGATCGACCCGCTGACCCTGGTCGTCGAGGAACCGCACCGGCTCGGCACAGGGCAGCAGGTGCTGCACGCCCGTCGTCATTGACTTCTCCGTCCTGAGGTCCTGCGTGTCCTCCAATCGTGACTGATCGTGGGACGAGGCGGGTGGATCGGCGGTGGTTCGGAGACGATTGGCTCTAGAGTGGGGCGTATGACGGCACATAGTCCGCGAGCACGTCGCCTCGGTGCGGTGCGACTGGACGTTTTGACGCGGGGTGTCGTGAGCGCCCGTGCACGGGGTGCGGCTGCTCTCTCCGCGGGACCCGATCGTGGCTGACGCGCGACCACGGGTCGACGACGTAGACCGACGCATCATTCAGGCGCTGCGAGCCGACGGTCGGCTTTCCGTGCGTGCGCTCGCCGAGCGGGTGCACATCTCCCGGGCCAACGCCTACGCCCGGCTCGAGCGGCTCCTCGAGGACGGCGTGATCACCGGGTTCACCGCGCAGGTCGCGCCGGAGCACCTGGGGCTCGGCACCTCCGCCTATGTGTCGGTCTCCATCGAGCAGAACACCTGGAAGCCGGTGGCGGCTGCGCTGCGTCGGGTGCCGGCGGTGGAGCGGGTCGCTCTTGTCGGCGCCGAGTTCGACGCGCTGGTGACGGTCCGCTGCCGCGACAACCACGAGCTGCGCGACACCGTGCTGGAGCAGATCCAGGCCATCCCCGGGGTCAAGGCGACCCGGACGTGGCTGGTCTTCGAGGAGACCCAGGTGCACCATTCAGAGCCTGCCGCCACAGCTGCAGACGGCGGGGGACCGGACGTACCGGTTCGGCGAGCGACCTCGAGAACCCGCCGTTAGCGTCGAGAAGCTCAGGGGGGCACAGGAGCCACCCCCAACGTCTTCCGGAGGCAAGCATGTTCTTTCACAAGCAGGAGCTTCAGTTCAAATCCACGCCTGAGAAGCCAGACGCGGTCTACGCCCGCAAGCTGCAAGAGGTGCTCGGTGGTCAGTATGGCGAGATCACCGTGGCGATGCAGTACGGGTTCCAGGCGTGGAACATCCATATCCCCGGCAAGTACCGCGACCTGCTCTATGGCATCGGGGCCGAGGAGTTCGGACACGTGGAGATGCTGGCCACGATGATTGCCCAGCTGCTCGAAGATGCTCCGGTCGGGATCACCGAGGACGCGGTCCAGGACGACCCGACGGTGGCCGCCGTGATCGGCGGGATGGACGTCCAGCATGCGATCGTCGCCGGAGCAGGAGCCCGGCCGGTGGACAGCATGGGCAACCCGTGGAGCGGCTCCTACATCACGGCCAGCGGCAACCTACTGGCCGACTTCACTTCTAACGCCAACGCAGAGATGCAGGGGAGGGTGCAGGTGGCACGGCTCTACCACATGACCGACGACCCGGGTGTCCGAGACATGCTGGCGTTCCTGCTCGCGCGGGACACCATGCACCAGAACCAGTGGCTGGCCGCCATCGAGGAGCTCAAGGAGGAGGGTGCTGAGGAGCTCCCGGTGCCCAGCAACTTCCCGCAGTCCAAGGAGCACACCGAGGTGTCCTACCAGTACCTCAACTTCTCGGACGGGTCCCAGGCCAGTGAGGGCCGGTGGGCCTCGGGTGCCACGCCGGACGGCAAGGGAGAGTTCTCCTACCACGACGGGCCCACCACGAGCGCGCCGATGCCCGATCCGACGCGACCGGACTCGCGAATGTTCGGCACGACGGATCTGCCGAACGTCGTGGAGAAGGCGGCCGGGACGGTTCAGGACAAGCTGCACCGAGAGTGAGCGGACCGACACAAGCGATCTGCCGTTGACGGAGGCCTCAGTTCAGCTGCTCGCAGTCACGGGTTGACGAGACCGCTGCGGTAGGCCAGGGCTACGAGCTGTGCACGGTCGTGGCACCCGGTCTTCATCAGCATCCGTGAGATGTGCGTCTTGACGGTCGCCTCGCTGAGCACCATGCGACGGCTCAGGTCCGAGTTGGTGGCTCCGTCGGCCAGCTCGCGCAGCACGTCGATCTCGCGTGGGGTCAGCATGTCGAGGCCGGGGCGACCCTCCGGCGTGTTCAACGCCATCTCGCGAAGCGTCCCCAGCACCTTGGGCGCCACGCCCGGGTCGATCCAGGCATCACCGTCGGCCACCCGGCGGATGGCGTTGGCCAGCTCGCCGGGGGCCGCGTGCTTGAGCATGTAGCCGGACGCCCCCGCCCGCAGCGTCCCGTAGAGCGCTGCGTCCTCGTCGAACGTGGTCAGCACCAGCACCTTGGTGATCTGGTCAGGGTCGTCGGACCGCTCCTGGATCAGCTGGCGCGTGGCTTCGATGCCGTCCATGCCAGGCATGCGTACGTCCATGATCACCAGGTCCGGACGCAACCTCTCGACCACGGCGATCGCCTCGGCGCCGTCGCCGGCCTCACCGACGACCTCGATGTCCGACTCCGCGCCCAGCAGCATGGCGATGCCCTGCCGCACCATGGGCTGGTCGTCCGCGAGCACGACCCGTATGACGTTCACGAACCCTCGCCGTCAGCGCCGTCAGAGCGAACGGGCAGGGTGGCTGACACGAGGAAACCGCTGCTCACTGGACCGCTGTCGAACTGACCTCCGGCGAGCTCCACCCGCTCCCGCAGGCCCCACAGCCCCGTCCCCGACCCCGCTGGCGTCACCTGGTCCGGCCCGCCGGCCTCAGCCTCCAGGCCCTGGCTGCTGCGGATCTGCATCTGCAGCTGGCCGGGCTCCCACGTCTCATAGATGTCGACGAGCGCACCACGGCCTGCGTGCTTCATCGCGTTGGTCAGGGACTCCTGCACGAGGTGATACGCGGCGAGGTCAACGCTGGGGTCCAGGGGGTGCGGCGTGCCTTCACGGTGCACCTGCACGACCAGCCCGCCACGGCGGGTGGCCTCGAGGACCGAGCCGATGTCATCGAGGCCGAGCCGGGCGACATCGCGACCGTCGTCGTCCTGGGTGCGCAGGAGGCCGAGCAGGCGGTGCAGCTCGCGCATCGACTCGGCACCGGTGGACTCGATAGCGGCGAGGGCGTCGGTGACCTTCTTGGCCTCGGCGGTGGCGTCGAGCTTGCTCGAGACCGCCTTGGCGCCGGCCGACTGGAGGATCATCGCGCTCATCGAATGGCTGAGGATGTCGTGCAGGTCCCGTGCGATCTGCTGCCGTTGCTGGCCCAGGCTCTCCTCGGCTTCCTTCTGGAGCTGCTCCTGCTCCCGGCGGGCACGCCAGTGGCTCCGACGCTCGCGGCGGCCCATCACCCAGGCGATGGCCAGCACGGACATGAAGATGGCGCTGATCACGAGGAGGCCAAACACAGACTCGTCATCGGACTGGTTGGTTGCGGTGCTGGCGTTGACAAAGCTCGGAAAGACCGCAAGGACGAGCGCGGGGTTGGCCCGCCTCGCCGGCGTGCGTCGCGCCACCGAGTGCAGTGCCACCGCGATCGCGGCGAAGGGCTCGAAGAACGTCAGGCTCATCGCGAGCACAAGGCAGAACCCGAGGATGAACAGGAACGTCGGCCACGGCCTGCTCCGGCGCCAGGCGAGCGCTCCATACGCCAACGCCACCGTAGGGAGGACCACCCAGGCGGGCAGGTCGAAGCCAAATCGGGTCTGGATCGGCGCTCCGTCGTAGTACCCGGAGAAGAACAGGTCCACGAACACGCAGACAAGGAGGACGATGAGGTCCCGGCGCTGCGGCCCCGGACCGATCTCCTCACCTGGATCGTCCGTCGCGCTCACCAGCCAGTCCGCACGGGAGTCGCGCTGGGACGACACCACAGAGCGGTGCGTTTTGGGAGGAGGCAGGCCCACATGGGGGCCATTCTCACGGTTTATCGGGGAGAGTGCCAGTGTCTGGGTGCCGTCAGGGCGCAGGCGGACAACCCTGGCTATCTGCCGCATCCCGGCAGTCTGGGGAAGGCCCGGCACAGCCAGCCGTCAGGCGACACGAGCCCGCCGTCGGCGGTGGTCGACATGCTTTCGGCGGACGAGGTCATGCGCGCGCTGCTGGTGGACGAGGAGCTGTCGCCACCGAGCCCCGAGAGATCAAGGCCCTCCGGCGGATCCCCGGTCACCGCCACGCCGACGTCCTCCTCGATCTGCAGGGCGAGCCACCCAGGCAGGTCGGATGACTCGACGACATCGAGGACCTTGATCTCTCCGCCCCTGCCGCCCCCCGAAGCGGCAGGGACCTTTATGAGGGACGGCAGTCCGGGCGTGGCCCCACGCCCGGACTGCCTCATCAGGACAACGTTTGGCGTCACAAGCCAGCCAACCCCCGCTGGCGACTTGCCTGAGCCGTCGTGGCCGTCGGTGAAGACGCTCACTTCGTTGCCTTGATGCATGTCAACGATTCTGCGCACCTCGGGCCGACGCCGCATCATCCTGGAGATGTAACTTTCCGCGCTCTGGCCAGGTGTGGTTGGCTTGCCGAAGCGCACCCATCCGCCGAGAGGACTGACATGGAACGGGAGCAGGTAGAGATCGACGCCGATGGCCTCGACCACCCGGGCACCGTCATCAGGTACGGCCACTTCGGCCGTCCCGTGCTCGCGTTCCCGTCAGAAGCCGGTCG
>DATGRS010000055.1:0-9431 GCA_035303365.1 Ornithinicoccus sp.
TGCACGGCATCACCGATGACGTGGCGGCCGGGGCCGAGCCGATGGAGGAGGTGCTCCCGCGGGTGCTGGCCGCGCTCGAGGGCCGAGCCCTCCTTGCCCACCACGCGTCGATCGAGGTCGGCTTCCTCACGGCGGCGTGCCAGGCCCATGGCCGGCAGGTGCCGACCTGGACGGTGGTCGACACGGTGCGGCTCCAGCGTCGGGTGCTGCGTCGCGGGCATGCGTACGGGCACCTCGCGGAGGGGGAGCTGCGACTCGGGCCCGCGCGACGACGCCTCGGACTGCCGCCCTACCGGTCGCACGAGGCCCTGACCGACGCACTGGCCTGTGCGGAGCTGTTCCTCGCGCAGGTCGCGGCACTCGGTGGCGACGGTGGACTGTCCCTGCGCCAGCTCCAGCGCTGAGCCGCAGGTAGCGCACACCCAGCCGCGGCCCGCCTCCGCCTCGCGCCGCGGCCCGCAGGGACCGTGTGAGTCGTGTGTCGTGATGGCGGCACGATTTTCACACAGAAGGCCTCCTCGCCGCCGGTTCACTGTTCGGAGACGCGGGTGCCCCTAGGCTCGCCCCGTGGAGGGTTTCAACGCCTCGGCCGTACTCGCGGTGTTCTTCGGGCTCTTCCTCATCCCGCTGGCGTTCATTCCCTACATCGCGTGGAGCTTCCGACGCGGCACGACAGGTCCCGGGCACGGCCTGATCAGTGCGCTGGGCCTGATGTACCTGATGTCGTTGTGGACCTACACGATCGTGCCGCTGCCCCGGGTGGAGGACCTCGTCTGTGACGGCAGGGTCAGAGCCCAGCTCGTGCCGTTCCATGTGCTCGTCGACATCGACGCGAGCGGCGGGTTGGTGGGTCTCCTGGGGGACCCGGCGCTGCGGCAGATGGTCCTCAACGTGGCGTTCTTCGTCCCGCTGGGCATGCTGGTGCGGCACCTCTTCAGGTTGTCACCGCTCTGGTCCATCGCCAGCGGCTTCGCCGTGTCCCTGCTCATCGAGCTGACCCAGCTCACCGGCATCTGGTGGATCTATCCCTGTGCGTTCCGGCTCTTCGACACCGACGACCTCATCGCCAACACCCTCGGGGCCGCGATCGGGGTCGCGCTGGCCCCGCTGCTCCGGTTCGTGCCGGGCCAGCACAGCCGACCAGCAGGTCAGCCGCAGCCCGTCCGACCGCTGCGGAGGCTGACCGGGATGGCCGTGGACCTCGTCTCCGTCATGCTCGTCGGGGTCGGCGTGCCACTCGGGGTGCGCATCACCCTGTATCTCCTCGGGCGCGACTACGAGGCGCACCACGCACTGATCCAGGGCACGGCGATGCTGTCGGCAGCCGTCGTGCTCCTCCTGGTGGTGCCCGCCACGTCCGGGGCCACCCTGGGCCAGCGCCTGGTCTTCCTGCGCCCGGTGCGTCCGGACGGGGACCCACCGCGTTGGCACCAGTGGCTCATCCGCTTCCTCACCGGAGCGGGTGCCTACGTGCTCCTCGCGCTGCCTGACGATCTCGGCCTGGCCAACACGGACCCGGTCGGCTCCGCCTGGTTGCTGCTCTCCGCGGCCGTCGTCCTGTTTGCGAACACCCGAGGCATCAGCGGCTACGCCTCCGGTCTGGTGGTCGTGGACGCCCGGGAGCCGGACGTGGACGCCGGACTGCGGCAGCGGGGCACCGATCCTCGACGGCTGAGCTCGGCCGTCCTCACCGTCGGCGGGGTCGCCTACCTGGGCGCCTCCGTGCTGGTCACCGTCTCGGCCCTGTCCACGACCGTCGGTGTCGGCATCGTCTGGGTCGTGTCTGTCGGTCTGGTCGTCGCCAACCTCCTGCTGGTCGCCTACCTCGTCTACACCGGCGTGGTGGCGGTGCGTCGCGAAGGTCGCGGGGTCGGCAACCTGCTCGGGCTCCTCACCGTGGTCGTGGTGACTGGGCTCGTGCTGCTCCTCGTGGTCGGCCTCCTCCTCCACTGGCGCTGGCTGGTCGTGCCGGCGGTGGCCGGGCTCGCCCTGTCTGCGCACCTGGGTTTCCTGCTCGCCGCCTTCGTGATCTATGGAGCGGGCTACGCCCGACAGCCAGCCGTGCCCGGGATGGACGCCATCGTGGTCCTCGGCTCCCGGGTCTTCGGCGACCGGGTCCCGCCCCTGCTGGCTGCCCGGATCGACAAGGGCGTAGAGGTCCTCCGGTCGGAGACGGCGCAGGGCCGCAGCCCCTTGCTCATCCTCTCCGGCGGTCAGGGACCGGACGAGACCGAGCCCGAGGCGGTGGTGATGGCCCGGTATGCCGTGAGTGCCGGAGCCGATGAGGCGCTGGTCCGCACAGAGCAGGAGTCCCGCAACACCGAGCAGAACCTCACGTTCTCCCGCGACCTCCTGACGGAAGAGGGCCGTGGCACCTCACTGGTGGTGACCACCAACGACTTCCATGCGTTCCGTGCGGCGGTCATAGCCCGGGAGCTCGGCCTGGATGCGCAGGTCCTCGGCGCCGCGACGGCGCGCTACTACTTCCCGTCCGCGGTGCTTCGCGAGTTCGTCGGGGTCCTCGCCCGGTCGCCGATCCTCCACGGGGTCCTGGCCCTGCTCGTGGTGCTCGGCAGTGGATGGCTCGCCTGGCTCGTAACAGGCAGATGAGTCCGCGAGGTGGCAGGCTGAGCGACGGCGTGCCTAGGTGAGGCATACCTAAGTTCGGACGGCCGGATCACCGTCCTAGACTGACGCGAGTTCGTGAATCCCTTCACAAGCGAGGCAGGCAAGGTGTCCCAGCCCACCCCGAGTGGTCCCCCCGCCACGGCGGACGAAACGGCCGACGTCATCGTCGTCGGTGCCGGCCCCGGCGGCTCCGCAACTGCGGCCTACCTGGCCTCCCACGGGGTGGACGTCGTCCTCCTCGAGAAGACCGCCTTCCCCCGCGAGAAGGTCTGCGGCGACGGGCTCACCCCCCGCGCGACCCGCGAGCTGATCACCCTCGGCATTCCCACGCCGGAGGAGGAGGGCTGGATCCGCAACAAGGGGCTGCGCATCATCGGTGGCGGCATGCGCCTGCAGCTGGACTGGCCGGACGTCGCGAGCTTCCCGAACTACGGCCTCGTCCGCACGCGTCAGGACTTCGACGAGATCCTCGCCCAGCACGCGGTCGGCCGAGGAGCCCGCATGCACCAGCTGATGAATGTGACCGGTCCGGTCCTGGACGACGACGGTCGGATCGCCGGCGTGCGCGCCAAGGTGATGGGCGCGGACAACCGGCCGACGGGGGAGGAGCGCACCTTCCACGCGCCGATCGTGGTGGCGGCCGACGGCAACTCCAGCCGGCTGTCGCTGAGCATGGACCGGCCCAAGCGCGACGACCGTCCGATGGGCGTGGCCGTGCGCACCTACTTCACCAGCCCGCGCCACGACGACGACTACCTCGAGTCGTGGCTGGAGCTGTGGTCCACCAACGACGCGGGCGAGCGGATCCTGCTGCCCGGCTACGGCTGGATCTTCGGCGTCGGTGACGGCACCTCCAACGTGGGGCTGGGCATCCTGAACACCTCGCAGGCCTTCGGCAAGGTCGACTACAAGGACGTCATGCGTCGCTGGGTCGAGACCATGCCAGAGGAGTGGACCTACAACGAGCAGACCCAGGTCGGACCGATCCGTGGGGCGGCTCTGCCGATGGGCTTCAACCGGCAGCCGCACTACGACCGCGGACTGCTGCTGGTCGGCGACGCGGGGGGCATGGTCAACCCGTTCAACGGCGAGGGGATCGCCTACGCGATGGAGTCCGGCCGGCTCTCCGCCGAGGTGATTGCCCAGGCGCTGCGCCGCGGGACCGCCGCGGAGCGGGAGCGGGTGCTGCAGACCTACCCCACCGTGATGAAGGACGCCCTCGGCGGTTACTACACGCTCGGTCGGCACTTCGCCCAGCTGATCGGTCATCCTGAGGTGATGCGGCTGGCGACCAAGTACGGGCTGCCGCGCAAGACCCTGATGAAGTTCCTGCTGAAGGTCATGGCCAATCTCGGTGAGACCCGCGGTGGTCGGGCGGACGACCGGCTCATCGCCACACTCGCGAAGATGACACCTGCGGCATGATGGCCATCGAGACCCCTAGGATTGGGCTGCCGACCAGCCAGCGCCGAAAGGAGCGTGGGTGATGGATCACCCGTACCTGCCGCTGTTGTTCTTCTTCGCTCTCGGTCTGCTGTTTGCGGGTGGCTCGATGGGGGTCGGAGCAATCGTCGGCCAGAAGTCCTACAGCCGCGCCAAGGCCGAGGCCTACGAGTGCGGGATCCAGCCGACGCCGCAGGCCCGGGAGGGTGGCCGCGTGCCGATTAAGTTCTATCTGACGGCGATGCTGTTCATCATCTTCGACGTCGAGGTGCTCTTCCTGTACCCGTTCGCCGTCGCCTTCGACCAGGTCGGACTGTTCTCCCTGCTGGCGATGCTGCTGTTCCTGGTCGTGGTCTCGGTCCCGTTCGTCTATGAGTGGAGCCGGGGTGGGCTCGAGTGGGACTGACCGTCGTCTGCAGTATGCCGCGCGCCCGGTCGTGCGGCTCCGACAAGTGTTGTGAAGGGACGGTGTGAGACGTGGGACTTGAGGACAAGCTTCCGTCGGGCATCCTGCTCACCTCGGTCGAGGGGCTCGTCGGCCAGATGCAGGCCCGGTCGGTGTGGCCGGCGACCTTCGGCCTGGCCTGTTGTGCGATCGAGATGATGGCCGCGGGCACCCCCGACTACGACATCGCGCGCTTCGGCATGGAGCGGTTCGCCGCCACGCCCCGGCAGGCGGACCTGATGATCGTGGCTGGCCGGGTCAGCCAGAAGATGGCACCGGTGGTCCGCCAGATCTACGACCAGATGCCGAACCCGAAGTGGGTCCTGGCGATGGGTGTCTGTGCCAGTTCCGGTGGCATGTTCAACAACTACGCGATCGTGCAGGGCGTGGACCACATCGTGCCGGTCGACATCTACCTGCCCGGCTGCCCGCCCCGTCCGCAGATGCTGTTCAACGCCCTGCTGTCGCTGCACGACTCCATCCGTCAGACGAAGTTCGGCGTCGACCGGGTCGAGGCCGCACGCAAGGCCGAGGCAGCCGCCCTGGCGTCGACCCCGACGCACGAGATGAAGGGGCTGCTGGCATGAGCGACGACGCCGGCCCCGTGCACGACGCCGACCCCGTGCACGACCACCACTCCACCGACGACCTGCCGGCCGAGCGGAGTGCCGACGTCGCACGCGCCGAGGGGGACCCGGTCCCCGTCGGGCACCGCAAGGGCATGTTCGGCCCAAGCCTCGGAGGGGACACCTCCGGTTACGGCGGCCTCGAGCGCGATATCCTCTTCCCCGGCGCCTCGGCGCCGCCGTACGGCGGCTACTTCGACGACATCGCCGACGCGCTCTCGGCGGCGACCGGCACGGCATACACCGAGGGTGTCAAGGTCACCATCGACCGCGGTGAGATGACGCTGCACGTCGACCGTGACCACCTGCTCACGGTGGTCCGTGCCCTGCGCGACGACCCCGCGCTGCGCTTCGAGCTGTGTGCGGGGAGCAACGGGGTCCACTACCCCGGGCAGACCGGTGCCGAGCTGCACTGCGTCTACAACTTCATGTCGATCACCCACGGCGGCCGGCGGGTCCGGGTCGAGGTCTCCTGCTCCGAGGAGGACCCGCACATCCCCTCTATCGTCGAGGTCTACCCAGGCAACGACTGGCACGAGCGGGAGGCGTGGGACATGTTCGGGATCATCTTCGACGGCCACCCTGCCCTCACCCGGATCCTGATGCCGGACGACTGGCCCGGGCACCCGCAGCGCAAGGACTATCCGCTGGGCGGCATCCCGGTGGAGTACAAGGGCGCCACCATCCCGGCCCCAGACACGCGCAGGAGCTACAACTGATGTCCACGCAGACCCACGAAGACCTGTACGCCGACGGCGAGGACCTCGGCGCCCCCGTGTTCACCTCCTCGGGTGGTGACTGGGACCAGATCGCGGCCGACGCGGCGACGCTCGGCGAGGAACGCATCGTGGTCAACATGGGGCCGCAGCACCCGTCGACCCACGGCGTGCTCCGCCTGGTGCTCGAGCTGGACGGCGAGACGGTCCGCGAGGCCCGCACCGGCATCGGCTACCTGCACACCGGCATCGAGAAGAACATGGAGTACCGCAACTGGACGCAGGGCACCACGTTCTGCACCCGGATGGACTACCTGACCCCCATCTTCAACGAGACCGCCTACTGCCTGGCGATCGAGAAGCTGCTCGGGATCACCGACCAGATCCCGCAGCGGGCCAGCGACATCCGCGTGCTGATGATGGAGCTGAACCGCATCGGCTCGCACATGATCTGCATGGGCACCGGCGGCATGGAGCTGGGCGCGACCACCGTCATGACGATCGGCTTCCGGGAGCGCGAGCGGGTGCTTCGGTTCTTCGAGGCCGTGACCGGTCTGCGGATGAACCACGCCTACGTCCGTCCGGGCGGGGTCGCCCAGGACGTGCCCTCCGACGCACTGGACCGGCTCGAGGCGGAGCTGCCCGACCTGCGGCTCGGCATCCGCGACCTGGAGAACCTGCTGCTGGAGAACCCCGTCTTCAAGGGCCGCACCGTCGACGTCGGGCAACTGGACCTCACCGGCTGCATGGCCCTGGGCATCACCGGACCTATCCTGCGCTCTGCCGGCCTGCCGCTGGATCTGCGCAAGCTGTCGCCCTACTGCGGCTACGAGAACTACGACTTCAACGTCGTCACCCGGGAGAGCGCGGACGCCTACGGACGCGCCTGCATCCGGATCGAGGAGATGTGGGAGTCCCTCAAGATCGTCGAGCAGGCGATGGAGCGACTCCGCGCCAGCGAGGGCGAGCCGGTGATGGTCGCCGACCGCAAGATCGCCTGGCCCGCCCAGCTCTCGGTCGGCGCCGACGGCCAGGGCAACTCCCTGGACCACATCCGCAACATCATGGGTGAGTCGATGGAGGCGCTGATCCATCACTTCAAGCTGGTGACCGAGGGCTTCCGGGTGCCACCGGGCCAGGCCTACGTCGCCATCGAGTCCCCCAAGGGCGAGCTCGGCGTCCACGCCGTCTCCGACGGGGGCACGAGACCCTTCCGGGCGCACTTCCGAGACCCCTCGTTCCACAACCTGCAGGCCGCGTCGGTGCTGGCGGAGGGCGGCTTCGTCGCCGACGTCATCGTCGCCGTCGCCTCGATCGACCCCGTGATGGGAGGCGTCGACCGATGACGACGTCCGGCAGAGAAGACATGACCCGGCCCGACGAGACGATGTTCGGGGAGCCGCCGATCCACTACCTGACGCCGCTCCACGCCAGCGACGAGCCCTACACCGAGGAGCAACTGGCCGGCCTGCGGGCCGACGCGGAGCAGATCATCGCCCGCTACCCGCAGAGGCGTTCGGCACTGCTGCCGCTGCTGCACCTGATCCAGTCCGTGGACGGCTATGTGACCGGTCGGGGCGTGGACTTCTGCGCCGAGCTGCTGGACCTCACCCGCGCCGAGGTGTCCGGCGTGGCCACCTTCTACACGCAGTACAAGCGCCATCCCAACGGCGAGTACTCCGTCGGTGTCTGCACCAACACGCTCTGCGCGATCATGGGCGGCGACCAGATCTTCGAGGAGGTCAGCGAGCACCTCGGCATCGGGCACGACGAGACCACCTCCGACGGCAAGGTGACCCTGGAGCGGGTCGAGTGCAACGCCGCCTGCGACTTCGCCCCCGTCGTGATGGTCAACTGGGAGTTCTTCGACAACCAGACCCCGGAGAGCACCAAGCGGTTGGTCGACGACCTGCGCTCCGGCGCCGACGTCACACCCACGCGCGGTGCCTCCAAGGTGTGCAGCTTCAAGCACATCTCGCGGGTGCTGGCGGGGTTCCCGGACGGCATGGCCGACGAGGGGGTCGGTGCCGGACCGGCATCGCTCGAGGGCCTGAAGCTGGCCAAGGAGCACGGCTGGACCGCACCGCCAGCCGACGGCGACTCAGCGGACGGCGCTGGTGAGGACACCGCGAGCGACTCCGAGCCGGAGACCGGCGAGGAGCACAGCTCGTCCCAGCGGCCGGCTGCAGGCAACGAGCCGACCTCGGCCGCTGACAACGGTTCTCAGGCAGAGAAGGAGAAGGACGCGTGAGCACTCAGCTGACCCCGATCCTGACCAGGTTCTGGGACCACCCGACGAGCTGGACCCTGGAGACCTACGAGGCCCACGGCGGCTACCAGGGCCTGCGCACCGCGCTGCAGGCCGAGCAGGGCGACCTGGTCCAGATGGCCAAGGACTCCGGCCTCCGCGGTCGCGGCGGGGCGGGCTTCCCGACCGGCCTGAAGTGGAGCTTCCTGCCGCCCCCGGACGGTGGGCCGCGCTACCTGGTGGTCAACGCCGACGAGGCCGAGCCGGGCACCTGCAAGGACATCCCGCTGCTGATGGCCGCCCCGCAGATCCTCATCGAGGGGATGGTCATCACCTCCTTCGCGATCGGCTGCAACCACGCCTTCATCTATCTCCGCGGCGAGGTGGCGCACGTCCACCGCCGGGTGCAGCGTGCCATCCAGGAGGCGTATGACGCCGGATACCTGGGCAAGGACATCCTGGGCACGGGCTTCGACCTGGACATCACGTTGCACTCCGGTGCCGGGGCCTACATCTGTGGCGAGGAGACGGCACTGCTGGACTCCCTGGAGGGTCGCCGCGGCCAGCCGCGCCTGAAGCCGCCGTTCCCCGCCGTCGCGGGTCTGTACGCGCGGCCGACTGTGGTCAACAACGTCGAGTCGATCGCCTCCATCGCGCCGATCGCGGCCAACGGTGCCGACTGGTTCGCGGACATGGGCACCGAGAAGTCCCAGGGGTTCGGGATCTTCAGCCTCTCGGGGCACGTCACCCGTCCCGGGCAGTACGAGGCGCCGCTGGGCATCACGCTGCGCGAGCTGCTCGACATGGCCGGTGGCATGCGCAACGGCCGCAAGCTGAAGTTCTGGACGCCGGGTGGCTCATCGACCCCGCTCTTCACCGACGCGCACCTCGACGTGCCCCTGGACTTCGAGTCGGTGGCGGCCGAGGGCTCCATGCTGGGCACCCGCGCCCTGCAGATCTTCGACGAGACGACCTCGGTGGTGCGGGCCGTCTCCCGCTGGACCGACTTCTACGCCCACGAGTCCTGCGGCAAGTGCACGCCCTGCCGCGAGGGGACCTACTGGCTGAAGCAGATCATGCACCGGCTCGAGGAGGGCAGGGGAAGCCAGGACGACATCGACAAGCTCGTCGACATCTGTGACAACATCCTCGGCCGCGCCTTCTGCGCCCTGGGTGACGGCGCCACCAGCCCGATCACCTCGGCGGTGCAGTACTTCCGCGAGGAGTTCGAGCAGGGCATGCACACCCCTGCGTCCGAGCTCTTCCCACCGGAGCGTTCCACGCTGTTCGCGAAGGAGACCCAGCCCGCATGACTGTCAACACCT
>DATGRS010000056.1:0-4923 GCA_035303365.1 Ornithinicoccus sp.
GGCATCCCGGTCGTCCCGATCCCCGGGACGCGGCGCGCCGAGCGGGTCGCGGAGAACGCCGGCGCGCTCACCGTGACGCTGACCGAGGAACAGCTCATGCGGCTGGACGCCGTCGCCGACCGGGTGCAGGGCGGACGCAACCTCGGGTTTGCCGGCCCGACCTGGATCTCAGCGGGACGGGAGTAGCCTCCAGTGCTGATCCTGCTGCCACCCTCGGAGTCCAAGAAGGGCCGCCCACGCGGGCGGGCCCTCGACCTGCAGCGCGTCTCGCTGCCGGAGCTCACCGGGCCGCGGGCGGCGCTGGTGGGTGCGGTGGCGGAGTCCAGCACCCGCCACGACGCAGCCTCGCTGCTCGGTGTCAGCCCGAACCTGACCGAGGAGATCGCGCGCAACACCCGGCTCACGACCGCGCCCTCGGTGCCGGTGGCCGAGCTGTACACCGGGGTGCTCTACGACGCGCTGGACCTGTCCTCGCTCGACGCAGCCGCACGGCGCCGCGCGAACCGCCGGGTCCTCGTGGTGTCCGCGCTGTTCGGTGCCCTGCGCCTCACGGACCGGGTGCCGCCATACCGGCTCTCGATGGCGGTCAACCTGCCCGGGGTGGGACCGCTGGCCGGCCACTGGCGCAAGCCACTTGCTGAGGAGCTGCCGGCTCTGGTCGGCCGGGGGCTGATCGTGGACTGCCGCTCCAGCACGTATGCCGCGGCCTGGGTCCCGCAGGGCGAACTGGCTCGTCGGTGGGTGCAGATCCGGGTGCCCGGCGCCACGCACATGGCCAAGCACACCCGTGGGCTGGTCACCCGCGCGCTGTGCCAGTCCCCCGCCGATCCCCGGTCACCTCGTCGCCTGGCGGACCTGCTCGCGGAGTCGTTCGCCGTGCAGCTGCAGGAGCCGAGCGCGTCGGGCAGGCCCTGGGTGCTGGACGTCCACCCGCCTTCTGCCTGACACGCACACGCAAGAGGCCCCGCGCAGATCGCGCGGGGCCTCGTTGTGCTGTGGGTTGTGCTCAGCTCAGAGCGGGCGAACCTTCTCCGCCTGCGGGCCCTTGGGGCCCTGCGTGACGTCGAACTCGACCTTCTGACCTTCCTGGAGCTCCTTGTAACCCGAGCTCTCGATGGCGGAGTAGTGGACGAAGACGTCAGCACCCCCGCCATCCTGCTCCACGAAACCGAAGCCCTTCTCGGAGTTGAACCACTTCACGGTGCCTGTAGCCACTGGTGCTGCCTCTTCTTGATCGTTGGCGGGACGCCACGTCTGCGACGTCTCCGAACCACCGAGAACATCCACGATGCGACACCACCGGCCCCTGGAGGGCTCGAGGACGTCGCCGAAGACTCAAACGGCGGGTCGCCCTGACGCTAGCACGACGAGCGGTGATCCCGCTCCACCGGCCGCTGGGGCGACACCGACGGCTGCTCAGGCGAGCCGCTCCAGTGCCTGCTGAGCGTCGGCGACCAGGTCTGCCTCGTCCTCGATGCCGACGGAGAGCCGGATGATGTTGTCCGGCACCTCGAGCTCGGTGCCGCGCACGGAGGCGTGGGTCATCTCGGCGGGGTAGTTCACGAGCGACTCCACGCCGCCCAGGCTCTCGGCCAGCTGGAACACGGACGTCGACTCGGCGAACTGCCGAGCGGCAGCCGCGCCACCGGTCAGACCCAGCGACACCATGCCGCCGAAGTTGCTCATCTGCCTCGCCGCGATCTGGTGGCCGGGGTGGTCGGGCAGGCCCGGGTAGTACACCCGCTCCACGGCCGGGTGCCCCACGAGCGCCTCGGCGACCGCGGCGGCGTTGGAGCTGTGCCGCTCCATCCGCAGGGCTAGCGTCTTGATGCCGCGGATGGTGAGGAACACCTCCCACGGGGCGGAGACGCCGCCAGCGGCGAACTGCAGGAACTGGATCTTCTCGCCCAGCTCCTCCGACGCGGTGACGGCGACACCACCGAGCACGTCCGAGTGCCCGCCGAGATACTTCGTGGCCGAGTGCACGACGACGTCTGCGCCGAGGGCGATCGGCGTCTGCAGCGCGGGGGACGCGAAGGTGTTGTCCACCACGACGATGAGCCCGTGCTCGTGCCCGAGCGCGGCGACTGCCTCGATGTCGGTGATCTTCATCAGCGGGTTGCTCGGCGTCTCCAGCCACAGCATCCTGGTCTCGGGCCGTATGCCGGCGCGCACCGCCTCGAGGTCGCTCATCTCGGCGGTGCTCAGGCCGAGGCCCCACGGCTTGTGGATCCGGTTGACGAGGCGGTGCGTGCCGCCGTAGACGTCGTTGCCCATCAGCACGTGGTCGCCGGCGCTCAGCAGCGCGCGGAGGACCGCGTCCTCGGCGGCGAGCCCGGAGGCGAACGAGAGCCCCTGCACCCCGCCCTCGAGGTCGGCGACCAGCTCCTGCAGCGCGTCCCGGGTCGGGTTGGTGCCGCGCGTGTACTCATAGCCGTTCCGCAGGCCGCCCACGTGCTCCTGCACGAACGTCGACGTCTGGTAGACCGGCGGGATCACGGCGCCCGTCGTCGGGTCGAACGCCTGGCCGGCGTGGATCGCACGGGTGGAGAATCCTGACACGTCATCTTCCTTCACAATTTTGATAGCGGTCTCGCTCGCCCCCCACGGCTTTTGCGGGTGGTTTCGTACGGCTCAGCATCGGGCTTGCCGGTGGTTTGGTGCGCCTCGACCCCCGGGGCGAAGAGCTGCTCACCTCGACAGGAACGTGAGCAGGTCGGGTCGGGTCAGCACGGCGACCGGCTTGCCAACCTCGGTCACCAGCAGCGCGTCGGCATCGGTGAACGCCTCCCGGGCTGCCGACACCGAGTCGTTGACGCCGATGAGTGGCAGGGGCGGGCCGGTCAGGGCGCTGACCGCATCGGTCAGCTTCGCCTCACCGTGGAAGACGGCGTCCAGCAGGGCGCGCTCGGTCAGGCTGCCCTTCACCTCCCCCATGACCACCGGCGGCTCGGCGCCGAGCACGACCAGCTGGCTGACGGCATACTCCGCCATGATGTCGATCGCGTCGCGGACCGTGTCGGTGGGGTGCACGTGCACCAGGTCGGGCAGTTGACCGGTCTTGGCGGACAGCACGTCCCGGACCGTCTTCTCCTCGCCGACCGGGCTGAACCCGTAGCTGCGCATCCAGCCCTCGTTGAAGATCTTGCCGAGGTAGCCGCGGCCGCCGTCGGGCAACAGCACCACCACCGTGTCGTCCGGGCCGAGGTCCTTGGCCGCCTTGAGCGCGGCCACGACCGCCATGCCGGAGGAGCCGCCGACCAGCAGCCCCTCCTCCAGCGCCAGGCGGACGGTCATCTCGAAGGACTCGGCGTCGGTGACCGGGATCACCCGGTCGGGCACCGAGGTGTCGTAGGCCCCCGGCCACATGTCCTCGCCGACCCCCTCGACCAGGTAGGGGCGCCCGGTGCCGCCGGAGTAGACCGAGCCCTCCGGGTCAGCCCCGATCACGGTGACGTTGCCGACCTCCTTGAGGTAGCGCCCGGTGCCGGAGATGGTGCCGCCGGTGCCGATGCCCGCCACGAAGTGGGTGACCGTGCCGTCGGTGTCGCGCCAGATCTCCGGGCCGGTCGACTCGTAGTGGGAGGCGGGTCCGTTGAGGTTCTCGTACTGGTTGGGCTTGTAGGCGCCCTCGATCTCCTGCGCCAGCCGGTCGCTCACGGAGTAGTAGGACTCCGGGTGCTCCGGCGGCACGGAGGTCGGGGTGATGACGACCTCGGCGCCGTAGGCCTTGAGCACGTTGATCTTGTCCTCGCCCACCTTGTCGGGGCAGACGAAGATGCACTTGTAGCCGCGCTGCTGGGCGACCAGGGCCAGGCCGACGCCGGTGTTGCCGGACGTGGGCTCCACGATGGTGCCACCCGGCTTGAGCTTGCCCTCGGCCTCGGCTGCGTCGATGATCTTGATCGCGATCCGGTCCTTGACGGAGCCACCGGGGTTGACGTACTCGATCTTGGCCAGGACCGTCGCGGCGATGCCCTCGGTCACGTGGTTGAGCTTGACGAGCGGCGTGTTGCCGATCGTGTCGAGGATGGTCTCTGCGACGCGCATCAGTGCTGGCTCCCGGGTCGGTGTATTGGCATCGCCAGCGTATGTCATGGTCGCGACCCAGCCGCCTGCGTCACAGGACGTGCAGATGGTGGGTGTCGTTGACGAACGCGACCTGGGCGCCGCCGTCGGCATAGAACTCGAAGGCGGTCAGCGAGGCCGGGGCCGTCGCGATCGACCACGCGCGGTTGCTGTCGATGCCGAGCACCTGAGACAGCACGGCGATGAGCGGAAGGCGGTGAGTGGCCACCACGACGGTGCCGCCGCGAGCCACCGCCCGCGCTAGCGCATGGGTCACCCGACCGGTCAGCTGGGAGCGGCTCTCGCCGCCCGGGCGGGCGTATGCCGGGTCCCGCCGCAGTGCGAGCAGGTCGTCCCTGAAATCGCGGACCAGGTCGCCCATGGTGGCGCCGTCCCAGTCACCGAAGCTCTGCTCGTCCCAGTCCCGGTCGACCTCCGGCGCGACCCCCAGCGCCTCGCCGATCGCCCCGCCCGTCTGCATCGCACGCGTCAGGGACGAGGTGATGACCTTGACCGGACTCTCTCCGGACCGCTGGATGAGCCGTTTGACCGCGCCGGCGGCTGCGGCCGCCTGCGCAAGGCCCTCATCGTTGAGCGGCGGGTTGGCACCCCCGCGCCCGTCCAGCTTGTGGCTGCGGGTGAAGTCGGTGACACCGTGGCGGACGAGGATCAGCCGGCAGGACCCCTCGAGCGTCGGGTCGGTCTCCGTGCTGAAGATGACATCGCTGACGTGAGCCTTCACCTCACCGAAGGTCGGGTCGTCGCCGGTGGGCGCTCCCGCCGCGCCGTTGGTCTCCGTGCCTGAGCCGGGGGGTGGCGTTCCGGAGTCGCTGGGTGGCGTTCCGGAGTCGCTGG
>DATGRS010000057.1:0-24604 GCA_035303365.1 Ornithinicoccus sp.
CGAAGGGCGAGACCGTCGGGATCAGCGCCGCCACGGCCAGGCCGACGACGCACATCAGGATGGTGGGCCGGTTGCCGAACGTGACGGCGAACCACCCCGACAGCGGAGCCGAGACCGTGATCGTGCCCCAGTTGAGGGAGCGGATCGTGGCGTTCATGCGGGCCCGGAGTCGGTCTGGTGTGACCGCGTTGCGATAGCTCATCTCCAGCGGGCCGCGCACGCCGTTGCCCACGCCGTTGACGAGCTGGCCGACCACCAGCAGGACCAGCCCCGGGGCACCGGTGGGCGCCAACGCCGTGATGAGGAAGGCCACGGGTGCCGTAAACCCCGCCAGGCACACGACGCGGCCGAGGCCGAACCGCTCGGACAGGCGCGGCGCGAGCCCGGCGCCCACCACGCCGGACACGCCCGCGCTTGCCAGCACCAGGCCGATAGCCACCGCACCGAGTCCGAGCTCCTGGGAGGCGTAGAACACCAGGATCGTCAGGACCGCGGAGTTGAAGAAGAACCACGTGTGCAGCCCGACGGCGTACGGCATCAACGTGGGGTGCCGGTAGACCCAGCGGGCCCCCTCGACGAGCTCCCGTCCGAGGTGGCGGTCCGTGGCGGAGGCTGGCGCCGGCTCACGGGCGCGGATCGTGGACAGGACCAGGGCTGACACGGCATACGTGGCCGCGTTGACCAGGACCGCGACCGGGGCCGACAGCGCTCGGACGAGCACGCCGGCCAGCAACGGCCCGACGGACTCGGCGGCCGTCATCGACTGTTCGAGGCGGGCGTTGGCGCGGGGGAGCTCGGACAGTGGCACCAGGCGGGGCAGGAAGGACTGGTGCGCGGCCGTGCTGCTCAGCGAGGCCAACCCGACGACGAACACCAGCCCGGCGACCAGCGGCACGGTCAGGTGCCCGGTCAGGCCCAGCACCCCGATCGCGCCGAAGGCCACCGCACAGACCGAGTCGCCGATCACGAGCACCGGGAGGCGCCGCACCCGGTCGATCAGCACGCCGGCGAGCAGCCCGAAGAGCAGCATCGGCAACCACTGGGCCGACCTCACCAGGCCCAGGTCGGTCTGATCTGCACCCAGGTCCGTGATGAGCAACAGCTGCAGCGCCAGGCCCGAGGTGAACAGGCCGAGCCACTTGGTGGTGTCCGAGATCCACAGCCGCACAAAGGCTGGATAGTCGAACATCACCGACGCCCAGCCATGCCGCCAGTCAACCAGAGCGCGCAGCGGGCCGGTGGCTCAGGTTGGGGTCACCTCGGCGAACAGCTCCTGGGAGTCGACGTCCAGGCCACGGGCCTGGAACCAGGAACACACGTTGCGACAGTCCCGCATGAGGAAGTCGGCACCCTCGGGGTTGGAGACCAGGTCGACCACCTGGGGCAGGTCGATGACGACCAGCCGGTCCCCGGCAGCGAGGATGTTGTAGGCCGACAGGTCACCGTGCGCCCAGCCCTCGGCCGCCATGACGGAGATGACCGTGCGGATCTGGTGGAAGTACTCGGCCAGCAGATCGGTGTCCGGCCTGACCTGCGACAGTCGCGGGGCCGCCTGGCCGTCATACGCGATGAACTCCATGAGGATCTCGCTGCCGTCGACCTGGACCGGGTAGGGGACCGGTAGGCCGACGGTCCAGTAGCGGCAGAGGGCGTCCCACTCGGCCATCGCCCACTGACCGGCGGCGATGGCGCGACCGTGGGCGGACTTGCGCTCCAGCGCCCGCGTGTCGCGGCTGCGCTTCACGCGCCGACCGGTGGTGTAGGCGGCGCTGCGGTGGAAGGTGCGGTGTTCGGGGCTGCGGTAGCGCTTGGCCGCGTAGACGGACGCGGTCCCGTCAGGGGCTGCGCGCTCGAGCAGGAAGACATCTGCCTCCTTGCCGGTCTTGAGCACGCCGAGCTCGGTGTCGACCGCGCCGGCGTCGGTCACCACCCAGTCGGGACGGGGATCGGGGCCGCGACAGCCCTTCTCGACGTCCCAGTAGGTCGTCATCCGCTGGCCGGAGGACTGGTCCGGCTCGTCCCCGGGGTCGGGAGGCCGGTCGTCGGGTCCGTCGAGCGGGACGTAGTCGAAGACGAAGAACGGGTCGATGCCGTCGGTGCGACGGCTGGTGTCAGTGGTGGACGCGTGGTCCTGGTGCTGCAGGGACAAGGGAACTCCTGGGAGAGGCAAGGTGGCGGGTGGGCACACCAAGGACAGTTGTGGTCACGTCACTGCTCCTCTCCTCAGGGGTCCGCTGCTGCGGCGGTCCCGGCTCGGTGCGGCGGATGGCCGCGTGGTTGCCAGGCTGCCTGGCCTCCGCCGGGTCCCGCAACAGGTTTTGTCGTGGCAGGCGCTCACTCGCCCGGGTAGACCACCCCTAGCTGCCGGCGGATCTCGTCACAGGTGGCGAGGATGCCGATCGTGTCCTCCAGCGGCATCAGCGGGGACTCGCTGATCCCGTCGGCGACCAGCTGGGCCAGGTGAGCGGCCTGGTATACGAGTCCCTCGTGACCCTGGATCGGCCCGGGGTCGGCGCTCAGCACCTCGCCGTCCTGGGCGCTGGTCACCGTGATCGGCACCGGGGTGAAGAACTCGCCGGGCAGGTCCACGCGGCCCAGCGTGCCGACGATCGACGCGGTGTTCTCGGTCTGCTCGGCCAGCGTCGTGGTGAGTACGGCCTCGGCGCCACCGCACCGGAGCACGGCACGGACGGCGGCGTCCACGCCGGTGTCGGTCAGCCGGCCGGTCGCGCTGATCTCGTCGGGCTGACCGAGCACCAGCTGGGCGAACGAGACGGGGTAGGTCCCGAGGTCGAGGAGGGCTCCTCCGGCGAGGTGCGGGTTGTGGAGCCGGTCGGCGCTCTCCGGTCCGATGTCCTGGCCGTGGTCGGCGCGCACGGAGAGGATGTCACCGAGCGCACCGTCGCTCAGCAGCTGGCGCAGCACGTCGGTGCCGGGCAGGAAGCGGGTCCACATCGCCTCCAGTGCGACGACGCCGGCCTCGCGGGCCACGTCTGCCACGTCGCGGGCCTCGGCGGCGTTGCGGGTGAGCGGCTTCTCGACGAGCACGTGCTTGCCGGCGCGGATGGCCATCAGCGCGTGGTCATGGTGGTGCGAGTGTGGGGAGGCGACGTAGACAGCGTCTACCTCAGGGTCGTCCACGAGCTCCTGATAGCTGCCGTGGTGACGCGCGATGCCGTAGTCCGCCGCGAACCCGGCGGCACGCTCCGCGTCCCGGGACCCGACGGCGACGACCTGCTGCCGCGAGTGCTTGGGCAGGGTGCTGGCGAAGGTGTGGGCGATCGTGCCGGGGGCGATGATGCCCCAGCGCAGCGGCGGTGCGTCGCGCGGATCGGGCACCCGGGTCGTGGGGAGGGAGGTGATCACGGCTCCACGCTAGACGTGCTGGGCCGGTCGCGTCGGGCGACCTGCGAGAGAGTGCGTGAGCTGCACGTCAGCCGCAGTCATGGTTACCGAACAACCCGACGCAGCTGTCCGTCGAGACGCCGCGTCCATCCCCTCGCATCGAGGTGCTCGAGGAGGGGGACGGCCACGCGTCGGGTGGTGCCCAGTGCCTGGCGGGCGGCGCTCAGCGTGAACGGCTGCTCCAGTGCGGCCAGCTCCCGCATCGCCCGGGCAGGAGCGTCGGGGAGCAGCAGGATGTCGTCGGCGAGCCGCAGCAGACGACCCGTGCGTGCGGCGGCCGCGATCTCGACGGGACCCAGACCCAGCGCCCGGAGCTCATCGCGCTCCGGGGCGGCGAACGGGTTGGACGACAGGCGTTCCTCGACGACAGCCACGGCGGCCTCGGCGACGCCCAGCCCAGACTCGCCCGGCAGCTGGACCCGGCCCTCCTCGATGGCGAGTCCTGCGGACGGCGCGACGTGCTTGACGAGATCGGGACCGAGCGCCGGCACGTCTGCGGCCAGGCTGCCGCCCGCGTGTGTCGGGCGCAGGTGGTCCGGCAGCTCGAGGGCCCGGACCGCCTCGGCGAGGGGTATGCCGTGGCTCAGGGGCCGCGCCCGGTGGTGGTCTCGGAACTGCTCACCGAGACGGGTCGCGCACTGGTCCACGAGCTGTTCGTCGACCCACCACTGGCCGATGCGCACCGCAGAGGTCGGGTCCGCCAGGCCCAGCCGGCTCAGCGTCGGGGGGAGCTCTGCGCCGCGCGAGCGCACCCGGAGGTCGGCGAGTGAGGCGATGTCCACTCCGGAGCTCACGCCCTCGGGCAGAGCGTCCTCCAACGCGGAGGCGCGCCGCGCGGCGGCGCCACGCCGATGAAGGGGGAGAGGGTCGACGTCCAGAACGCGCAGCGCCCAGAGCCGCCGGCTGGCCGGATCCCGCAGGATGGCTCGATCACCGACCCGCCAGGGGAGGGTGCGGTTGGTGGTGACCCGTGCGTGGGCGACCCCGAGGGGGCGAACACGCGAGGGCAGCGCTGCGGTGCCGACGTGCAGCACAGCCTGCTCCGGTGGCTTGGCGGTCTGTGCGTGGCCCTCGGTCGCCGATCCGACCGGACCGTCGAACTCAACCGGCTCGAGCCTGACGTCGACGACCTCGGCCAGGGCGAACCGGCCGGGCGACACGAGAACCGAGCCCCGCACGACGTCATCCGCGCCGACCCGGCGCAGGTTGACGGCTACCCGGGAGACGGGCTGGACGACGTCGCGCGGCACGTCCTCGCTCTGCAGCCCGCGCACGACGACGTCCTGAGGGTTGGCTGCGGCGAGCAGCGAGAGGTGGTCGCCGGTGCGGAGGGTGCCTGCGCCGAGGGTTCCGGTGGTGACGGTGCCCGCGCCCGGCACGGTGAACGACCGGTCGCACCACAGCCGCACGGGCGCGTCCGGATCCGGCGCGGGTAGTCGTGCCGCCAGCTCGTCAAGGGCGGTCCGCAGCGCGTCCATGCCGTCGCCGGTGATCGCCGAGACCGCGACGGCTGGCACGTCGAGCCCGGCTGCGGCGAGGTGGCTCTGGGCGGCATCCCGTGTCGCCTCGCGGCGGGAATCGTCTGCCAGGTCGGTTCGGGTGACGACCAGCAGCCCCTCGGAGATGCCCAGTGCCCGGACCGCGGCCAGGTGCTCCGAGCTCTGCTGCTGCCAGCCCTGGTCCGCTGCGACGACGAAGACGACGGCGGGGGCGGGGCCCAGCCCGGAGAGGGTCGTCCCGACAAACCGTTGGTGGCCCGGCACGTCGACGATCGCGACGTCCGCCCCACTGGGCAGCCGGGTCCACGCGAAGCCCAGCTCGATGGTCAGCCGGCGGGCCTTCTCCTCGGCGAGCCGGTCCGGGTCGCGCCCGGTCAGGGCGCGCACCAGGGTGGACTTGCCATGGTCGACGTGCCCCGCGGTCGCGAACACCCGCTTCACGAGTGTGGAGCCTACTGTCACCGGGAGACGAGGTGGTGCCACGGTGAAATCGTTCTCCTCGTGTCGTCGAGCGAGGTCGTTGTCGGTTGCCGGTGGTAGGCAGTGGCCATGAGTGAGGCGAGCATCCTGCCCCCGTTCCGTGTGTCCCGACCAGCGATCCAGGCGATTGAGGATCTCGGTGGTGCGGTGCGGATAGACGTGGAAGAAGGGGGCTGCTGCGGTTCTACCTATGTCTTCGCGTTGGTGGATCCAGACTCCGACGTGGTGGCGGACGACGCGCGCTACGGCTGCCCCGGGGCCTGGCTCTTCGTGTCATCGACTGCCGGGTCCATCCTCGACGGCGCAGTGCTGGACTATGGAGCCACCCTCAAGCCGCCGCGTTTTCGCGTCCCCCGCAATCCCAACGTGGACAACGTCTGTGCATGCCGACGTTCCTTCGGCGACGCCTGGCCGGGACCGGGACAACCGAGCTGTCGGTCGTATCTGCCAATGCCCTGGGACTCCGAGTATCAACCGCCACCAGCCTGGCGCCGGCAAACTGGATGGACAGGGTCTGTCGTGCAGCCGAGGGGCCACCGATAGGGCGCGCCGTCGTTGATGACTGGGATCCGGTCACGACTATCGCGGCACGGGCGCGCGCAACCCCCGCGCCACGGCAGCGCTGATCAGTCCGATGCCTAGCCACCCAACACCCGGTTACGCCATGGCGGCTATCGGACACGGCGACTAGTCGTCGCCGAAAAGTCTGTTCGGTCGGTGTGGGCGCTGACATCGTATGGGCGTCCGTCACCGTCGAGAGGTACACATGCACACGCCTTCTCCGCGTCGACTGAGGCCATCTGCCCTGTCGCTCGCGCTCAGCTCAGCCCTGCTGGCCACCGCCGCCGTCTCCCCGATGGCCACCGCTACTTCGACGTCAGACCCGACCGGGGAGATCGTCGGTGCCAGCGCCGCAGCCGATCAGCAGGGGACCACGGTCACGCTGATCACCGGCGACCAGGCCGTCGTCTCCTTCGACGCCGACGGTGAGCCGTCGGCGTTCCTGCGCGGCGAGGGGGACTACTTCCGCCAGCGCGAGGGTGACAATCTCTACCTCGTGCCGGTCTCCGCGCTCGCGGCTGTCCAGGCGGACACGCTCGACCGTGAGCTCTTCAACGTGACCGGCCTGGTGCGCGCGGGCTACGACGACGCCAGCCGGGACGACATCCCCGTCATCGTCACCGGTCCCGCGCCCCGTGCCAGGGGACTTGAGACCGGGACCAGCCTCGAGTCGATCGGTGCCACCGCCGTCAGCATCGACAAGGACAGCCCGGCACCCACGTTCACCATGCTCAGCCAGGCCCGTAGCAACCGGACGATCCGGCTCGACGGCAGGGTTCAGGCGCTCGCCAGCCTCGACCCGACGACCGGTGTGGGACAGACCGGCGCCGAACGCATCTGGGAGCGAGGCCTCACCGGCTCGGGCGTGACGGTCGCGGTGCTCGATACGGGCATCGACGGCGACCATGCCGACCTTGTCGGCCAGGTCCTCGAGGCTCGTGACTTCACCGGCGAGGGCGTTGATGACCGGGACGGTCACGGGACTCACGTGGCCTCGACCGTGGCCGGCACCGGTGCGGCGTCGGACGGCGCCCGCGCTGGGATGGCTCCGGACGCTGACCTGCTGGTCGGCAAGGTGCTCGGCACCTTCGGCGGGCAGGAGTCCTGGATCATCGAGGGCATGGAGTGGGCCGTCGACTCCGGCGCCGACGTCGTCAACATGAGTCTGGGTACGGAGCTGCCGACCGACTGCACCGACCCCATTGCGCAGGCGCTGGACTCGCTGAGCACCGAGTCCCTGTTCGTGGTTGCGGCCGGCAACCTCGGCGGGACGCAGATGATCACTTCCCCGGGCTGCGCCGAGGGCGCACTCACCGTGGCCGCTGTGGATGCTGACGCGCAGACCGCGCGCTTCTCCAGCCGCGGCCCGACGCCTGACCACCGGGTCAAGCCCGACATCGCTGCGCCCGGGGTCGCGATCACGGGCGCGCAGGCTGGTGGGGAGTACACCGGGATGAGCGGCACCTCGATGGCCGCCCCGCACGTCGCGGGCGCAGCAGCGCTCGTGCGTCAGGCGCACCCCGACTGGAGCGTGCAGCAGCTGCGCCAGTCGCTCACCTCGGGGGTCAAGGAGGGACCCTCGGACGGCATCTACGCACAAGGTGCGGGGGAGCTGTGGGTGCCCGGAGCGGTCGACGCCCAGGTGCTGGCGAGCAGCAGCGTCAACCTCGGCGCATTCGAGTGGCCGCACACCGGCAAGGAGCAGCTGTCCGGGGAGCTGACCTACACGAACATCGGGACCGAACCGGTGCGGCTCCAGCTCAAGATCCGCGACCTCGCGGGCGCCGACGGCCGGTCGGTCACCGGCAACGCGGTGCGGCTCGACCGCTCCACGGTCCACCTGGCCGCGGGGGAGTCCACCACCGTCCGCATCACCGCAACCGACCGCGCGCAGGGGATGGACCCGGCCACGTTTGGCGGCGTCGGCGGCCGGGTGCTGGCCACCACCCAGGACGGCCGGCAGGTGACGAGCAGCTTCGGCTACTGGCTGGAACCGGAGAGCATAGACCTGACGCTCGACGTGGTCGGCCACGACGGTGAGCGCGCGGACGCTGGCATCCTCACGATTGTGCAGGCCGATGAGATCACGGCCAGCCAGGTCGAGCTCACCGGTGAGCCGGTGACCGTGCGTGTGAGGGCCGGCTCGCTCTCGATCAACGGCTTCCTGCTGGAGTATCGCGCCGAGGGATCGACGGACTACACCTACGTCGGCCGTCCAGAGATCCACGTCGAGCAGGACACGACGCTCACCTTCGACGCCCGCGAGGCGGTAGAGGTCCGGGTCCGGACCGACCGCCCGACCGTCTCTGGCGGGGGCACCCTGACCTACGGCCAGATCTTCGAGGACCACTGGTACGTCGGCGGCTCGGTCTTCAGCGGCCCCGGCTCCAGCCTGTTCGCGCTGCCGACGAAGCGTGTGCACGACACTGACTTCTCGTTCGGCACCTACTGGCGCCTGGTCGAGGAGGGCACCGAGGCGAGTCGAGCGGACTACGTCTACAACCTGGCCTTCCACGAGGAGGACCGCGTCTCGGACCAGCAGACCCGCACGGTGCGCGACGCCGACCTGGCGACGGTGGACGAGAGCTGGTACGCCCAGCGCGAGGACGGCCTGCTCTACGAGAACGTCCTCACGAAGGACCCGGTGACCGGGGACTCGATCGCGATCGGCGGCTGGGGCCAGACGGTCGCGACGCCGCACGAGCGCACGGCCTTCTACACGCCCGGCCTGACGTGGGGGCAGTGGGCCAGCAGCAATCAGTTCATGGTCGAGACGATGGTGGACCCCGAGAGGGTCTACGAGGCGGGCCAGCACACCTCCACAGAGTGGAACAAGCTGCCGTCCATGACAGGGCTGCACTACCTGTCCGATGGTTCCCCGTCGCGGATCGCGGAACGGCAGGGCAACCTCGTGGGCTTCTCGTTCACGCACTGGAAGGACAGCGTGGAGGGCCGCTACGGTATCGGCGGATTCGGCGACCTGGGCAACCTGCGCATCTGGATCGACGGCGAGGAGCAGGAGCACAGTGCCTGGGCGGCTGGCCAGTGGCAGGTGCCCGACGACGTCCACCTGAGGGTCCAGGCGAACCACTTCCGGTTGCCGACCTTCTGGAACAGTGCCTGGCTGCTGGGCACGCAGACGAGCACGACGTTCTCGTTCGACAGCCATCGTCCCGAGGGGGACGACATCGTCGCCCTGCCGCTGCAGCTGCCGACCTTCGACGTGCCCGTGGATGAGCGCAACCTCGTCCCGGCCGAGGCAGGCACCGAGATCACCCTCGGGTTCCGGCACCAGGAGGGCCACGACCCCGCGCCGATCGTCGAGGTGACCGCTCAGGTCACCGACGAGGAGCTGCCGCTCGCCGACGTCGACGCGTTCCCCAACGCTGCCTGGACGGATGTCGAGGTGGTCAAGCGAGATGGCGAGTGGACGCTCCTGGTGGACAACAGCGCCTACTCCGGGACGCAGCCATCCCTGCACGTCGTGGCGGTGGACGCCGACGGCAACCGCGTCGAGCAGTACGTCGCTCACCTCTACGGCGTGCAGTGAGGTCGCCTCGCTACCTGACCTGACCACTGCCTCGACGGCGCGGATCCTTGACCGGGGCCGTGCCGTCGGGGTGGTGGCGTCATACGGTAGGCAGATGGATCTCGCCGCCCTGGGGTTGTCCGCCGACGAGGAGCGCGCTTACCGGTTCCTCGTGACACACGGGCGCAGCCACTGCGCCGAGGTGGCGGCCGACATCGGGTTGGACCCCCGGGAGGCGACAACTGTGCTGGTCTCGCTCCACGAGGCCGGGCTGGTGTCGGCCGAGGACGGCGCCTACCGCGCAGCACCGCCCGAGCTGGCGCTGCGAGGTCTGCTCGTGCGGCGCCGGGACGAGCTCGGGCGAGCCGAGGCGGTTCTGGCCGAACTGGCCGCTGCCTTCCAGTCCGGCCAGGGCCAGGACTCGCTGCGCACGCTTGTCGAGGTCGTCGTGGGCGCTGAGGAGGTGCGGCGCAGGTTCACCCAGGTGCAGTACGCGGCGACCCGCCGGGTCCGCGCGTTCGTCAAGGCTGAGCACACGGTGGTCGCGGCCGAGGAGAACACCGCGGAGAGCGACGCCGTGAAACGCGGTGTCGTCTACGAGGTCGTCCTGGAGCGTTCCCTGCTCGAGCAGCCGGGCATGCTCGAACGTGTGGGGGCGACCGTCGACGCGGGGGAACGGCTCCGGGCGACCGAGAGCCTGCCTCTGCGCATGCTCATCGCCGACGACGACGTCGCCCTCGTGCCGTTGGCCGCCGACGGTGAGCTCGGAGCGGTCGTCGTGCGTCGAAGCGGGCTGCTCGAGGCGCTGACGGCGTTGTTCGAGCAGACCTGGGAGCGGTCCAGCGACGTCCGGGTCCAGCTCGGCGAGGGGGACGACCTCGACGAGCGCATCGTGACCCTGCTGCTCCAGGGATACGGTGACACGTCGATCTCGAACCAGCTGGCGATCTCCCCTCGTACCGTGCAGCGAAGGGTCCGGGTCCTGATGGACCGGGCAGGCGCCAGCAGCCGGATCCAGCTGGGCTACTGGCTGGGGCGACGCGGCGAGGACCGGTGAGCCCGGCCGGTGCGCGCGCACAGAGGTCAGATGGCGCGTCGAGAACGCCGGCGACCAGGGTGTTGCCACGGTCTAGGAACTACCGGACAGTGACGGCTCCGTCGTCGACCCGGCCGGAGGCACGGCGTCGCTCGAGCCGACGCTTCTGCGGATCGACGGTGTAGCGCGGATCCTTCGCGGACGCGATCCCCGCCTCCACGATGCCGAACCTGGTGAGCGCCGAGGCGGCCGCGAGTGCAGCACCGGAAGCGACGGCGACAACCCGGCTGCGTCCCGCGGCCAGGGCACCCAGACCCCCCGCGACCGCCAGCGCCCGGGCCAGGCGGAGCTTGGCACCAGCGGCGCCCGTCTGGAGCGGCTCGTCCAGCTCCATCTCTGCGAGGTGGTCCTCGAGCCGCTGCATGGCGAGCAGCTCCGTCGCCACGCCGATCAGCGCGAAGCGGCGAGCAGGCCCGGTCTCGGCCGTCGGCGTGAGCACGAGCTGGACACCTCCGGAGGCCATGGCCGCCGAGCCCACGAAGACGAACGGCAGCTGGTGGCGGCTCTCGAACCACACCGGCGTCGCGGTGTCCGAGAGCAGCACCGCCGTGTAGGCAGCCAGCGGTGGCGCGAGGAGCGCCTGCCCCGCCGACGCCGGCATGTCGAGGGCACCGAGCACGCGGGCCGCGACGCCCTGCACACCATGTTCTGGGAGCGACACCAGGCGCGCGATCTCCGAGGCGGTGGTCAGGCCGGCGCACGCGGCGTAGCCCGAGAGGATCCAGGTGCCCACCGACATCGGCGACGTCAGCTTGACCGTGCGCAGCATGTTGAGGAACCGTTCGGGGCGGCCGAGGTCGGCCACCAGGAGCACACCACTCAGCGCGACGGCTCCCATCGCCGTCAGCCTGCTGTTGCGGCGCAACAGCTCACGCCCCGTTGCGGCGGCGCCCGTCGCGATCAGACCGGAACCGGCGGCGACGCCGCCGGCGAACAGGTAGGCAGGGATCTCCGCCTTCCAGGGCATCGGCTTGACCACAGCCCGCCCGTAGTAGCTGGAGAACTCCGCGTCCGGGACCGCCGGTGCCTCGCGGGCCCCGCCGCCCTCGCGGTTCAGCCAGCTGCGAGGCCGCCGTCCCCCGTCGCGGCGGTGCCGGCGCACCGAGCTCTCCGGGGGCCGGTAGCTGTCGAACGGTGACGTCGTCATGACCGACGACCCAGGAACGCGAGGGCAGCGGCGCCCAGCAAACCCGCTCCCGCGTAGCCCGCGGTGCGGAACATCTCGCCCAGCCGCGACGTGGCGCACACCGGGTCTGGGGGCAGCCCGTAGACCTCCGGCTCGTCCAGCAGCAGGAACACCGATCCGGTCCCGCCGACGCCGTCGTCATCGTTGGCGCCGTAGAGCCGCGCCTCCGTGAAGCCCTGCTCGTGCAGCTGGCTGACCCGCCGGCGCGCGAGGTCCACCATCTCCTCGAGCGGGCCGAACCTGATGGACGTCGTCGGGCACGTCTGGGCGCAGGCCGGCTCCTGGTCGTGGCTGAGCCGGTCGTAGCAGAGGGTGCACTTCTGGGCGACGCCCACGTCGGGGACGTGACCGTCCTTGCGGACCGAGACCGCCGAGTCCGTCCGCCGCTCGATCACGCCGAACGGGCAGGCCCCCACGCAGTAGCCGCAGCCGTTGCAGACATCGGGCTGCACGACGACCGTGCCGTGCTCGCTGCGGAACAGCGCTCCGGTGGGACACACGTCCAGGCACCCCGCATGGGTGCAGTGCTTGCAGACGTCGGAGGCCATCAGCCACCGGAACTCCGGCAACGGCCCCACCATCGCGGTGCCCTCGACCGTGGTGCCCAGGTGGCGGTACTCCGCGGAGTCCTTCTCCGCCAACAGATCGCCCAGCGACGGTCCGTGCTCTTCCGCTGGGGCCGGGGGCATCCCATACCCTGCCGGCACGGCCCGGGAGGTGGGGTCCGGTGAGGGCGGGGGAGAGCCGACTGTCGGCATACCGAGATTGACCAGACGGCGACCGGACTCGCGCGCCGCCACGATGCGCTCCTGGCTCTGCTCGACGAACGCGACGTGCCGCCAGGTGCTCGCGCCCAGGTCACCGGTGTTGTCGTAGGAGTTGCCGGTGAGGTCCAGATCCCCGTCCATCGGGAGCGCGTTCCACTCCTTGCACGCCACCTCGCACGCCTTGCAACCGATGCAGATCGAGGTGTCGGTGAAGAACCCCTTGCGGCTCGGCGCCTCCTGCCACCCGGCGTCGGTCGCCGGGTCGGTGCGTCCCGCGAGCTGGCGGGCGAGGTAGCCCATCAGCGGTCTCCCTTCGTCAGTCGCGCGTTGCCGGTCTGCGGGGTGCTGCCGGCCCGGGACTGGTATGCCGCCACGAGCCGCAGCAGCGCCTCGCCGCGCGGGCGACGGCCGGGCTGGATGTCGCAGGACCCGACCTTGGACTCCTGGATCTGCACGTTCGGGTCCAGCACGACGCCCATCAGGTCGTTGGCGCCGTCACCCTCGACGACGGCGTCCCCGCCCACGCCCCAGTGGTACGGCAGGCCGATCTGGTGGACGGTGCGACCGCTGACGGTCAGCGGCCTCATCCGCTCGGTGACCATGACCCGGGCCTCGATCGCGCTGCGGGCCGAGATGATGGTGGCCCAGCCGCCGTGGGTGAGGCCGCGCTCCGCCGCGAGCTCGGGGGAGACCTCGCAGAACATCTCCGGCTGCAGCTCCGACAGGTACGGCAGCCAACGACTCATGCCGCCCGCGGTGTGGTGCTCGGTGAGGCGGTAGGTCGTGAACACGAAGGGGTAGACCTCCCGTCCCGGCTCGTCACCGGACGGACTCCACAGGTTGTCATCGCGCGGGAAGACGAGGCGTCCGGGGTTGCTCTGCTGGGTGTAGAGCGGGTTCTTGACCGGTGACTCCTGCGCCTCGTAGTGGGTCGGCAACGGCCCGTCCACCATGCCCTCGGGCGCGAACAGCCAGCCCTTGCCGTCGGACTGCATGATGAAGGGGTCGTCGCCGCCGACCGCCGCAGGGCCACCGACATCCGGACCCGGCCGGAACGACGGGGCCCGGTCCACCGGGAAGTCGGGCACGTCCTTGCCGACCCACCTGCCCTCCTCCTTGTCCCACCACACGTAGCGCTTGCGCTCGCTCCACGGGCGCCCCTCCGGGTCGGCGGAGGCTCGGTTGTAGAGGATGCGGCGGTTCAGCGGCCAGGCCCAGCCCCAGTCGTGGGCGACCTCGTCCTGCTCGCGGCCGGGCGTGCGGTTCGCAGAGCGGTTGATCCCACCGGCGAAGACGCCCGTGTAGATCCAGCACCCGCCGGAGGTGGAGCCGTCGGCCCGCATGTCGGCGAAGGTGTCCAGCAGCTGCCCCGCGCGCTCGCCGGTGAGGTGGTAGCCGTTGATCTCCCGCAGGACCGCCTCGGCGTCGACCTCGCCGTGCTCGTTGAGGGGGTAGTCCCAGGTGAGGTCAAGCAGGGGCCGGTCACGCTCGTCGGTCGAGCCGGCGAGCCGGTCCCGGACGCGCAGGCCGAGCTCATAGAAGAAGTCGAGCTCGCTCTGCGCGTCGCCGGGCGGCAGGACCGCCTGGTGGCGCCACTGCAGCATCCGCTGGGTCTGGGTGAAGGTGCCGGCCTTCTCCACGTGGTTGGCGGCCGGGAAGAAGAAGACCTCGGTGTCGATGTCCTCGGTGCGCAGCTCGCCCGTGGCGATCTCGGGGGAGTCCTTCCAGAAGGTCGCCGACTCGATCAGCTGGAAGTCACGCACCACGACCCACTTCAGGTGCGTCATCGCGAGCCGCTGCAGCTTGCCGTGCGCGGACCCCACCGCGGGGTTCTGGCCCAGGACGAAGTAGCCCTCCACCTGGTCGTCCAACATCTCCAGCACGGTCTGGTAGGTGCCGTGGGCTCCGGTCAGGCGGGGCAGGTAGTCGTAGCAGAAGTCGTTCTCCGGCGTGGCCGCCTCGCCCCACCACGCCTTGAGGAGGCTGGCGGTGTAGGCGTCAGCCGCGGTCCAGAAGCCCTTCTGCCGCGGGGTGGCGATCATGCCCAGGTAGTCGGAGAAGGTGTCGTGTTCCCCGACCATCGGCATGGGCAGGTAGCCGGGGAGCAGGTTGAACAGGGTCGGGATGTCCGTGGAGCCCTGGATGCTGGCGTGGCCGCGGAGCGCCATGATGCCGCCACCGGGACGCCCCATGTTGCCCATCAGCAGCTGGAGGATCGCCGCGGTGCGGATGAACTGCGCGCCCAGGCTGTGCTGGGTCCAGCCCAGGGCGTAGGCGAAGCAGGTGGTCCGCTCCCGCCCGGAGTTCTCAGTGAGCGCGTCCGCCAGCTGCGCGAACTGCTCGACCGGGATGCCGCACACCTCCCGCACCATCTCCGGCGTGTAGCGCTGGTAGTGGCGCTTCAGGATCTGGAAGACAGAGCGCGGGTGCTGCAGCGTCTCGTCGCGTAGTACGTTGCCCCCCTCGAGCTGCGCGCCCGACGCCCCCAGCTCCTGCCCTGCCGCGCGCGCCCTCTCCTGGGCCCCGGACTCACTCCCAATTTTCGTAGTGGTCTCGTACGCCGGCCCCGTGTTTTCGTAGCGGTCTCGTACGCCGTCTCCCTCGGCATACGCCCAGGACGAGTTGTCGTAGGTGCCGGTCTCCGGGTCGAAGCCGGAGAAGACCCCGTCCAGGTCCTCGGTGTCGAGGAACTCCTCGTGGATCAGCGTCGCCGCGTTGGTGTAGGCGACCACGTAGTCACGGAAGTACAGGTCGTTGGTCAAGACGTGGTTGATCAGCGCTCCGAGGAGGACGACGTCGGTGCCGGCACGGATCGGGACGTGCAGGTCGGCGAAGGCGGACGTGCGGGTGAACCGCGGGTCGACGTGGATCACCCGTGCGCCGCGCGCCTTCGCCTCCGCCACCCACTGGAAGCCCACCGGGTGGCACTCGGCCATGTTGGAGCCCTGGATGATGATGCAGTCCGCGTTCGCCATGTCCTGCAGGTACTGCGTGGCGCCGCCGCGGCCGAACGAGGCTCCCAGACTGGGAACCGTGGAGCTGTGTCATATGCGGGCCTGGTTCTCGATCTGGATCGCCCCGGCGGCGGTGAACAGCTTCTTGATGAGGTAGTTCTCCTCGTTGTCCAGGGTCGCTCCCCCCAGCGAGGCGATGCCCATCGTGCGGCGCAGTCGCCGGCCCTTCTCATCAAGGTCCTGCCAGGTGTTGGCCCGGCTCGCCACGAACCGGTCGGCGACCATGTCCAGCGCTACGTCCCGATCCATCCGCTGGTACTGGGTGGCACCGGGCGCCCGGTAGAGGACGTGCGTCTGCCGTGTCGGGGAGTTGACGAGCTGCTCGCTCGCGGCGCCCTTCGGGCACAGTCGTCCGCGGCTGATGGGCGAGTCACCGTCGCCCTCGATCTGGACGACCTTCTCGTCCTTGACGAAGACCCGTTGGCCGCAGCCCACCGCACAGTAGGGGCAGACGCTCTGGACCACGCGGTCCGCGGTCGAGGTGCGCGGCTCGATCTGCCGCGTGCGGCGTGACGTCACCGCCGAGCCGCGTCCCAGCAGGTCGCCGGTGGCCAGCTGCCGGAGCACTGGCCACCCCAGGAATGCCGTGCCCCTGGGAGCCATCGCCCTGCCTTCCATCCGCCCACTGTGTGACGTCCCACACACTATCCACACCGGCGTATGACGGCACGTCGGTGCGCAGGTCAGTCTCCGGGGAGCGAGTCGGCCAGCCGGGCCAGCGCATCGGCGACGGGTGGGCCCACCATCTCCGGATCGTTGTGGTCCACTCCCTCCAGGCGGACCTCCTCGACGAGGTTCCCGGCCGAGTCGGCTACCTGTGCGCTCTGCTCGGTCGGCACCACGGAGTCAGCGGTGCCATAGACGACCGTGACGGGGACGAGGCTGGCAGAGAGGTGCTCAACCACGGGGAAGCGGTCACGGAGCAGCCAGCCGACCGGCAGGAACGGGTAGTGGTGCGCCCCCACCGCGGCCAGGTCGGTGAACGGCGAGCGTAGGAGCACCGCGGCGGGGGGATGGCTGGCCTGCAGGCGAGCCACCACCCCGCCGCCCAGCGACTCCCCGAAGTAGATCGTGCGCTCGGGCGGGTAGCCCTCCTGCTCCAGTGTGCGGACCGCCGCTTCCGCGTCGGCAGCCAGACCGTCCTCCGACGGGCTGCCCGGATTGCCGCCATACCCGCGGTAGTCCATCAGCAGCACGGAGAACCCACGGGACGACAGCTCAGCGGCGATGGTGGCGCGATTCGCCCGGTTCCCGCCGTTACCCGGCGCGTAGAGCACGGCGAGCTCGCGGTCGGCCTCCGGTGCCGCCGGCACGAACCAGGCGTGCAGCTCCAGCTCGTCCGTGGTGGCCAGGGTCAGGTCCCGGCCGTGGGGCAGGAGCTCGGCGACCGGAGGTGGCGCCGACCGGTCGGGCAGATAGATGAGCGAGCGTTGGAAGGTCCAGGCCACCGCGATCACCACCGTCAGCGAGATCGCGACGACGATACCGGCGCGGACCACCTTCCGCAGCGTGTGTGCAGCCGGTGGGCTCTCCATCCCTCAGACACTGGCAGATCGAACCCCGGCTGGTGCTCCGAGCCGGGGTGGCTACGCTCGGGTGAACCGTGCACAGAGGAGGATGTCATGACGGCAGCACCGGTGATCACCGGCTGGGCCCACGGGCAGTTCGGCAAGCTTGCAGAGCCCGATGTCGAGACGCTGCTGGCAGGAGTCACCGTCAGCGCGCTCGAGCACGCCGAGGTGGAGGCCGGTGACGTCGACGGCGTCTTCGTCGGGGTCTTCAACGCCGGCTTCTCGGCGCAGGGCTTCGAGGGTGGCCTGGTCGGCGTGGGGCAGCCCTCCCTGGGCCGTGTGCCGGCGGTCCACCTGGAGAACGCGTGCGCGACCGGCTCGGCGGCGCTCTACGCCGCGCTCGACTTCATCCAGTCCGGGCGGGGGAGGGTGGCTCTCGTCGCCGGCGCGGAGAAGATGACTGCCTCCGCCCCGGAGGCCGTGAACGACGCCCTGCTCCACGCGTCATACCGCATGGAGGAGGAGCAGGCGGGAAGCTTCGCCGCGATCTTCGGCCAGGTCGCGCAGGAGTACTTCGACCGGTATGGCGATCACGCCGACACCCTGGCCCGGATCGCCGCCAAGAACCACGAGCACGGCGTCGCCAACCCCTATGCCCACCTGCGGCGAGACCTCGGCTTCGACTTCTGCAACACCGTCTCCGAGCGGAACCCCCTGGTTGCGGGACCGCTGCGCCGCACCGACTGCTCCCTGGTGTCGGACGGCGCCGTCGCACTGGTCGTCACGTCGGCCGACCTGGTGCCCAGCGCGCCGCGTGCCGTCTCCTTCCGCGGGCGGGCCCACGCCAACGACTACCTGCCGCTGAGCCGCCGCGGTGACGTGCTGGAGCTCGCGGGGGCCCGGGAGGCCTTCGGCATTGCGATGACCGAGGCGGGGACCACCCTGGAGGACCTGTCACTGCTGGAGACCCACGACTGCTTCACCATCGCCGAGCTGCTCGAGTACGAGGCCTTCGGTCTGGCCGAGCCGGGCAAGGGAGCGACCGCCGTGGAGAGCGGCCGCACCACCCGCGGCGGTGACCTGCCGGTCAACCTCTCCGGGGGCCTGAAGTCCAAGGGCCACCCCATCGGCGCGACGGGCGTCAGCCAGCACATCATGGCGGCCATGCAGCTCACCGGTGAGGCAGGCGACATGCAGCTGCCCGGGGCGGAGCTCGCCGGGGTCTTCAACATGGGTGGGGTGGCGGTCGCGAACTACTTCTCGGTGCTGGAGCGGGCCAGATGAGCGACGCCTCCGCCCGCGGCCTCGTCATCCCGCTCGGTGAGCGTATGCCGGAAGTGCACCCCGACGCCTGGCTCGCACCGCTGAGCGTGGTCTCGGGCAGTGTGACCATCGGTGCGGGGTCGAGCATCTGGTATGGCGCGTCCGTCCGGGGCGACTGCGCCACCATCACCTTCGGCGAGCGCTCGAACCTCCAGGACAACGCCGTCATCCACGCCGACCCGGGCTCACCCGCCGTCGTCGGCGACGACGTCTCCATCGGCCACGCGGCCGTCCTGCACGGCTGCACGGTGGGGGACGGCACGGTGATCGGGATGGGCGCGGTCGTGCTCAACGGCGCGGTCATCGGTGCCGGCTCGATGGTTGCGGCTGGCGCTGTCGTACTGGAGGGCACGCAGGTGCCGCCGGGCTCGCTGGTCGCGGGCGTGCCGGCCAAGGTGCGTCGGGAGCTCACCGACGAGGAGCGTGCTGGGCTGCGCGAGTCGATCGGGCACTACCCGCGCCTGGCCGCGATGCACCGGCGGGCACTGTCCGACGACGACGCCTGACTGATCACCGTCCGGACGCCCGGGATAGGTTTGCGCCGTGGACACGGACGGCATACTCGCGGTGCTGCAGGAGGTGGCCGAGGAGGTCATCAACCCCCGGTTCCGGGCACTCGCAGACCACCAGATCGCCGAGAAGAACCCCGGCGACCTGGTGACCGTCGCCGACCGCGAGGCCGAGGTGCTGATCACCAAGCGTCTGCTGGAGGCCTACCCGGACGCGGCCGTCCTGGGCGAGGAGTCCTTCGCGCTCGACCCGCTGCTGCTGGAGACGTATGCCGCCGCGCCCCACGCGTTCACGGTGGACCCGATCGACGGCACCAAGAACTTCGTCAACGGCTCCAAGGACCACGGGGTGATGGTGGCCGAGCTGCAGGGGCCGGACGTCGTGCGGAGCTGGATCTGGCAGCCGCAGCACGAGGTCGCCTATGTGGCGGAGCGCGGCTCGGGGGCCTTCCGCAACGGCGTGCGGCTGACCCGCCCACCGGTGGCCGACCCGCAGGCACCCCGCGGCGTCACCTCGCACCGACGGTGGATCGGCCGGAGCCTGGGCAGCCTGCCACCGATGGAGCTGACGTGGATCTGCTGCGCCGTCGACTACCCGATGCTGGTGCAGGGCGCGGCGGACTACATCGTCTACAAGGGCCGGCAGCCCTGGGACCACGCGCCGGGCTCGTTGCTCCTGGGGGAGAGCGGCGCGTATCTGGGAACTTTCGCCGGCGATGCGTATGACGCGCGGACGGTGCCGCCCGGCGGCATCATCGGGGCCGCCAGTGCCGCGCTGTATGCCGAGCTGGTGCCGCTGATCCCGCAGCGGTAGCCCCGCCCACTCGACGCGAGCGACCACCCGGCGCCACGCCATACGCAGTCTCCGGGGCAGGTTGAACTGCGCAAACGACACCGTAACCACATCGTGACCTGGCTGTCGTTGACTTCACCGTGCGCGGTGATTACCTTGAGCCCGAAACCTGAATCACCTTTCAGGTTGGCACCACCACAGCAGTCACACAAAGGAGTGCTCGATGTCCCGCTCGTCCCTCATGGCCCTGTCAGTGGCCGCGGTCTTGGCGCTGGCAGCGTGCGCCCCGTCCGCCGATGACGACACCAGCAACAACGACGACAACAGCCCCGACAACGGCGACAGCACCGCCAGCGCCCCCGCGGAGGCCGGTGGCGACCCCTACCAGGTCGGCATCATCTACTCAGAGACCGGCCCGCTGGCCGCTTACGGCGCGCAGTACAAGCAGGGCCTCGAGGCGGGCATCGACTACGCCACCGACGGCACCGGCGCGATCGACGGCCGGGAGATCGAGATCACCTACCGCGACGACACCGGTGTGCCTGACACCGCGGTCGCCGCCGCCAAGGACCTCATCGGGCAGGACTACCAGATCCTGGCCGGCACCATCGTCTCCGGCATCGCGGTCGCGATGGCCGAGCAGGCCGAGCAGAACGAGATCCTCTACATCTCCGGTCCGGCCGCCACCGACGCCGTCACCGGTGTGAACGACTACACCTTCCGCTCCGGCCGGCAGAGCCTGCAGGACGTCGCCACCGCAGGCGCCTTCCTCGACGGTGACGCGCAGAAGGTCCTCGTCTTCGCCCAGGACAACGCGTTCGGGCAGGGCAACCTGGCCGCCGTCGACGCGGTCCTGGGTGCCGAGGGCGCCGACGTCACCAGCGTGCTGGTCCCCGAGGACGCCACCGAGTTCACGCCGTTCGCCGCCCAGCTGGTGGACGCCGACCCGGACATGATCTTCGTGGCATGGGCCGGGGCCACCTCCGGAAGCATGTGGGAGTCGCTGCAGCAGCAGAACGTCTTCGACGTCGCACCGGTCGTGACCGGCCTGGGTGACTCGGTCACCTTCGACGCGTATGGTCCGGTGGCCGAGCACATCAGCTTCCTGAACCACTACTTCCCGGGCGCCCCGGACACCGAGATCAACACCACGATGGTCGAGGCCGTCGAAGAGGCCGGTGGCACCCCCGACCTCTTCACGCCGGACGGTTTCGTGGCCGGCCAGATGATCGTCCACGCGCTGACCGAGGGTGACGACGACGTCAACGCCATGATCGACGCGCTCGAGGGCTGGACGTTCGACGGCCCCAAGGGTGAGTACACGATCCGCGAGGGCGACCACGCCCTGATCCAGGACATGTACACGGCCAAGCTCGTCAAGGACGGCGACAGCTGGAAGCCCGAGCTGATCGACGTGGTCCCGGCCGCCGATGTCGCACCGCCGGAGGCGTCCGGCAAGTGACGGCCACGCAGTCCCGTTCCGGCGCGGGAGCGGCCTCCGCCGCTCCCGCGCTGGAGGTCCGGGACCTGTCCCTGCGCATCGGCGGGGCACAGATCCTGGAAGACATCACCTTCAGCGTGCCGGCCGGCCAGATCGTCGGCGTCATCGGCCCTAACGGGGCCGGAAAGACGACGCTGTTCAACCTGGTCTCCGGCGTGATGGCCCCGACCAGCGGCCGCGTGCTGCTGGACGGACGCGACGTCACGGGACGGTCCGTCACGCAGCGCGCGGTCGCCGGCCTGGGGCGGACGTTCCAGACGTCCTCGGTCTTCCCGGCGCTGTCCGTCGAGGAGAACGTGCGCCTGGCCGCCCAGGTGAGCGAGGGGCGAGCGCTGTCCCTGTTCACGTTCCCGCGGCGCGGTGACGCGGCCAGCTCCCGGGCCCGTGACCTGCTCGGCGAGGTGGGGCTGGGTGACCGGCTGTCGCACCGGGCCGGTGACCTGCCGCACGGGGACAAGCGCAAGCTCGAGATCGCCATGCTCCTGGCCACCGACCCGTCGGTCGTGCTGCTCGACGAGCCGATGGCCGGCGTGGCCTCCGGTGACGTCGCGGGACTCACCGAGGTGATCCGGCGGCTGCACACCGACTACGGCTGCACGGTGCTGATGGTCGAGCACCACATGGAGGTGCTGCTCGGCCTCGTCGAGCGCGTCGCCGTCCTCCACTTCGGCCACCTCCTGGCGATCGACACCCCGGAGGCAGTCATGGCAAACCCCACCGTCCAGAGCGCCTATCTCGGAGAGTCCGTATGACGCCCGCTACCGCTCCCGGGACCGGTGCAGGTCCCGCGGGGGCCACCACGGAAGTGCCCGCGGCAGTTCTGTCGGTCCGCGGCCTGAAGGGTTTCGTCGCTGAGCAGCAGGTGGTGGAGCACGTCGACCTCGACGTCGCGGCGACCGGCGTGACCGCGCTGCTGGGGCGCAACGGCGTGGGCAAGACCTCGACGATCAAGGCCATCATGGGCCTCATCGGTCGCTCCGGGACCATCACGCTCGACGGGCAGGACATCGCGAGTCTGCCCACCCACAAGGTCGCCGGCCTCGGCGTCGGCTACGTGCCGGAGGACCGCGAGGTCTTCTCCGGGCTGACGGTCAGCGAGAACCTCCGCATCGCCGAGCGCAAGGGCAGCGAGCACCGCTACGGCCTGGTCTACGAGCTCTTCCCCGAGCTGCGGGAGCGGGCCAGCCAGTCGGCCGGGACCCTGTCCGGCGGACAGCAGCAGATGGTGTCGCTGGCGCGGGCCCTGCTCAACGACAACCGCGTGCTCCTGGTCGACGAGCCGACCAAGGGACTCGCTCCTCGCCTGGTGCAGGAGGTCGGCCGGGTGCTGGCCCGCGCCGCGGAGGTCGTGCCGGTCCTTCTCGTGGAGCAGAACCTGCAGGTGGTGCGCGAGCTCGCCCACCACGCAGTCGTCCTCACCGGCGGCCGCAGCGTCCACCACGGACCCGCCGCCGAGTTCCTCAACGACGCCGAGCTGACACAGCGCCTGCTCGGCGTGTCCACCGGATCGGAGGGAGTCATATGAGCACCGTGATCCTCCTGGCGATCACCGGGGTTGGCCTGGGCGCCATCTACTTCCTCGTCGCGTGCGGTCTGTCCCTCATCTACGGCCTGATGGGCGTGCTGAACTTCGCCCACGGCGTCTTCCTGTCCCTCGGTGCCTTCCTCGGCTTCGAGATCTCCCAGCGGCTCGGCGCCACGACGTGGACCGGCTTCGCCGTCTCGCTGCTGGTCGGTGCCCTGGCGGGGGCGGTCTTCGCCGCGGCGACCGAGCGGGTCCTGGTGCAGAAGCTCTACAACCGGCACATCGAACAGGTGCTCGTCACGGTCGGTCTGGCCCTCGCGGCGGTCGCGCTCTTCGACGGCATCTGGGGCACCGACCCGCGGTTCATCAGCGGACCGGAGTGGCTGGGCGACACCACGATGATCGCTGGCGCCAACGTGCCGAACGACCGGTTCGTCGTCATCATCGCCGCCGTCGCCGTCCTCGCCTCGATCGTCCTCTTCCTCAAGCACACCCGCTACGGCATGATCATCCGCGCCGGGGTCGAGAACCGGTCGATGGTCACCGCCCTGGGCATCGACGTGCGCACCGCCTTCACGCTGGTCTTCACGATCGGCGGTGCCGCCGCCGGCCTCGGTGGGGTGCTGGCCTCGCACTACTTCGGCTACGTCTCGCCCCTGCTGGGCCAGACGCTGCTGATCTTCGCCTTCATCGTCACCGTCATCGGTGGCCTCGGCTCACTGGTCGGAGCCGCCCTGGCATCCGTCACGGTCGCCCTGCTGCAGCAGTTCGCCAACTTCTACCTGGGCGGCACCGGCGATTTCGCCGTCGTCCTGCTGCTGGCCGTGGTGCTCCTGACCCGGCCCTCCGGCCTGATGGGGAGGAAGATCGTATGACCGCCGTCGACACCCAGCGTCCGGAGGCGGACAGGACCCGGGAGGTGGAGCCAGAGGCTGACGTGAAGGCACGCCTCATCGGCCTGATCTTTCCGGTCGGCCTCGTGGTGCTGCTCGCCTGCCTGCCGCTGCTCAACCTGTCGCTGCCCGGCGTGCTGCCCGGGCCGACGTACACACCGGGCACGTTGCACCTGCTGGCCCTGGCGATGGTGATGGCGGCTCTCGCGCTCTCCTACCACCTGCTGTTCGGGGTGGCCGGACTGCTGTCCTTCGGGCATGCGCTGTACTTCGGACTGGGTGCCTATGGCCTGGGCATCGTGATGGAGGAGCTCGAGCTGGGCATCGTGCCGGCGGCAGTCCTGGTGATCGTGGCCGGCATACTCCTGTCCACCCTCCTCGGAGCGGTGTCACTGCAGGTCAGCGGCATACCGTTCGCGATGGTCACGCTGGCCTTCGCCCAGGCCGGGTTCGTGCTGGTGCGGAAGGACCCGGGCCGCCTGACCGGTGGTGAGGAGGGGCTGCGACTGCCGACCGACTACGTCCCCGACTGGCTGGTCGGGGTCGCCGACACCCGCAACCTCTACTGGGTCGCCCTGGCCGCGCTGGTGGTCTCCTTCGTCATCGTGACCTGGGTGCAGCGCAGTCGCGCCGGCCACGTCGCGGAGGCGGTGCGCGAGAACGAGCTGCGCGTGCGGGTCCTGGGCATGCGGCCGTTCCTGGTCAAGCTGGCCATCTTCGTGGTTGCCTCGGTGATCGCGATGGGGATGGGCATGGTGCACCTGCTGCTCAACTCCGGCGCGGTGCCGCACATCCTCAGTGCCGAGCTCACCATCTCGCTGCTGCTGATGGTGGTGCTGGGCGGCGTCGGCTCCCGCTGGGGCGCCGTGGCCGGAGCCGTGGTCTACGTCCTGCTCAGCCAGCGCCTCGCGGTGCTGGCACAGGCTCCGGCGATCCACGACCTGCCGGCGGTGCTGCGGATCCCGCTGTCCGAGCCGATGTTCATCCTGGGCACGATCTTCGTGCTGGTCGT
>DATGRS010000058.1:0-14719 GCA_035303365.1 Ornithinicoccus sp.
CGCGAGCGCGTAGGCCAGGGGCGCGCTGCGCGAGCCCGGGCACAGGACGGCGTGCCGCACCCCGGCCGCGACGAGCACCTCGACGACGAGCCGGGCCGCCGCCGTCGCCGGGCTCACCGGCGGGACGGCAGGTAGGGGCACGGGCCTATCCTCGCGGTCGTGACTGCTGCGAGCGAACCCGGGCCGGCGAAGTCCTTCGTGTCGGAGATCTTCGACCCCGAGGTGTGGGAGCAGGTGCCCGGCTGGGACCTGACCGACCTCACGTACCACCGGTGCACGCTGCCGGGCCCGGCGGGCGGGACGGTGCGGATCGCGTTCGACCGGCCGGAGGTGCGCAACGCGTTCCGGCCGCACACCGTCGACGAGCTCTACCGGGCACTCGACCACGCGAGGATGACCCCCGACGTAGGCGTCGTCCTGCTCACCGGCAACGGACCGAGCCCCAAGGACGGTGGGCACGCGTTCTGCTCCGGCGGCGACCAGCGCATCCGGGGGCGCTCCGGCTACCAGTACGCCGAGGGGGAGACCGCGGACACCGTCGACGAGGCGCGGGTCCGGGCGGCCGGTGGCCGGCTGCACATCCTGGAGGTCCAGCGGCTGATCCGCACCATGCCCAAGGTCGTCATCGCGGTCGTCAACGGGTGGGCCGCCGGCGGGGGCCACTCGCTGCACGTCGTCTGCGACCTGACCATCGCCTCCCGCGAGCACGCGCGCTTCAAGCAGACCGACGCCGACGTGGGCAGCTTCGACGCCGGCTACGGCTCGGCCTACCTCGCCCGCATGGTGGGACAGAAGTTCGCCCGGGAGATCTTCTTCCTGGGGCGGACCTACGACGCGGAGCAGATGCACGCGATGGGCGCGGTCAACCTCGTCGTCGACCACACCGAGCTGGAGCGGGAGTCGCTGGTCGTGGCCGCAGAGATCATGGGCAAGTCCCCCACGGCTCAGCGGATGCTGAAGTTCGCCTTCAACCAGGTCGATGACGGGCTCATGGGCCAGCAGGTCTTCGCCGGCGAGGCCACCCGACTGGCCTACATGACCGACGAGGCGGTCGAGGGCAGGGACGCGTTCCTGGAGCGCCGGGAGCCTGACTGGGGCCCGTTCCCCTGGTACTTCTAGGCCCGAGCCGCAGTGGCTGCCCCACGGCGTGGGAGACTTGTGCCGGACTTTCCTGATCAGCACATGACGTGAGGACCCCAATGCGACGTGCACTCGTGACCGCTCTGGCTGTGCCGGCCCTGCTGCTGTCGGCCTGCGGCGGAGATGACCCGGAGGTGGTGGACGCACCCAGCACCACTGAGGAGAGCACGTCGGAGGAGCCCACCACCGAGGCCGAGGAGACGACCGAGGAGCCCACCACCGAGGATGCGGCGGAGAGCACCGGCGACGATGAGACCTCGGACGGCGAGGCCGAGGGCGGCGAGGACGGGCAGGCCGCCGCCGACCTGGCCAAGGAGTGGCTGGTGGCCTTCGTGAACGCCGAGGAAGAGGTCTGCGACCTGATGCTCGACCTCAACTCCGAGGGTCCGATGAAGGACAGCGAGTCCGACTACGCCATCTGCACGGCCACGTTCCCGACGCAGGCCGCTGCGATCTTCGACTCGGAGACCGCCGCGATCATCGAGTCCATGCAGATCAAGGGTTCGGACGTGGACGGCGACACGGCCGTCGTCGACAAGGACAACTTCTCGGCGTTGTTCGCCGAGGGGATGGGCGACGACGTCATCACGCTCAAGAAGATCGACGGCGAGTGGTACGTCGACATGAACGAGAGCTTCAACTGACCAGCCGTGAGGCAGGCACGTGGGCCGGACCCTGACCGGGGTCCGGCCCACGTCTCTTCCACGGCTTAACCTCGGGACGTGCCGGTGATCCTGCTCCCCTCCGCTCCGGCGTCGGTCGCCGAGCTGATCCGGCTCGCCGAGCGGGCCCTCGGCGGCGACGGCGTCGTGCTGACCACCTCTGGTTCCACCGGCCAGCCGAAGCGGGTGTCGCTCTCCGCCGCAGCGCTCCGGGCGTCGGCCGAGGCCACCGCGCAGCGAGTCGGCGGGCCGGGCCAGTGGCTGCTCACGCTGCCGCCCGACCATGTTGCGGGCTGGCAGGTCGTCGTCCGCTCGGCACTGGCCGGCACGGTGCCCACGCGCCTGGAGGGCACGTTCACGCCGGGTCGCTTCGTCTCCGCGGCGGCCCGGATGGCCCACGGACCGCGGTTCGTGTCGCTCGTGCCGACCCAGGTAGTCCGCCTGGTCGAGGACCCGGCGGCGCTCGAGGCGCTCAGCACCTTCGACGCCGTGCTCGTCGGTGGCGCTGCGCTCCCCGCACCCGTCCTGTCGCGCGCCACGGCCGCGGGGGTCCGGATCCACCGCACCTATGGCATGACGGAGACCGCGGGCGGGTGTGTGTATGACGGCACGCCCCTGACCGGAGTGAGCGTGCGGCTGGACGCCGGGCAGGTCCTGCTCGGTGGCCCGGTGGTGGCGGACGGTTACGTCGGCGACGACGGGCTGACCGGTCAGCGGTTCAGCGCCGATGACGACGGGCGACGCTGGTTCCGCACCGACGACCTGGGCGAGCTGGACGGGCAGGGGCGGCTCCGGCTCCTGGGCCGGGTCGACGACGTCATCAACACCGGCGGCTTCAAGGTGGCCCCCCGCCCGGTCGAGGAGGCACTGCTCCAGCTCCCGGGCGTTCGTGAGGTGGTGGTCCTCGGCGTCGACGACCCCGAGTGGGGTCAGCGGGTGGCGGCGGTGCTCGTCCCCAGGACAGACCCGGAGCATGGAGCGGGCCTGACGGTGGACCAGGTGCGGGACGCCCTGCGCGGTGCCTTGCCGGCATACGCCCTGCCCCGGCAGGTGCTGTGGCTCGACCGGCTGCCACTGCTGCCGTCGGGCAAGCCGGACCGGGTGCTGCTGCGGGACCGGTGTGCAGTCAGCAGTGGCACAATGGGTCCTTACCGCACATCCGCGGACTGAACTGAATCCGGAGGGAGACCCGTCGTGCTGAGGGTGGTGCTGTCCATCGCGGTGCTGGCCTTCACCGTCTACTGCGTCGTGGACGTGGTCCAGACCGACGAGGACCGCGTGCGTGGGCTCCCCAAGCTGGTCTGGCTGGTGGTTGCGCTGCTGGTGCCACTCGCCGGCGGGATCAGCTGGCTCATCGCAGGGCGTCCCCGCGGCATCCTCCAGCCGCGGCAGCAACCACGGCCCCGCGGCCCCCGCGGGCCGGACGACGACCCCGACTTCCTGCGCGGCATCTGACCCGGTGGCCACTCTCAACCAGTGGGTTGCCGGTGCGCGACCTCGGACCCTTCCTGCCGCCGTGGCACCGGTCGCTGTGGGCACCGGCTCCGCCTACGCACTCGGCCGCGGCGACCTCGGCCTGGGGCTCCTGGCGCTGCTCGTGTCGGTCGGCCTGCAGATCGGGGTGAACTACGCCAACGACTACTCGGACGGGATCCGCGGCACCGACGAGGACCGCGTCGGTCCGATCCGGCTGGTGGGGCAGCGCCTGGCCGACCCCGTCAACGTCAAGACCATGGCGTTCCTCTGGTTCGGCTTCGCGGCACTCTGCGGCCTCGCGCTGGTGGCGCTGTCGGGCAGCTGGATCCTGCTGCTGGTCGGCGGCGCCGCGATCGTCGCTGCCTGGCGCTACACCGGCGGGGACAACCCCTACGGCTACCGCGGCCTCGGCGAGGTGATGGTCTTCGTCTTCTTCGGCCTGGTTGCGGTGCTCGGCACGACGTGGACGCAGGCCAAGGCGCTCGATCTCGCCTCCTGGGCGGGCGCGGTCGGCGTCGGCGCGATCGCCTGCGCGATCCTCGTGGTCAACAACCTGCGCGACATCCCGGGTGACTCGGCCACGGGCAAGCGCACGCTCGCGGTGCGGCTGGGCGACCGACGCACCCGGATGCTGTATGTCGCGCTGCTCGCCCTCCCGCTGCTCATGGCGCTGCTGGCCGGCCTACGGCACCCCTGGGCCCTGCTGGCTCTGGCGGCTGCCCCGCTCGCGGTGCTCGCTGCCCGTCCGGTGGTGCGTGGTGCGCTGGGCCGCGACCTGGTGCCGGTCATCGGGGGCACCGGGCTCTACCAGTTGGGATACGCCGCGCTGCTCACCCTCGGTCTGGTGCTGTAGCAGGTCAGCGGTCGGAGGCCTCAGCGTCCTCGTCGTCCTCGTCCGTGCGCTGCGCGGACAGCTTCTCGGCCCGGCGGGACCGTGACTTCTCGAGCTTCGCCTCGATGTCGCGGGCCGCCTCCTCGCGCGGTCCCACGAGCAGGAAGAGCGAGGTCACCATCGAGAAGAGGGCGGCGAACACCACCGCCCAGATCGGGTGCAGCCCCACCAGCAGCAGGATCAGCAGCGCGACCAGGAAGAAGGCCAGCCGGTAGACGGTGTACTTCAGCACGAGCTCAGACCCCCGAGTAGGAGTGCCAACCGACGAAGAACAGGTTGACGACGCCGTAGTTGATGAGCACGCAGGCGAAGCCGACGACGGCCAGCCAGGTGGCCTTGCGTACCGTCCAGCCGGAGGTGGCCCGCGCGTGCAGGTAGGCCGCGTAGGCGACCCAGATCACGAAGGTCCAGACCTCCTTGGGGTCCCAACCCCAGTAGCGGCCCCACGCCTGCTCCGCCCAGATCGCGCCGGCGATGAGCGTGAAGGTCCACAGCGGGAACGCGACGATGTGGATGCCGTAGGTGATCCGCTCGAGCGCCCGCGGGGCCGGCAGGGCTGCGAGCCAGCCGGGCACCTGTCCCTTCGTCTCCGCGCGGTCCTTGGCCAGGTAGAGGAGTGCCAGCACCGCGCCGATCGTGAACAACGCCACGGAGAGCGTCGCGACGCTCACGTGGATCCACAGCCAGATCGAGTTGAGCGACGGCATCAGCTGCGAGGCCTCGGTGTACCACGACACCATCGCCAGGCCCAGGATGAGAAGCACCGGCAGGGTGACGAACATGCCCAGCCAGAGGCGGTCCTCGCGTAGGCTCCACAGGGAGTAGACGACCAGCGTGAACATGGCGGCGACCAGGGCGAACTCGTACATGTTCCCCAGCGGGGCGCGGTCCACGGACAGCCCGCGCAGGGCCACTGCCGCGATCAGCGCGAAGGTCGCCAGCCAGGTGACCTGGAGCCCGACCACCCCCCAGCGACGGGTCGGAGCGGCTGGCGGCGCAACGGCGTCCAGCACCGCCACACCGGATCCGGAGCCGCCAGAGTCGGCTCCCGCGGGGACGCTCACCGCCTGCTCACGGGAGTCCGCCGCGAGGCCGCCCGCGCCGCGCTGAAGGACACCCTTGGTGCGCTCCCTCTCTGATCCGGTGACCGCCAGGTGAGCGGCGAACGACAGCATCGCCAGGGTCAGCAGCAGCATGGTCACCCACACCGCGATGTCGGAGGCCTGTGCCAGGGACTGGTCAGTCATGCGTGGTCCTTCGTCGGTGTCGCATCGATGATCTGTTCGACGAGGTCGTCGACATATGCCTGCAGGTTGGGGTCGGAGCCCTTGGCGAGGCCCGCGACGGTCAATCCAGTATGCCGCTCGCCGGGCTCGGCGCCATCCTCGCCCCGGTGCGCCACCCGGATGAAGATCCTCCGGCGCCGCACGGTCAGCATGGTGATCAGCGCACCGAGCAGGACGATCGAGCTGACCAGGACCGGCAGGCGGCCGGGATCGTGGCGCATCACCAGGCCGCCCCACCGGACCACGCCGTCGAAAGTGAGGGTGCCTCGGTCGCCGGGCAGCTCGATCGAGTCGCCGGGCCGCAGCAGGAGTCTGGACAGGTCGCCGTCCGCGGTGCTCACCTGGTCCATCTGGGCGGTGTCCAGGGTGTAGACCGACTGCGGAGCGCCGCCCGGGAACAGGGTGCCCTCCCAGACGCCGAGGACCAGGCCGGGGTCGGCCAACCCGGGGAAGTCCGAGACCGGGCCCAGCTCCTCGTCGAAGCGCAACGTCGGGAGGAACGCGCCATAGAACCCGAGCTGTGGGTCGGCGGCGGGCACCTTGATCGCGCCCGTCGAGGAGTAGTTGTCGTCCTGCGGCAGGAACGGTGTGGTGAAGGTGCCGAGCGAGTCGCCGTTGCCATCGGTGACGGTGGTGACCGTGGCATAGCCGTTGCCGAGCAGGAAGACCGACGTCGAACCGAAGTGGAGCGGGTTGTTGACCGCGAGCTCCTGCTGCTGCTCGGGTGCGCCGGGCGCCTCGGTGGTCGTCACAATCGCCTCGAAGCGCCGTGGAGCCCCGAACTGCGAACCACCGGCCTCGGTCTCGAACTCGACCTGGAGCTGGTCGATGCGCAGCGAGAACGGCTCGATCGTGTTCTCGTCGACCCACGGGCCCTTCTCCAGCGTGTCGTAGCGCGCCGCCTGGCTGGTGAAGGTCTGCCCCTCAGGGACGATGACCTCGGCGCGCCACCCCCAGAGGTGGCCGATGGCGACGGAGACGATCACCGCGAGGAGCGAGAGGTGGAAGACGAGGTTGCCGGTCTCCCTCAGGTAACCGCCCTCGGCAGCCACCTCGTGCTCACGTCCCTCCTCGACGGCACGGACCCGCAGCCGGCGCTTGCGGAGCACGGCCCGAGCCGCAGTCAGGACGGCGTCGGGGTCGGCGGCGACCTCGGTGCTCGCGTGTGCCTCCAGCCGGGCGAGGTTGCGCGGCGTCCGCGGTGGCTGGGCACGCAGGGAGCGCCAGTGCTGCCCGGTCCGCGGGATGATGCAGCCGACGAGCGAGATCATCAGCAGCAGGTAGATGGCCGCGAACCATGGGGACGAGTAGACGTCGAAGAGTCCGAGCCGGTCGAGCCAGGCGCCGGTGGCCGGGTTCTCGCGGAGGTACTCGGTGACGCGGACGGGGTCGACGCTGCGCTGCGGCCAGATCGACCCGGGGACCGCTGCGACGGCGAGGAGCATCAGCAGCATCAGGGCGGTGCGCATGCTGGTCAGCTGCCGCCAGATCCAGCGCAGCCAGCCCACCCCGCCGAGCTTCGGCTGGGTGACTGGTGGCTGCGCTCGGTGCGGAGTCTCGGTGCGAGTCATCACAGGACCGTCACGAAGCCGTCGACGAGGCGGGTCTGGATCCAGGCGGTCAGGCCGTCCCACACACCGCTCACCATGAGCAGGCCGAGTGCTACGAGGAGCGCCCCACCCACCACGGAGATCGTGCGGTGCCGGTCGCGCAGCCAGCGCGACAGCCGGTCCACCCACGCCATCCCGGCCGCCACGAGCAGGAAGGGCAGACCCAGGCCGAGGCAGTAGGCCACCGCCAGCACCGTGCCGCGGGTAACCGTTGCCGCATCGGGCGACAGGGACGCACCGAGGGTCTGGATCGCGGCCAGCGCCGGACCCGTGCAGGCGGTGAAGCCGAGCCCGAAGACGATGCCCAGCAGCGGTGCGCCGAGCAGCCCTGCGGCAGGACGCCAGCGGGGACCGAACGAGAGCGTCGGGTTCAGCATCATGATCAGCCCGAGCGCGATCACGACAACACCACCGGCCCGCAGGAGCAGGCCCTGGTGCTCGCGCAGGCTGAGCGCGAGACCGGACACGATGACGCTCATGGTGATGAACACTGCGCTGAACCCGGCGATGAACAGCACCGTGCCGGCCAGCAGCCGCCCACGGCCACCCTCCGCGGTCGCCTCGGGCGACATCCCGCCCAGGTAGCCGAGGAACCCCGGAACGAGCGGAAGCACGCAGGGCGACGCAAAGCTGACCAGTCCGGCGAGCGCGGCCACGGCGAGCGCCGCCAGCAGCGGTCCGCTCAGGACGAGCTCACTCACGAGCCCGTCCCGCCCCGGTCAGCACCGGCATACGCCGCGCCGTCACTGCTCCAGCACGTCCTCCACCAGGCCGCGGAGGGTCGACTCGTCGACCTGTCCCGCGACGCGCGCCGCGAGACGTCCCTCGCCATCCAGGACCAACGTGGAGGGTCGGGCGTTGGCCATGCCCTGCAGCTGCAGGAGCGTGGCTCCACCGTCGTCCACCAGGGAGGGGTAGGGGATCTCGTAGCGCTCCTCGAACGCCAGCGCCGCCGCTGCACTGTCGCGGTCGTTGACGCCGATCCAGCTCACCGGGGCAGCGGCCTCCGAGAAGTGCTCGTGGACCGCGCGCAGGTCGGGCGCCTCGGCGACGCAGGGACCACACCAGGAGCCCCACACGTTGACGACGACCACCTCACCACGCGCGTCGGAGGACGACCACGGCTCGCCCTCCAGGGTCTCCCCCTCAAGCTCGATCGTCATGGTGCGGTCCTCCGGGGCGAGCTGCTCGATCGTCCCGTCCCCGGCGATGTAGCCCTTCTGGCTGCCGTCGCGCGCCTGCTCGTTGATCGTGTTGGCGCCGTCGCCGCACCCGGCGAGGCCGGTGAGGACGGCCAGCAGGGCGGCGGTCAGCACAGCACGCGGGCGGTACCTGGTACGGGCCGCCTGCCCGTGGATCGTGTCGCCGCGCATCTCCCGGCTCACGTGCCTGCCCCGGGGGCGGCGACGGACAGCAGGTCTCGCGCCGGCTCGGCGTAGTCGATCTGCACCGGCTGCTCACCCTCGAAGGCGATCGTGGTCACCGAGGCGAGCGTGCAGCGCCGCTGACGCGGGTTGTGCCACAGCCGCCGCCCCTCGATGGAACGTCGGAGGGTCTCGATCGGCAGCTGGTGGCTGACCAGCACCGCCTCGTGCCCCTCGGCCGCCGAACGCGCGTCGTCGACGACGGCGTTCATCCGCTCCGCGATGTCGACATAGGACTCGCCCCAGGACGGCTTCCTGGGGTCGATCAGGCGGCGCAGGTTGCTCCAGCGCAGCAGCTGGGACGGGTCCGAGCCGACGGTCGATCCCTCGAAGCTGTTGCCGGCCTCGATCAGCCGGTCGTCCGTGGCGACCTCCAGCCCCAGGATCTTCCCGATCGGGGCGGCGGTCTCCTGCGCCCGCTCCAGCGGGGAGGCCACGAGGTGGACGACGTCACGGCCCTTCAGCAGCTCTGCGACGCGGACTGCCATCTGCTGCCCCAGCTCGGACAGCAGGTAGCCCGGGAGCCGGCCGTAGAGGATCCGCCCGGGGTTGTCGACCTCGCCGTGGCGGACCACGTGCACGAGGGTGCGGCTACCTGGGGTCATGGCCCCGATTGTCCCATGCAGCGACCGTCGGACGAACTCGCACCGGTCTGTTCACAGCCGCCGCCCAGGGAGCGGAGTCAGCCGATGTCGTCGACCGCCCCCGGCAGGGCCGACAGGATCGCCTCGACGGCCTCCTCGTCCATGGCCGCCGAGACGAACCAGGTCTCGAACGCGCTCGGCGGCAGGTGCACCCCGCGGCGCAGCATGCCGTGGAAGAACCGGCCGAACGCTGCCGTGTCCTGGTCCTGGGCACCGGCGTAGTCACGGACCTCACCCTCACGGAAGAACACGCTGAACATCGAGCCGGCCCACTGGATCCGGTGCGCGACACCGGCCCGGTGGAGCTCGGTCGTCACGGCGTCGGCGATGGTGTGCGCCACGTCGTCGAGGCGGCGGTAGACCTCGGGGGTGCACAGACGCAGCGTGGCCAGGCCGGCGGCGCTGGCCACCGGGTTCCCGGAGAGCGTGCCGGCTTGGTAGACGGGTCCTTCCGGGGCGAGCAGCGCCATGATGTCGGCCCGCCCGCCGAATGCCGCGGCCGGGAAACCCCCGCCCATGACCTTGCCGAAGGTGAAGAGGTCGGGCGACCCCTCGGCATACGGCCCCTCGAGCCCGAACCAGCCGGCAGGGCTGCAGCGGAACCCGGTCATCACCTCGTCCGAGATCAGCAGGGCGCCGTGCTCCCGCGTCACCCGGCGCAGCGCCTCGGTGTAGCCGGGCTGCGGCGGCACCACGCCCATGTTGCCCGGGCACGCCTCGGTGATCACCGCGGCGATCTCCGCGCCGCGCTCGGCGAACGCGGCGGCGAGCGCTGACTCGTCGTTGTAGGGCAGCACGATCGTCTCGGCCGCTGCGCTGGCCGGGACGCCGGCTGAGTCCGGCAGGGCGAAGGTCGCCAGGCCGGAGCCGGCCGCGGCCAGCAGCGCGTCGACGTGACCGTGGTAGCACCCGGCGAACTTGATGACCACGCTGCGACCGGTGAAGCCGCGGGCCAGCCGGATCGCGCTCATCGTGGCCTCGGTGCCGGAGTTGACCAGCCGCACCTGCTCGACCGGCCCCACCCGGGCAACGATCTCCTCGGCGAGCGCGACCTCGTGCGCGCTCGGGGTCCCGAAACTGAAGCCGTCGGCGGCTGCTGCCCGCACCACCTCGAGCACCTCGGGGTGGGCGTGCCCGAGGATCATCGGCCCCCAGCTGCTGACGAGGTCAACGTAGCGGCGGCCGTCGACGTCGGTGAGCCACGGGCCGCTGGCCGAGCGCATGAAGCGTGGCGTGCCACCGACGGAGCGGAACGCGCGGACCGGAGAGTTCACCCCACCGGGGATGACGGCGCGGGCCCGGGCGAGCAGCTCGGCGGAACCGGGGGCCTCGTCGGGATAGCTCACGCCGGGCACTCTCCCTCTGTGCGGTCGATCCCATCGACGATCTTGGTCATCGCGCGTCCCAGCGCGGCGAACTCCTCGGGGCTGAGCCGGTCCACCAGGAACTCGCGGACGTCGGCCAGGTGCACCTTGGAGAGCTCCTCCACCACGGCCCGACCCTCCGGGGTGAGTGTCAGCTCGACACCACGCCGGTCCTCGCGGACCGCGTGCCGACGCACCCAGCCGAGCCGCTCCAACCGCGTCGCGGTGTGGGTCAGCCGGCTACGAGACTGCACGACCAGCTGCGCGAGCGCAGACATGCGCAGGCGCTGGCCGGGAGACTCCGAGAGCATCGAGAGGATCTCGTACTCGGACAGTCGGATGCCGTGCTTGGCCAGCCCCTCGTCAAGGGTGACCGCGATCAGTCGCGACCCGCGGAGGTAGGCACGCCAGTAGGCCTGCTCCTCCCGGCTCAGCCACCGAACGTCTTCCATCGCGGGATTGCCTTCCTCCACTGGCCGAATGGCCGATGGTGTGCTGGGCTTAGGTCGTGGTTGCGGATGCATCGTACCCATTCGGGAATATGGTTGAATATTCAAGCGTTCTACCCCCGCAAACCTCACCACGCCATACCGCAAGGAGTCCATCATGACCGTCTTCAACAGCCTGCAGCCCGGTGTCTACACCGTCGACCCGACCCACACCGAGATCGGGTTTACCGCGCGCCACATGATGGTCGCCAAGGTCCGCGGCACCTTCCACGAGTTCAACGCCGAGGTCGTCGTCGGCCAGACCCTGGCCGAGTCGACGGTCACCGCCGAGGTGCAGATGAACTCCGTCGACACCCGCAACGAGGACCGCGACCAGCACCTGCGCACCTCCGACTTCTTCGACATCGAGAACCACCCCACGATGACGTTCCGCTCCACCGAGATCACCGAGACCTCGATGTCCGGTGACCTCACCATCAAGGGCATCACCCGCCCGGTGACCTTCGACCTGGAGTTCAACGGCGTGTCCCCCGACCCGTGGGGCGGCACCCGCGCCGGCTTCGAGGCCACCACCGAGGTCCACCGCAAGGACTGGGACCTGACCTGGAACGTTGCCGTCGAGGGCGGCGGCGTGCTGGTCTCCGAGAAGATCAAGCTGCACCTGGACGTTGAGCTCGTCGCGCCCGCCGGCGACGCCACCCAGGCCTGAGCCCGTCGACCGGGCTGAGGCTCGGTCCACTGCCACACGAGCCCCCGCGACGGTTGTCGCGGGGGCTCGTGGCGTCCTGGGGGCGGCGCCGGACCGTCGGCCCGTTCGCCGACGGTGCGGATCAGCGGTTGAGCAGTCCCGCGGCGCGGACGGCGTAGTAGGTGAGCACGAACTGGGCGCCGGCGCGCTTGACCGCGGTCAGCGACTCCAGCACGGTCCTGTCGCGGTCCAGCCAGCCCTGGGCCGCGGCGGCCTCGATCTGCGCGTACTCCCCCGATACCTGGTAGGCGGCCACCGGGACGTCTGACACGTCGGCGACCTGACGCAGCAGGTCGAGGTAGGGCAGTGCGGGCTTGACCATCACCATGTCGGCTCCCTCGGCCAGGTCCAGACGCAGCTCACGGAGCGCCTCGGTGGCGTTGGCAGGGTCCTGCTGGTAGGTCGCGCGGTCGCCCTGCAGGCTCGAGCCGACCGCCTCGCGGAAGGGTCCGTAGTACGCGGAGGCGTACTTCGCCGTGTAGGCCAGCACCGCGACGTCCTGGAACCCGGCGTCATCCAAAGCCTGCCGGACCACGGCCACCTGACCGTCCATCATCCCGGAGGGACCCACCACGTGGGCCCCCGCGCGGGCCTGCACCACGGCCATCTCCGCATAGCGCTCCAGCGTCGCGTCGTTGTCGACCCGCCCGCGGTCGTCGAGCACTCCGCAGTGCCCGTGGTCGGTGAACTCGTCCAGGCACAGGTCGGACATGACCACCGCTGCGTCGCCGACCTCGGACCGCAGGTCCTCCAGGGCCAGGTTGAGTATGCCCTCCGCCCGGGTCCCCCACGAGCCTGCCGCGTCCTTGTGCTCGGGTGAGGGGACGCCGAAGACCATCAGGCCCGCGACACCTGCCTCGACCGCCTCCGTGGCGGCGCGACGCAATGAGTCCCTCGTGTGCTGCACGACGCCCGGCATGGACCCGATCGGGACCGGCGCGTCGATCCCCTCGCGGACGAATACCGGGAGCACCAGGTCGGCCGCGGACAGCCGAGTCTCTGCGACCAGCCGTCGAATGGCCGCGCTCGTGCGCAGCCGGCGCGGTCGTTCGACCGGGCCCGCAACCTGTCGTGGGCTCGTGGCCCGGTCTGGCTCAGCGGTCACGCGCGGGCCCGGGCGGCACCCCGCCGACCGGTCGTGCGGCGCAGGCTGGGCCGCAACGGCTCCCCGGCGGCCCGGGCCGCGAGGGTCAGCTCGGCCCCGCGCTGCGCCAGCGCGTCGACCAGGGCCACCGCACTGGGCTCCGGGGCGACGACGTCGACCCGCAGACCGTGCTCCTCGGCGGTCCTGGCCGTCGCGGGGCCGATGCAGGCCACCACGGTGTTGGGGTGCGGCTTGCCGGCGATGCCAACGAGGTTGCGCACGGTCGAGGACGAGGTGAAGCACACGGCGTCGAAGGCACCACCCTTGATGGCATCACGCACCGGCGCCGGCGGCGGGGAGGCCCGGACGGTCCGGTAGGCCGTCACGTCGTCCACCTCCCAGCCCATCTCGAGCAGCCCCGCCACGAGCGTGTCGGTGGCGATGTCGGCACGGGGCAGGAAGACGCGGTTGATCGGGTCGAGCACCGCGTCGTACTCCGGCCAGTCCACGAGCAGGCCCTTGGCGGACTGCTCGGTCGACGGGACGAGGTCCGGCTCGATGCCCCACTGGCGCAACGCATCTGCCGTCACTCCACCGACCGCGGCCACCTTGAGACCGGCGAACGCCCGGGCATCCAGACCGAGCTCGGTGAACTTCTCGCGCACCGCCCGCACGGCGTTGACGGAGGTGAAGCCGACCCACTCGTAGCGTCCGGTCACCAGCCCGCGGATGGCGCGGTCCATCTGCTGGGGGGTCCGCGGTGGTTCGACGCTGATCGTGGGGACGACCTTGGAGGTGGCACCGTAGGAGGCGATGCGGGCCGTCATCTCCCCCGCCTGGTCGCGGGTGCGTGGCACCAGGACGTTCCAGCCGAAGAGGGGCTTGGTCTCGAACCAGCTCAGCTGCGAACGCAGCTCGACGGACCGGCCGACGACGACCACGCCCTCGGCGAACACCCGGTCCGCCAGGTGTGCCTCGGCCTCGTCCAGCACGGTCACGCAGGTCTGCTGCGCCACGGTGGTGCCGCCCTCGGTCAGGCAGACCGGCGTCTGGGGGTCGCGTCCCGCCTTGCGAAGGCCGGCGAGGGCGCGACGAAGCCCGTCAGGTGCGCCCAGCAGGACCACCGTGACCTCCTCCGCCACGGACGTAGACCAGTCGGTGCGGTTGTCGGCCGCGTCGATGATGTGCACCTCCCCGCCGTCAGAGGACGTGAGCGGCACGCCGGCGTAGGCCGGCACGGACCATGCCGTGGAGACGCCCGGCACGACCTCGAAGCCGATGCCGGCCGCACGGCACGCGAGGGCCTCCTGGGTCAGGGTCGAGAACGTGCACGGGTCACCCGCCATGACGCGGACCACCAGCGCGTCGGCGTGCTTGAGGGTGCGCGCCTCGCGCACGAGCAGCTTGGCCCTGGCCGACGGTGAACGCCGCTGGCCGCCGAACGCGCCGGTCTCGACCACCTGGACGCCGTCGCGGAGGAGCCAGCCCAGATGCTCGGCAGTCTCGGGATCGTCCACCACCACCACGTCGGCTGTGGCCAGGTAGTCGCGGGCGCGCACTGTGAGCAGGCCCGGATCACCCGGCCCGGCACCGACGAAGGCAACGCGCGCGGACGCCGCGACGGGGGCGCTGGGGGCTGCGGTGCTGGTGCTCACAAGATCACGCTCCAGGTGTTGTGCTGCGAGGACTGTCAGGGACGATCACATCGCCCGCCACCAGGCGGGAGAGGAAGTAGTGGGCCATCTCGTGGCCGAGCTCGATGGCACTGCTGCCGCGCAGCTGGTGGCGGAGTATGCCGCCCGCCGCGTTGGCCCCGGCCATCGCCAGCTCCGGGCGGTCGAACGCTGCCCCCGCGACCGCGTCCAGGACGAGGTCGCCCGCGTCATAGGTGACTAGCGCGCCGACGGGCGCGCTGCACCCGGCTTCCAGCCCGCCCAGCA
>DATGRS010000059.1:0-2665 GCA_035303365.1 Ornithinicoccus sp.
CGCGGTCGCGGGCGTCTCCCTGTTCCTCGACCTCGTCGACGGCCAGGTGGCGCGGGCGACGGACACGGCCTCGGCCTTCGGCGCGCGGTTCGACGGCGAGATGGACGCCTTCCTCATGCTCGTCCTCAGCGCGTGGGTCGCACCGGCGGTCGGCTGGTGGGTGCTGACGATCGGCCTGGCCCGATACGTCTTTGCCGCGGCCGGGTGGGTCCTGCCCTGGCTTCGAGCCCAACTTCCGCCGCGGTACTGGCGCAAGGTCACCACCGCCGCCGCCAGCACGATCCTTGTGGTCGCCTCCGCCGGAGTCCTCCCGTCGCCAGTCATCGCCGGCCTGCTTGTGGTCGCCGTGCTCCTCGTCGTCGAGTCCTTCGGCCGCGACATCTGGTGGTTGTGGCGCCACCGGGCGGCGGCCCGGGCCTTCCGGGCGGTCTCGCCGTGACCGCCGAAGGGATGACCTTCCGGGACGAGGAGATTGATGGTGCTCTCGGGGATCTCGCGGGCCCTTACCGGCGCGCCCGGCGCGCTGCGTACGGGCCGGCCGAGTTCGTTGACCAGCACGGGTTCATGCGTGCCGGAGATATCCACGCGCTGGCGGTGCGGGCGGGGATCACCACCGACACCACCGTGCTCGACCTGTGTTGTGGCACGGGAGGCCCCGGACGCCTGATCACTCGGCGGCTCGGGTGCCAGCTCGTCGGTGTCGATGCCAGCGCCTCGGCCGTGGAGACCGCGCGTGGCTTGGTTGGGGACCTGAGCTGCCGCTACGAGGTCGGTCAGGTCCCGCACCTTCCACGAGGCCCCTTCGACGTCGTGCTGCTGCTGGAGACGATGCTCGCCTTCCGCGACAAGCGGGCCCTGCTGCATGCAGTGCGCTCAGCACTGGTGCAGGGGGGACGCTTCGCCTGCACGGTCGAGGAGGGTGTCCCCCTGACCGAGGCGGAGCGGCGCCTCATGCCCGCGTGGGAGACCGTCTGGCCGATCTCCCTTCGCGAGCTGCACGAGCACCTCGAGGCCGCCGGACTGAGGACGGCCTGGCGGCAGGACGTGACCGCCGCCCACCGACGAGTCGTCGACGCCCTCCTCGTGCAGCTGGCCGCGCACGCACCGGCAGTCGCCGAGGAGATCGGGGGCCCCCGGTTCGAGGCCCTCCTCACCTCGCACCGACTATGGAGCCAGTGGCTGCACACCGGGCGGATCCGCAAGTTCGCCCTGGTCGCGAGCGCTCAACGGGGGAAGCGCCCGGCGTCCGGGTGACCAACAGGAAGACTCCCGGCAGGACGGACGCCAGACTGAGGAGCCCGTAGACGACTGCGACGGTGATCCCCGCCCCAGCGCCGAACCCCGCTGTCTGGAAGGCCCACGCCGCGACCCCCTCGCGCATGCCCCAGCCGGCGATGTTCGCCGGGATCGTGGCCCCGAGCAGGACGATCAACGCCAGGACCACCTGCTGCGCCACCGGCGCTTCCACGCCTGCTGACGCGATCGCGACGAGGAACACGACCACGTGGCCCGCGACGGCCAGGCACGAGGCGAGCGCGATCCCCACCGCCGCACCAGGAGCGCGCAGGATGAGCCGCAGGTCATCGGCCAGCAGACCGACGATCCGCACGAGCGCCACAACGATCGCGAACGCCACCAGGCCGACCAGTGCCATCACGGCCGGGACGTGTACGGGCGCGCGAAGCAGCAGCAGCACCACCACGGTCAGCGCAAGCTGGACCCCTTGGCCGAGGCTCCGCTCCCAGACCACCGAGCGGACGCCCCTACCCACCTGCTGAGCTGCCCGGCCGTGGCATATGGCGCGGTGGACGTCGCCGAGGACTCCGCCGGGCAGGGTGGCATTGAGCAGCTGTGACCTGTAGTACGCGGCGACCGCGGCGCGCAGGTGGATCCCCGCCCCCAGACCGGTTGCGACGACACTCCATCGCCAGGCGCAGCAGGCCGTCGTCCCCACCGTCACCACCAGCGCGGCCAGGAGGCCCCATCCGCTGATCTCGCGGAGCGCGGTGACGAAGGGACCGACGCCCAGCTGCCCCAGCAGCGTCACGAGCACCGCGACACCGAGGGCCGAGCGGGTCCAGGGCAGCCAGCGCGGAGACGGACCAGTGGCCCGGCGCGGCATCCTCATGCGGTCCCGCACCGTCGACCGAGGGCTCTCAGTCATCACACCTCCCGGTCGTTGTACGTGACGACGCGGCAAAAGGCCGGGAACGTGGGGATCGATGAACGGACGCACCGGGAGCGCCTTCGTATCCTTGAGCCGGGAGGCGCCATGCCTGGGATCCGAGCGACCGCCTGGAGCGTGCTGGCCGGCGTGCTGGTCTGGTGCGCGCTCGCGCTGCCCGCGTCGCTGTCGGAGCTGTCCCCCGCGGCGCTGCTGCGCCTCCCCGTCCTGGCTCTGGTGCTCGTGGCCGTGCTGCTGGTCGTGCGGACCCGCGCCGCGGTCGTGGCGCTGGGGGTCGCACTCGCCCTCGTCGTCGTGCTCAAGGTCGTGGACATCGGATTCTCCGCCGCGCTGAACCGGCAGTTCCACCTCGCCTACGACGTCGCCAACCTCTGGCGGGGGTTCGACGTGCTCGCCGACTGGAAGGGGCTCGCGTGGGCGGTGGGTGCCGTCGCTGCGCTCCTGGTGGGCGCCGCAGTGCTCGTCATCGTGCTCGTGCCG
>DATGRS010000060.1:0-12173 GCA_035303365.1 Ornithinicoccus sp.
CACGTCGCGTCCAAGGAGGCGATCGTGGCGATGCGGCAGGTCGCCCGTGGGATCACGCCACCGATCCTCGCGGACCGCGGCCTGAGTGCCGCTGTGTCGGCGCTGGCGGCCCGGTCGCCGGTCCCGGTGGAGGTCGAGGCCGGCGAGGTCGGCCGGCTCGACCCGACGACCGAGGCCATCGCCTACTTCTGTGTCTCCGAGCTGCTCACCAACGTCGCCAAGCACGGGCACGCCGACCACACGAGCGTGCGTATGACGCGCACCTCCCTCGACGGACCGCCGCGCCTCGTGATTGAGGTCACCGACGACGGGGTCGGCGGTGCAGACCCCACTCGCGGCACCGGCCTGGCCGGCCTGCGACAGCGTCTGGCCGCGGTCGACGGAACCATCCAGATCAGCTCACCGGTTGGTGGCCCCACCCATGCTGTGGTGACCATCCCCGAACGCACCGTACGCACCCTCCGAGGAGAGAACCCTGATGCCTGAGCCCGTGAAGGTGGTCCTCGCCGAGGACTCGGTTCTGCTCCGCGACGGGCTGGTCCGTCTGATCAGTGAGGGCGACTTCGAGGTGGTCGCCGCGACCCCCGACGCCGAGACCTTCCTCCGCGCCGTGGACGAGCACCGCCCCGGGTTGGTCGTGGTGGACGTTCGCATGCCGCCCACCTTCACCTCGGAGGGCATCCGTGCCGCGCTGGAGGTGCGCTCGCGCTACCCCGAGACGGCCGTCCTCGTCCTGAGCCAGTATGTCGAGGAGCAGTACGCGACCGAGCTTGTCGCCAGCCGCGCCAAGGGGATCGGCTACCTACTCAAGGACCGGGTCGCGGACACGTCCGACTTCCTCGACGCCCTGGGTGAGGTCGCCCGCGGCGGCACAGTCCTGGATCCCGAGGTCGTCCTGCAGCTGCTGTCCCGAGCCCGGCACAACGACCCTCTCTCACGGCTCACGCCGCGGGAGCGCGAGGTGCTTGGACTCATGGCCGAGGGGCGCACCAACACCGCCATCGCACGAACCCTCTTCATCGGCGAGGGCGCGGTCGAGAAGAACGTCTCGTCCATCTTCAGCAAGCTCGACCTGCCACCCACCGACCAGGACCACCGCCGCGTCCTGGCGGTGCTGCGCTGGCTCGAGGGCACCCACTCGGAGGACTACTCATGATGACCCGCTCCACCAAGAAGGCTGTCCAGGTCGCCGGGACCGTGATCGCGATCCTCATCGTGCTCTCACTGGCGCTCCCTGCCATGGCGGAGATGCTGCGTCATACCGACGTGCAGACCCATGACCTCTCAGCCGAGGTCAGCGTGCTGGAGGTCACCTCGGACGTCGGCGACATCGAGGTGCGGGTGGTCGCCGCGGACGAGGCGCCCCGCGCGATCGCGACGGTGGAGTCCAGCTTCGTCACACCAGAGGTCCGCGTCGACGCCGCCACGGAGACCGCCACGCTCGCCGGGAGGTGCCCGGGCATCGACTGGATCCAGGTCTGCGCCGTCAACTGGGAGGTGATGGTGCCGGCGGACACGAGCATCACCCTACGGAGCGACGTCGGTGACATCCGCATCACCGCGATGGCGGGCGAGGTCACCGCCACCAGCAGCGTCGGCGACGTCGTCGTGGCCGAGTCGGCCAGCACGTCGCTCTCCCTGCACAGCTCGGTGGGTGATGTCACCCTGGTCAGCACCGTGCCGCCGGAGAAGCTGCGCGCGGCGTCGAGTACCGGAGACGTGAGGGTGTCGGTCCCCCAGGATGGAGCAACGTATGACGTCACGCTGGACACCTCGGTCGGTGACCTGACGAACAGCCTGGGGAGCGACCCCACGTCGACTCGGATGGTCGACCTGAGCTCGTCGGTGGGGGACGTGACGTTCCAGCACGCCGACTGACGGTCCGTATGCCGGAAGGAACCGAGGCGCGAGCTGTTGCGTCACAACCGCGACACTGCCGTCAGCCGCCCTCACCCCGGAGGCCACCATGCCTCGTTCTCCGATCGCCGCACTGCTCACCGTCCCGCTCCTGGCCGGCTTGGCCGCCTGCACCACCGCGCCGGACGCGGCCCCAGCGGCGCCGCCGCCAGACCGCGACCCGGACGCGATGCACCGCGCCGTCACTGCGCTGCCGGCCTCGCTCCTGGAGGAGTTCGGTGGCTGCGACCAGCTGCTGACCTACTACCAGGCCAACGCCCTTGAGGAGGTGGGTCCCTACGGCATCGGCGGCGGTTACTACTACGGCGATGACTCGGCTGTCGACGGCGATGGTGGAGACATGGCAGCCGGCGTCGCAGAGGCATCGCGCGCCGCGCCCGAGCACTCGACCACGAACGTCCAAGAGCAGGGGGTGGACGAGCCCGACCTGATCAAGACGGACGGGCGCATCATCGTCACCGCCGTGAACGGGCGAGTGCGGGTCGTCGACGTGGCGAGCGAGCAGGTCATCGCGACCGTGAGCCTTCCCGGACGCCAGGGCGAGACGCACTCCGGAGAGCTCCTGCTCAACGGGTCGACGCTCATCGTCCTCGCCCAGGAGTGGGGCGGCTGGGTGGCACCCACGGACAACCGCCACAGCGCCTTCCCGCCCAGCCGCACCCTCGTGACGACCGTCGACCTGAGCGACCCGTCGGCTCCGCAGACGCTCGGGTCGATGCGTCTCGAGGGCTCGTACGTCGCGGCCCGCATGATCGACGACACGATCCGGCTGGTGATGCGCACCGAGCCTCCCGGTCTGCAGCAGACGGCCCCCACCACCGGTACGCTGACCGCGGAGGCGGAGGCGGAGCAGGCGAACCGGGACCTGATCAACGCCAGCACGATCGACGACTGGATCCCGCACGTCCAGACCCTCGACTCGCAGGGGCAGTCCGTCTCGACGGAGCGGCTGGTCGACTGTGACGACATCTCCCGGCCGCGCGACCCGGCGGGTCTCACGACCCTGTCGGTGCTGACGTTCGACGTCGGCTCGAGCAACCCGAGCCCCACGTCGGCTACAGGTCTGGTGGCCTCCGGCAGCACGGTCTATGCCTCGACCGACCGGCTCGTCGTCACCACCAACCAGTGGGACACGATGCGCTGGGGCGGCGGCGACCTCAGCTGGCCCGCGCAGACCACGACCCGCACCGACCTGCACACCTTCGACATCAGCGACCCGAGCGGCACGACATACCAGGCCTCCGGGACCGTCGACGGGTTCCTGCTCAGCCAGTGGGCGATCGACGAGCAGGACGGCGTGCTCCGCGTCGCGACCACCACCGATCCGCGCGAGGCCTCGCAGGACTCCGAGTCGTCGCTGATCATGATGCGTGAGGACGGTGACGAGCTCGTCGTGGCCGGCCGCGTCGACGGGCTCGGCGTCACCGAGCAGATCCGCGCGGTGCGCTACCTCAGCCCGGACGTCGCGGCCCTGGTGACCTTCCGGCAGACGGACCCGCTGTATCTCGTCGACACCAGTGACGCCACAGCGCCCCGCGTAGCAGGTGAGCTGAAGATCCCCGGCTACTCGGCATACCTCCATCCGGTCGGGACCGACCAGCTGCTCGGGGTGGGCCAGGACGCAGACCCCAAGACCGGCGAGACCAAGGGCCTGCAGGTCTCGCTCTTCGACATCAGCAACCTGGCCGCGCCGCGGCAGACCGAGGTGCTCACATGGGCGGACTCCTACTCCTCGATCGAGTGGGACCACCGGGCCTTCACCTACTGGCCGGCGTCCGGTCAGGCCTTTATTCCGGTGGCGCAGTATGGCGAGGAGAAGCGGGACTTCTTCAGCGGTGTGCTGGCGCTGGGCGTGGGCGAAGGGGCGCTCAGCCAGGACGCGCGGATCAGCACCTCGGCCAAGGGTCATGAGTGGGGCGAGGGAGCGCTCCGCACCGTCGTCATCGGCGACGAGCTGTGGGCCCTGGACTACCAGGGGCTTTCCCGGTTCGACCTGGACACGATGACCGGTGGGTGGGTCGTCGACCTGCCGTGAATGCACGGAGCGGCGACACGCTGCACCTTGATCGCTGCACTCATGGAGGCGGGTCACTCCGCCCACTATGGGCTACCACGAGCGCGGCTCAGTCCCTACCCCGGGAGCCGCGCACCAGAGGTCGTGACATCACTCAACCGCCGATGTCAGAATGCTTCGTCCATGCCAACCGAGGCCACGCTGGCGACCCATCCCCCGGGCGGGATAGACATCCTCTTGGGCGCTTGACCGAGTTGCCCGCCGACCCGGGACAGCGCCGTCAATAGGGTTGCGCTACGAACTCAGCGTTCGGTTGATGATTTAAGAGATTTTCCCAACGCTCAAGCGTCCCTGCACTGAAAAGGAGTTATAAACAAGGGGCCGCGATCATGCATACGCATCAAGTTGTTTCGCGGGCTTTCCGTGGTCGCGGAAGACTTCCCCTCGTGAACATCCGATGCGTTCTAGTGGCGCGTGTAGTCAGTTGATTTACAGTTGCTCGGCTGCGACGATGGGGTATGGCGAATCGACCTGCCCCGGCGCTGGGGTTGCGTGAGGGTGGTGGATCTTTAGGCTAGCTAGTGGCCAGCCCCCGTGACCAGGAGGCCCGCCGAGTCATACAAGCCGAGGGATACACGTCGAGGAAGGGGGCGGAGAACCGCGACGGCCTTACCGGGTCCCCTACCCGGTCCCGTACAGGACTTCGGTCGGCGGACTCGGCGGGCAGATAACCAACCACTCGTTGGGATAGGCGAACCGCCCATCCGCGAGCGCCAGCTTGAGCTGCGGGGTCACGTCACCCATCCAGTCCTTGCCCGGGTCAGCAAGATACGCTTCCAGACTCGGCAGGGCACCCAGCTCAATGCCTAGCTCATCGACACAGGGAACGAACTTGTCGCGAAGGTGCTCGTAGACGATGCCGTGCTGTGCGTGAGTCAGCTCCGCCGTGTAGATCTCGGCCATGGGATACTGCATCGCACAGACGTAGTAGGCGCGGTTGTAGGCAGCCTCCTGCTCTGGACTAAACGGTCCGACCTCGATCGTTCCGTCTGGCAGCAGTTTGGCGCTCCAGCCGTCATCCTGCAGGCACGCCGAGAGGGCCTCATGGTGATCGGTGGGCGTTGTCTCGCGAACTACCTCCACCTCAGGAGGGTCGGCGATGCCGAGCTGCGTCGCGAGGTCGCCGTTTGGCGCGGCACCTTCGACGACAACCGGGGAGGAAGCGCCAACCGAGGGCTCCCCCGGGCTGCTCGTGCACGCGGTCGACCCCAGAAGCATAAGGAGCGCAGCCGACCAGGCGGCGCGATGACCTCTCATGGCCATCAGTCGAAACAGTCGGATGCCGCCCAGTAGGCCGCGATGTTCCCGTACGCGGAGGAATCCGCGATGTCCTCCCAGGAAGTCTTCACCCAGAAGGTCACCCCGCTGTACTGAACCGGCACGATGTAGGCGATCTGACGGCCGTCAATCAGGTATGCCCTCCGATTCTGGGCGTTTACGGTGCCTTCGGTCCGCCCTCCGACGGCGGCCCAGTCACCGTCAGCGCAGTTGATCCCTGTGCCGGCGGCAGTGTACGCCTCGGCCGAAAGTGCCGTGGTGGCGAGAAGTGCAGTCGCGAGCAACGCTGAGGCACCGATCCGTCCCGCAGTGATGGATGCCATCATTGAGTCCCCTCTCGACGCCCCCCGTATGGGTGGCTGTGAGTCGCACGCTAGAGTCTCGAGCCCAACCTGTCAACAGTTCGACGAGAGTCACCTAAAGTGCCCGTGAAAAACCCGGCGATGCCTCAACTGGGTTTTGCTCGCGAAACGGGTCTCTCGTGGTGGGCTAGCCGGGTGGGTGAGCTGTCAATGGGTACCAGGCGTGAGATTACGAAGAAGTGCGGCCGTCCGAACGCACTGACATGCCGCTGGTCGCTAACTCACGGTTCGCTGCGCGGGCCGGTGTCTGCGGCCATACATCCACGTCGCAGCGGCGAACGCGAGAACTGCTACTCCAAAGACCAACCAAGGCATCGGGTCGAGAAGCTCGCCGCAGCCAGACACACTCGGGGTCGTGATGCACTCCCGCCACGATTCTTCCAAGCGACCCAAAGCACCGGCAGGCTCACGCCCGCGAGCAGCCCGGGAAGGTCCCACTTCCAGTTCCTCAGAGCAGCGGCCACAATCGCAATCGCCAAGACTGGGAGTCCAACGGTCATCAGCGACATGCCGAAGAAGGCGATGACGCTGCCCGCCACCAGCCAGGCGAGCATGCTCCACATGCCGCCAGGGCGGCGAGCCAGGCTGCTCATCCAACGACCATAGCGTCAGGGGAGCCGCCCCGTCCGGAACTGCCGCGGGTCGGTAGTTTCCGGAGTGAGTCATAGCGCCGCGACAGGACACGGTGTTGAGGCGGCGTAGCGTCGAAGGGTTCAGAGCCCCGTCGCGCTAGCGGCAGGCACCGGCTGGGGCCAAGGACCAGGTCCCCGCAGGAGGCGATCATGTCCACGACCAACAGTTCGACGAGAGTTCTGCCGTTCCAGCCGGTCAGGCAGGCCCGAGCGATCCGCTGGCATGGATCGGCTCGGCCTGCCTGGCCTGTGGAGGTGGTGCGGTTTAGGCGCTGACGAGGGTTTCCGGCTTGCGCCAAGGCTGACGGAGGTCTGCGCCCTCCACGGTGGCCTTGGAGTCGGGGTCGAAGAAGAAGCCGTTGGGGGCGATGAGGTCGTCGGGGTTCAGGTCCTTGACGGAGCGGTGTCCGGTGCCGACCAGCGACCAGTGGAGACCGTCCCGGATCATGCCGAGCAGGTCTGTGACGCCTTGCTGGCCGCCGGCAGCCAGCCCGAAGATCCAAAGCCGCCCGACGAGAACGATGTCGGCGCCTAGGGCCAGGGCCTTGGCGACGTCCATGCCGCGCCGGATTCCTCCGTCGAACCAAACTTCGGCCTGGCCGTTGACCGCGCGAGCGACGGCGGGCAGGACCCGGATGGTGGGGTAGGTGCTGTCCAGGTTGTTGCCGCCGTGGTTGGACACGACAACCGCGTCGGCGCCGATGTCGACGGCGCGTTTGGCTTCTTCGCCTCGGTAGAGGCCCTTGACCACGAACGGGCCGTCCCACTGCTCCCGGAGCCACTGCACGTCACTCCACGTGGGCACTGGGGTGGACATGAGCTCGCCGTAGATCTGCGCGAACGTCGGGTCAGCGCCGGGCCCGTTGGCCGAGTTCGGGACGGTGAGGTCCGGGATCTGGCCGTTGGCGAGGAACTTGGTGATCCACCCGGGGCGGGACAGCGCCATGGGCGCGAACTTAAAGACCGCCTGCAGGTCGACCTGGGTGGGGATCGGCGGGCTGCCCCAGTCACGCCGTCCAAGCCCGCCACCCGTCGCGTCGAGGGTGACGATCAGGGCCTTGGCGCCGGACTTCTTGGCACGCTCGATCCGGTACAGGATGTCGTCGCGGCTGCCGGTCCAGTACAGCTGGTAGAGCCAGTCGGAGTTGGCGGCGGCGATCTCTTCCATCGGCTTGGTGGCGAACGAGCTCAGGCCGATCGCGGTTCCCGCCTCCTTCGCCGCCCTGGCAACGGCGACCTCGGCGTCTGGGTGGATGGCCTGGGCACCCGCGGGGCCGGCCATCACGGGCATGGACAGCTTCATGCCCAGGGAGGTGGTCTCCAGCTCACGCACCAGCGGCTGCTCCTCGGGGGCATCCCGAGCCACCCGCGGCAACCACCCGATCTGGCTGAACGCCTCCGGGTTCTCCCGCATCGTCTCGCCCTTCTCGTTGCCCGAGATGAGGGCTCGGTAGACGGGACCGGGCATACGGCGCTTGGCGATGCGCTGTGCCTGCGCAAAGCTCTCGATGGGCTTCCTAGCCATGTCACTACTCCTGCTGCTCGACCACGCGGGCACCGTCGTGGTCAGGCAGGCTTGGTGGTGCTCCGGCAGCGAATGCCAACCTCGCCGGAGCGGTGCCCTGACACTAGGGTAAAGGTACTGAGTACCGAAACCATTCCGCGAGAGGGGTACTGCGCATGGCCAGGGCCGAAACTCCCAAACAAGGGCGCCCGCCGGTCTCGTCCGCCGAAGAAGTGCAGCGCCAGGCCATGCGACTGTTCCTGGAGCAAGGTTTCGACCGGACCTCCATGACCGACGTAGCCGCGGCGGCCGGGATCGGTCGCACCACCCTCTTCCGCTACTTTCGGTCCAAGGGCGACATCGTCTTGGCGCCCTTCGACGAACACCTCCGCCACCTAGCCCGGCGGCTCGCGACACAACCCACGGACCTGCCGGTGATGACGGCGGTGCACTCAGCGGTCGTCGACGCCTTCGCCGAGGCTGTCGACGACCAGGATGTGTGGTTGCAGCGATTCCAGGTACTGCAGCAGACCGGGGCCCTCGCGGCTGACGTCGCAGTCCGGTGGTTGACCTGGGCAGACACGGTGGGCCGCTACGTCGCGCTCCGAACCGGGAAAGAAGCCGACCACCCCGAGCCGGCCGCCGTGGGCGGGGCCATGCAAGCAGCGTTCGCTGCCACCTTGCGGACGTGGCTGCGGACACCGGATTTGAACGGTGACGTGGCGCTCCTCATGGCGGAGTCTCTGCGCCCGGTCACCGAAGCACTCACTCCGTTGACACGGCACGAGCGCTGACCACCTGGCCAAGGACACGCTGCTCCGAAGACGACCACGGGAGGCACTGCCAGGAGCCTCTGTAGTGGGAGTACTCGCCACACCCGTAAGCCGAGACCGGCGCCTACCGCAAACTGGAAGTTTCGGTGCGCCAGACCGCCGCGACTGACCCGTTCTCGGCGCACTGCCCGGCGGGCGTGAGCCACTGCGCGAGATACACACGGGTTCGACTAGCGTGCCGACGCGCCAAGCAGCCGCCCTGCCACGTGGGCAGGGCGGCTGCGCGGCGAGCGGCTGGCTCAGTGGTGCAGCCTCGGCAACCACGCCGGACCCGTGTGCGCCCTCCTCCCGAGCAGCGCCAGGACCGCAGGCAGCATCACACCACGCACGACCGTCGCGTCGATGAGCACGGCGGCAGCCAGGCCGACACCCAGCTGCTTCATCTCGAGCATGGACAGGGTCCCGAAGATCGCGAACACCCCGACCATGACGGCGGCCGCGCTGGTCACGACGCCCGCCGACCGCGCCAGTCCGAGCCGGATCGCCTCACGCGGTGAGGCCCCAGCGTCGTGCGCCTCGCGCACCCGGCTGGTCACGAAGATGTGGTAGTCCATCGACAGGCCGAAGAGCAGCACGAACAGCATCAGCGGGATCCAGGCCGCGATGGCACCGGTCGAGTTGAAGCCCAGCAGCCCCTCGGCCCAGGTGCCGCCGAAGACCAGCGTCATCAGGCCGTATGCCGCGCCGACGGACAGCGCGTTGAGTCCCACTGTGGCGAGGGCCAGGATCGGTGAGCCGAACGAGATCGTCATCACGGCCAGGGTCAGCACCAGCACGAAGCCGACGACCCACGGCAGGCGGTCCGCCATCCAGGTGGTCAGGTCGACGTTGGCCGCCTCACCGCCGAGGTGCACCTCCACACCGGCCACGTTGTCCAGGCCGGTCTTGAGCTGCGGAAGCAGGTCACTGCGGACGTCCTCGACCAGGTCTGGGAGGCGCTCGTCGCTGCTGTCCACCTCGAGCCCGAGGTTCCACACAGAGACCGTGCCGTCGGTCGACACCTTGACCGTGTCACCCGCCTCACTGATCAGCGGGTACGACTCCGCATCCGCTCGCGCGTCCAGCAGCACGGACTCCACCTGCGTCGACGCCTCGGCCGGAGCCCTGACGACGACCTCCAGCATGCCGGTCTCCGAGGGCACCGCCTCGTGGAACTGGTTGTAGGCCTGGACCCCCGCCAGGTCCTGCGGCAGGGTCTCCACATCGCCCAGGGCGGTCTTCATGCCGAAGGCCGGCACAGCCAGGGCCACCAGCAGTGTGCCGACCACGGCTGCCCACGCGAGGGGACGCTTCGTCACCCGGCGGGCCAGACGCCCCCAGAAGCTGTTGACCGTCCCCCGGCGCGCCTCGCGGCGCCGGGTGAAGGGCAGCCGGATCGCGTCGACCTTGTCGCCGAGCACCGCCAGCATGGCCGGGAGGGTGATGGTGGCCGCGAGGACCGCGACCCCGATGACCAGCATGGCGCCCAGACCCAGCGAGGTGAACAGTCCCCCGGCGACGAGCATGCCGGACATGGCAACGACCACGGTCAGACCGGAGATCGCCACGGCGCGTCCGGCAGTGGCTCCGGCGATGGAGATCGACTCCTGCACGCTCGCCCCGGCGCGGCGTTCCTCCCGGGCCCGCCGCAGCACGAACAGCGAGTAGTCCACCCCGACGGCCAGACCGATCAGCAGGACCAGGCTCTGGCTGTTGGGGTCGACGGGCAGAATGCTCGTGGAGATCAGGGCGGTCAGGCCGAGCGCTGCCGCGACGCTGCCGATGCCGAGGATCAGGGGCACCCCCGCAGCCACCACTGCCCCGAAGGCCAGCAGCAGGATCACCAGCGTCACCGGCAGCGAGAAGATCTCGGCGCGCTGGAAGTCCTCTCCCAGCACCTCGTCGAACTCCGCGCTGAGCGAGGCATCGCCGAACTGGCCGACCTTGAGGTCGGGGTGAGCGTCCTGCAACCCGTCCGTCACCGAGAGGGACGGCTCGAACTCGGCCGCCTCACCCTCGCCGTCGGCGACCATCTCCAGGGGCACCACCAGGCTGCCGTCGACGCCGGGGAACGGCTCCCCCACGGACGCAATCCCTGCTGTGCCGGCGTAGGCGTCGGTGACCTCAGCACTCAGCTCCGCGGCCGCGGCCGGCTCCAGCGGACCTTCGGGGTCAGTAAGGATGATGAACTCGGTCGGGACATCCCCGAAGTCGGCATCGCCGATGATGTCGTACGCCGCGGCCGAGTCCCCGACCAACTGGTCCTCCGGCTCCTGCGTGGAGATGCCCACCCCGATCATGGCTGCGACACCGGCCACGACGACGAGCAGCGAGGTGAGGAGCACGAGCCACCTGTGACGTGCCGACCACGCGGCCAGCTTGCTGTGCGGCTGGTCAGGACGGCGCCCGCCCGAGTCCTTGGTGCCGCGGGCGCTGGGCGCCGACGCGGACGGGGGCTCGAGAAGCCCCACGTGTCTTGAGTCTGCGAATGCGTTCATGCTCATCAGAATCTCGGTTCCGCGACGCGGAGACACTGGGCCAGCCACCCGAGTCGCCCGGGGGGTTATCCCCACCCAGATTGGGGGGCTGCGCAGCTCCCCGGCACTGCGACGTCTCTCTACGCTGGACGTCATGAGTCCCCCCTCCACGACCCGCGCTGCGGGCGCTGCCTGGTGGCTGCAGGGCTGGCAGCACGTGATCTTCCTCGTGCTCAACCTGCTCACCGGCACCGTCGCGGTCGTGCTCCTCTCTCTCATCCTGGTCGGCGCCGCTGGCCTTCTTGCGGCCGGCGCGGGAGTCGTCCTGCTGATCCCGGGTATGTGGGGTGCCTGGCTCCTCGCACAGGGCGAGCTCGCCCGCATCGAGGTCTTCACCGGCACCCGGATCCGCCCTGAGCCACCCAGCCAGGAGAACCGTTGGTTCCACTATCTGGGCATCAGTCGTGCGCACCGTCGTGCGGCGATCTATACCGCGGTCCACGCGCTCTGGGGACTGGTGTCCGGGGCGCTGATCGCCGGCCTGACGGCCGCGGTGGTCGCCGTCCTGGCGATGCCTCTCTATGCGAGCCGGATCCCCGAGGAGGGGCTGGCGCTGCTCTGGTTCCGGCTCGACTCCTTCAACACACAAGCCGTGCTTTGGGGGGCCGCGCTCGGGCTGCTCCTGGTCCTCCCGCTGCTCGCCCGGCAGATCACCGCGGTCGACCGCCAGCTGGCCCGCTCGCTGCTCGGTGTCGACCCGGATGCCGAGATCGCGCAGCTGTCCGAGCGCGTGGAGACCCTCACCTCCTCGCGCGAGGAGACGGTCGACTCGGTGGAGGCCGAGCGTCGCCGCATCGAGCGCGACCTCCACGACGGGCCCCAGCAGCGGCTCGTCGCCATCGCCATGGACCTGGGTATGGCCAGGGAGCGGTTAGCCAGCGACCCGGAGGGCGCCCGCGAGCTGCTGGACAAGGCGCACGTCGCGTCCAAGGAGGCGATCGTGGCGATGCGGCAGGTCGCCCGTGGGATCACGCCACCGATCCTCGCGGACCGCGGCCTGAGTGCCGCTGTGTCGGCGCTGGCGGCCCGGTCGCCGGTCCCGGTGGAGGTCGAGGCC
>DATGRS010000061.1:0-4805 GCA_035303365.1 Ornithinicoccus sp.
CAGTGCCACCTGCCGTGTTCAGTCCGAGTCGTCGTGGTCCTCTGGCGCCTGCCTGAGACGGGGCAGCTCGACGCGGAACGTGGCGCCTCCGCCGGGCGTCGCACGGTGTCGCACGGTGCCGTCGTGGCGAGCGGCGATCGAAGCCACGATGGACAGCCCGAGGCCGGTGCCGCCCCGACCGGTGCTGCGGGTGCGTGATGGGTCGGCGCGGAAGAACCGCTCGAAGACCCGCTCAGCGATGTCGGGCTGGATGCCTGGCCCGTGGTCCTGCACCTCCAGCACCGCGATCGGTCCCTCGCTGCCGACCAGGACCTCGACCGGTGTGTCGTCAGGGGTGTGCGCCAGCGCGTTGCTCAGCAGGTTGGTGAGGACCTGCCGCAGCGCGAAGTCGTCCCCGGCGACGATGACGGGCCCGTCGGGTCCGCCATACGGTCGAAGGGCTATCGACCGCTCCGGGTCGCGGACGCGCGCATCCTGGACCACGTCGTTGGCAATGACCGTGAGGTCGACGGCGTCGTGCTGACGCGGTGGGGCGGTGTCCAGGCGAGTGAGCAGCAGCAGGTCCTCCACGAGGCGCGCCATGCGGGACGACTCGTCCTCGATCCGGCGCATCGCCGTGGCGATGTCCTCCGGCTCGGTCACCCCACCCACGCGGTAGAGCTCGGCATAGCCCTTGACCGTGGCCAGTGGGGTGCGCAGCTCGTGGGAGGCGTCTGCGACGAACTGCCGCATCCGCTCCTCCGAGGCCTCCCGGACGGCGAAGGACGCCTCGATCCGGGCCAGCATCGCGTTGAGGGAGTCGGACAACGAGGCCACCTCGTCGTTGGCGGCACGCTCGGGAATACGACGGGTCAGGTCGCCGCCGGCGATGGCTGCTGCGGTGTCCTCGATCCGGGTCAGCGGCCGGAACGCACGGCGGACGGCGAACCAGCCGATCAGCGCGACGGCCAGGAGCGTCGTGAGACCGACGACCGTGGTCAGGATCAGGAGCCGCTGCACCGTGCTGGCGACCGGGTCCAGGGGCATGGCCACCGCGACGGTGCCCTCACCACGGGAGAACTGGCCCAGCAGCACGCGCCAGCGGGTCTCGCCGTCCTCCGACGTGACCGTGAACGGGCCGGTCCCGATGCGGGGGTCGTCGAGCCGCACAGTGCCCAGGGCCGGTCCCTGGTCGCGTCCGAGCGCGCTGAACTCGTAGGTGCTGCCGTCGGCCCCGGTGATGCGCAGGTAGTAGGGGTTCGGCGCGATGAAGGAGTTCGTCGTGAGGCTGCCGCCGACGATCCGGGAGTAGGCCTGTTGGGCCAGCGGCTGGATGTACTGCTCCAGGTCGTCGTCCGTGCGGTCGGTCAGGTAGTCGCGCAGGAGCGCCGCGGTCAGCGCCGTGGTCATCACGTAGGCGACCAGCACCAGCATCACGACGACCGTGACCAGGCGCCCCGTCAGAGACAGGTTGTGCAGCCGCGTGACGGCAGACTGGCGGGAGGTGCCGAGCCACCCCATCGAATCAGGCGCCGTCGTGCGGCTCGCGGGGCTCGCGCAGGACGTAACCGATGCCGCGCTTGGTGTGGATCAGCGGCTCCCCCTCCACGTCGATCTTGCGGCGCAGGTAGGAGATGTAGGACTCCACGATGCCCATCTCGCCGCGGAAGTCGTAGTCCCAGACGTGATCGAGGATCTGTGCCTTGGACAGCACGCGGTTGGCGTTGAGCATCAGGTAGCGCAGCAGCTTGAACTCGGTGGGCGACACGTCGATGACCTTGCCGGCGCGGATCACCTCGTGCCGGTCCTCGTCCAGCTCCAGGTCGGCCACCCGCAAAGTGGTCTCCTCGTGGTCCGGCTCGGTGGTCTGGGTCCGTCGCAGCACCGCGCGGATGCGCGCGACGACCTCCTCCAGGCTGAACGGCTTGGTCACGTAGTCGTCACCGCCGACGGTGAGGCCCTTGACCTTGTCGTCCAGGCTGTCCCGGGCGGTCAGGAAGAGGACCGGGAGCTCCTTGCCGGAGTCGCGCAGGCGACGGGTCACCGTGAAGCCGTCCATGTCCGGCAGCATCACGTCCATGACCGCCAGGTCGATGTCGTAGTCGGCGGCGAGCCGCAGCGCCGTGTTGCCGTCCGCCGCGGGATGCACCTCGAACCCTGCGAACTTCAGACTCGTGGTGAGCAGCTCACGGATGTTGGTCTCGTCCTCGACGACGAGCAAGGTGGCTTCGGGTGTGCTCATTCCACCAGTGTGTGACTGCTCACTGAGAACTTCCTGGGAGAGCGCTGGACCGTATGACGGGAGCCGAGTCTCAGGCGCACCGCACCGGATGATGCCCCGGCCCTCACACGGTCGGGCTGGCGTCCAGGGAGCCGAGCTCCTCGGCGTCGACGATGCGGTAGGCGTAGCCCTGCTCGGCCAGGAACCGCTGCCGGTGGGCGGCGAACTCGGCGTCCACGGTGTCACGGGCGACGATGGTGTAGAAGTGCGCGGTGCGCCCGTCGCCCTTGGGGCGCAGCACGCGACCGAGGCGCTGGGCCTCCTCCTGGCGTGAGCCGAAGGTGCCCGACACCTGGATCGCGACGGAGGCCTCGGGCAGGTCGATGGAGAAGTTCGCCACCTTGCTGACCACGAGCAGGTCGATCTCGCCGTTGCGGAAGGCGCCGAAGAGCTTCTGGCGCTCCGCGACGGTCGTGTCCCCGGTGATGAGCGGCGCGTCCAGCTTCTCCGACAGCGTGGCCAGCTGGTCGAGGTACTGGCCGATGACGAGGGTCTGCTCGCCCCGGTGCCGTGCGACCAGCTCCTGGACGACCTTGTCCTTGCCGGCCGCGCTGGAGGCGAACCGGTAGCGCTGGTCGGGTTCCGCCGTGGCATAGGCCATCCGCATCGAGTCCGGGAGGGTCACCCTGACCTCGACGCAGTCGGCGGGAGCGATGTAGCCCTGGGCCTCGATGTCCTTCCACGGGGCGTCGAAGCGCTTGGGCCCGATGAGCGTGAAGACCTCCGACTCCCGGCCGTCCTCCCGCACCAGGGTCGCGGTCAGGCCCAACCGGCGTCGGGCCTGCAGGTCGGCGGTCATCCGGAAGATGGGCGCCGGCAGGAGGTGCACCTCGTCATAGATGATGAGACCCCAGTCGCGGGCGTCGAGCAGGTCCAGGTGCTTGTAGACGCCGCCGCGCTTGGTCGTGAGCACCTGGTAGGTCGCGATCGTGACCGGACGGATCTCCTTGCGGGAGCCGCTGTACTCCCCGATCTCGTCCTCGGTCAGGCTGGTGCGCGCCAGCAGCTCGTCGCGCCACTGGCGGGCCGAGACGGTGTTGGTGACGAGGATCAGCGTGGTGGTGCCGGACCGAGCCATGGCGCCTGCCCCGACGAGGGTCTTGCCGGCGCCGCACGGCAGCACGACGACCCCCGAGCCGCCGTCCCAGAAGCCGTTGACCGCCTGCTGCTGGTAGGGCCGCAGCGACCAGCCGTCCTGGAACAGGTCGATCGGGTGCTTCTCGCCGTCGACGTAGCCGGCCAGGTCCTCGGCGGGCCAGCCGACCTTGATGAGCTCCTGCTTGAGGTGACCCCGCTCGGAGGAGTGCACGACGACGGTGTCCGGATCGAGCCGCTCCCCGGTCAGCGGCTTGATCTTCTTGTGCCGCAGGATCTCCTCGAGCACCGCGCGGTCCGTGGTGCGCAGCAGCAGCCGCCCGGGTTCGGTGGAGTCGTCCTTCTCCAGCGTGAGGCGGCCGTAGCGGTCCATCGTCTCGGCGATGTCCAGCAGCAGGGCGTTGGGCACGGGGTAGCGGCTGTGCCGCACCAGAGCGTCCACCACCTGCTCAGCGTCGTGGCCGGCGGCGCGTGCGTTCCACAGCCCCAGCGGGGTGACCCGGTAGGTATGGACGTGCTCCGGCGCGCGCTCGAGCTCGGCGAAGGGCGCGACGGCACGCCGCGCCTCCTCGGCGTCAGGGTGGTCGACCTCGAGCAGCAGGGTCTTGTCGGACTGGACGATCAGTGGGCCGTTCATCGTGGGGACAACGGTATGCCGTGGCTCCCGCATTCCTGGAACGGCTCAGGGGCCGCCCCACTCCTCGGCGCGCAACGCGTAGGTCATGCCGTCGCACCCGCCGTCACGGTGCAGCGACTCCTGGATGAAGTGACCCTCACGGCGCATGCCGACCCGCTCCATCAGTCGCCACGATGCCTGGTTGTCGGCAAAGCAGTTCGCCTCGAGGCGGCGCACACCCAGCTCGAACGCCACGGCGATCAGCTCGCGGACCGCCTCCGTGCCCAGGCCCTGGCCCTGGACCGCGGGGAGGTCGACCACCCCAAGCTCGGCCTGGGTGCCCTCCGCAGCGTCTGCGACCTCGGCGCGTGCCGGCGCAGGCTCAGCCGCGCCGACTCACGCGGCCGGCCCAGGTCCGCCAGAATTCGGCTCACCCTCGGAACGCGAGCGCCTGCCCCCATAGCTCGAAGGGGTTTGTCGGGACGCAAAGCGGTCGTGTGGCCACCGGCTCGTGGGGCACGATGGGTGCGTGTCAGGCCAGGAGCAGACCGCGGCCACCCTCGTCCTCCTCGAGGGTCAGAGCGACGTTGCCGCGGTCACCGCGGTGCTCGGTGACTCACTTGCGGGAGCCGGACACGCGTCATACGGCCTGGTCGACATGGGTGGCGTCACCAACGTCGGGGCGCACCTCCGCCGGGCGGCCGAGCTTCGCCCGGCGCCGCGCGTGATCGGCCTGTGTGACGCCGGCGAGGCCGGAGTGGTCGTCCGTGCGCTGCAGCAGCTGGGGCGTGACGTCGAGGAGCCCGCCGACCTCGCGGCCGAGCACTTCTTCGT
>DATGRS010000062.1:0-23220 GCA_035303365.1 Ornithinicoccus sp.
TCGCCGTCGGCGCGTCCCTCGTCCGCGATCTCGTGCGTGAGCCGACGCGCAGAGCCCCTGACGTGTCCGGGGTTGGGCTTAGTCGGGGACCGCGCCGCTCAGGGCCGCGCCTCGATCACCATGTTGAAGTCGTTCTCCGTGGCTCGACGGATCGCCGAGTACCCCGCCTCGGTCAGCACCTCGCGGAGGCGAGCCTCCCCGGACAGCGCACCCAGCGCCAGGCCGACCGGCTGGGACAGCGAGTTCGGGGTGCACAGGAACGTCGAGGCCGCGAAGCCGATCGCCGCCATCGGCACCGTCCCGAGGGTGGTCGCCAGGTCGTCCGCCGACCGGGGCTCCACCAGCACGAGCGTGCCACCGTCAGCGAGCGCCCGCCGGGCGTGCGTCGCGGCACCCACGGGATCGCCGAGGTCGTGGAAGGCGTCGAAGAACGTCACGACGTCCACGTCCCGGTCGGGGTAGCCCTGGGCGAAGCTGACCTCGAACCGCACCCGGTCGGAGACCCCGGCGTCGGCAGCCCGCTGGTTGGCGGTCTCGATCGACGCAGGGTGCACGTCGTAGCCGACGAACTGCGAGTTCGGGTAGGCCTCCGCCAGCAGCAGCAGGGGAGCGCCGTGGCCCGTGCCGACGTCGACGACACGGGCCCCGGCCCGGAGCCTCTCGTGCACGCCGTCCAGCGCCGGGATCCACTCGCGGACCAGGCTGTTGCGGTAGCCGACGCGGAAGAACCGCTCGGTCCCCTCGAACGTGGACTGATCCTGATCGCCCCACGGGATGCCGGCACCGCTGCGGAACGCCTCGATGAGCTGGTCGGTCCGCCGGTGCATGCCGCTGATCTGGGGCGCTGCCCCGATCATCGAGGCGGGTGAGTCGTCGGAGGCCAGCACGGCCGCGTGCTCCGGCGGCAAGGTGAACGTCCCGGCGGCCGGGTCGTAGGTGACGAAGCCGACCGCGGCCTGCTGGGCCAGCCACTCACGCACATAACGCTCGGCCGTGCCGGTCTCACCGGCAAGCTGCGCCGGGGTGAGTGGTCCGCTCGCGGCCAGGGCGGCATACAGCCCGGTCCGGTCGCCGACCACCATCATCGCGGCCGTCGCACCACCGGCGAGCATCCCGCCGACCTGCTGGGCGAACGCGCCGACCTTCTCCAGATCCAGTGTTGCAGTGGTCATGGTTCCTCCTGTTGGAATGGGACTGACAGCGTGCGCGCAGGGGATTTCGTGGGAGTTTCATCGACGTCTCGGGCATAGTGAAGGCAATGCCGCATCTGAGACTCGGCGCGCTGGGAGCGCTGGAGGTCCGCGTCGACGGCCAGCTTCGGGAGATCCCCGCTGGTCGTCAGCGTGCGGTCCTCGCGTGTCTGCTTGCCCACGCCGGACAGCCCGTGTCGGCCGACGCGCTCGTCGAGGCGGCTTGGCGCGACGACCTCCCGCAGGATCCACCTGCCGCGCTGCGCACCGTCCTGTCCCGACTCCGTGCGCAGGTGGGGCAGGACGCCGTCCAGCTCCATCCGGCGGGCTACCGACTCGTCGCCTCAGGCTCGTCGGACGCCCAGGAGTTCGTGGAGCTACTTGAGGAGGCACGCGCCGCCGAGCCGACGCGGGCGCGCGAGCTGCTCAGCCGCGCGCTGTCACTGTGGCGGGGTCCGGCATACGCGGAGTATGCCGACACGCCCTGGGCCTCCACCGTGGCCGAGCACCTGGACCGGCTGCGCAGGGACGCCGTCGAGGCCCGCTCCTCGGCGCTCATCCAGGTGGGCGAACCGGCGGCGGCCGTCGCGGGTCTGGAGGAGCTGCTCGCCGAGCAACCGTTCCGGGAGAGCGCGGTGGACCTGCTGGCCCGCGCGCTCTACCACGCAGGCCGACCCACCGACGCGCTGGACCGGCTGCGGGAGTACCGCGGTCTGCTCGGCGCTGAGCTGGGTCTCGATCCGTCGCCGGACCTCGCCCAGCTCGAGGGGCGAATCCTCGGGCACGAGCTGCCGACCACGCGGGCTCGACCATCCGGGCCACCTGCCTGGCTGGACACCTCGACGGCGTTTATCGGTCGCGAGGACGAGCTGGCCGACCTGGTCGCGTCGGTGTCGGCGAACCAGGTGACCGTGGTGACTGGTCCCGGTGGCGTGGGCAAGTCCCGGCTCGCGGCGGAGTCACTTCCGGCGCTGTACGACCGGCTCGCGCTGCCGATCACGGTGGCGGAACTGGCAGGAGTGACACCGGGCCGGGCGTCGGAGGGCGTGGCGGAGTCTCTCGGACTGCGCGCTCGGCCGGACACGGTGACGGAGGCGGTCGTCGAGTTCCTGGCCGCGGTGCCGCACCTGCTCGTGCTGGACAACTGCGAGCACCTGCTCGCTGAGGTGACTCCGCTGGTCTCGCTGGTCGCCCGGCGGTGCCGGGACGTGCGGGTGCTGGCGACCAGCAGGCATCGGCTCGAGACCCCCGCCGAGCTGCTGCTGCCGCTCGCCCCGCTGCGGGTGCCAAACCAGGACGCTACGGTCGGCAGCCAGGAGTCGGCCGCGTCGGTCCGGCTGTTCGGCGACCGGGTCCGCCGCCTGCGACCCGCCTTCGCGGTGACGCCCGACAACACCGTGCAGGTCGCCGAGCTGTGCCGGCAGTGCGACGGGCTGCCGCTGGCGCTCGAGCTCGCCGCCTCGCGGGTCGCCACGACTGGTGTAGCGGAGGTACTGGTCCGGCTCCCTGAGGATCTGTCGTCGAGCGGGCTCGCCGGCGTCGTGGAGTGGTCCCACCGGCTGCTGGGGGAGCACGAGCAGAGGCTGCTGGAGGCGCTGTCGGTCTTCGGCGGCGACTTCGACGCCACGGCAGTCGAGGGGCTGATGTCCCATGTGCCGGGTTGGACGGGGGACGTGACGCCGGCGCTCGGTGAGCTGGTCGAGTCGTCGCTGGTGGCGCGCCACGAGGTCGGCACCGGGCCTGGCGACGGTGTGGCGGGCGGTGACCGTTTCCGGCTGCTGGAGATGGTGCGCACCTTCGCGGCCAGCCAGCTCGCGCAGTCTGACCGTCTCGAGGACGCACGGAGGGCGCACGCGGTCTGGGTTCGTGACGTCGTGACCGCCATCCGCTCCGATTGGTCCCGCGCCGACGGCGCCGAGCTGAGTGCTCGGCTCGCCCGGTGCAGCACGGACGTCGCGACGGCCCTGCGCTGGGCGCTCGACACTGACGAGATCGCCCTTGCCTCTGAGATCTCCCACGCGGTGGCGTCCTGCTGGCACTGGACACCAGGCCCCACGCTGCGAGACCTCATGGTCGACGTGGCCGAGCGGGGTGCGCGGCACCCCGGTCCGGACACAGCGGCCGGCGTTGCCGCGGGGGCCTTCATTGCCGGTGAGCTGGGTGAGGTGGATCGTGCGGTCCAGCTCGGCACCACCGCCCTCGAGTTGTCGGAGGACCCCGACGTCCGAGGGACGGCGGCCATGACTCTGGCGGTCGCCGCGATGTACTCCGGAGACCATGCGGGCTCCGTGCGGCACTTTCGCGAGGTGGCCGGTGAGCCTGAGCTGCTCGGGGAGGCCAGCGCATCGCTCGCCCTGCTCGCGTGCTACGCCGACGACCTGGCTTCGGCGCGGGAGCACGCGGCGCTCGCGCTCACCGCGGGCGCCGCGGGCAGCGACCACACCCTGGCCTTCGCCCGCTATGCCGCCGGCGAGGTCGAGACACGCACCGACCCCGAGCGCGGGGTGGAGCTGCTCAGGCAGGCGGTCGAGGACGCCGACCGGGTCGATGCCGAGCAGGTCGGTCGCGTGGCCAGGATCGCGCTCTTCGCCCTGCTCGTCCGCGCTGGCGAGCGGGACGAGGCGGCCGCACTGGGTCTCCGACTGGTGCCCGACCTGCGCCGGCTCGGGGCGTGGAACCAGATCTGGACGCTGGCGCGGCTGCTGGCCGAGCTGTTGGCCGGCGAGGGCCGCTGGTCGGACGCCGCGTTCCTCCTCGGCGCCGCCGATGGTGCGCCCGCTGCGCCGCCGCCGGTGGGCGCCGACATCGAGCGGTATGCCGCGCTGCGGGCCGGACTGGCGGAGAGGCTGAGCGCCCGGGTGCTGGAACAGATCGAGACCCTCGGATCGACGACGCCGCGCACCCAGGTGCTCAGTCGGGCGGAGCGACTTCTGACGGACCTGTGCGAAGACCTTCCTGCGGGACCGCCCAGCCGCTAGCCCGCGCGCTGGTGGGCGGGATGGTCGGAGGAGCGCAGCGCCTGCATCACCTCACCGCGGGTCAGTCTGACTCGGTCCAGGGCAGGCTCCACCACCTCTCCCCGCGCGACCACCAGGGTCGGTTCCGCGTTGATGAACCAGCGGCCACCGGGCAGCCAGGTCGTGACGCGCGAGACGAGCCACTGAAGCACGATGACCAGACTCATGCCCGTGAGGGCGTCGACATAACGGATGTCCTTGTTGAGCACCGCGGTAGCCAGCATCGACCCGAGCGCCACAGTGACCACCAGGTCGAAGGCGTTCAGCCTGGCCAGGGTGCGTTTGCCGCCCAGGCGCAGCAGCGCCACCAGAGCGGCATAGGAGGCTGCGCCGACCAGAAGGATCCGCAGCACCGTGGACCAGGAGTCAAACCACACGTCAAACCCTCTCGTCGTCAGCACAGGACGTGCTCCCGCCTGACGCCTCTCGCGGCGGCACGCACTGCCGACGGCGCCCCGGCGCTGGCGCGGCGCGCACAACCCGCGTGCATTCCGGCCGCCGATTTGTGACGATGTCCCTCATGCCCACCGAGCACGCCAGCCCACGTCGGCGTGCCCGCGACCAACAGGGTGGCGGCGAGCGGCGAGGCCAGCCGGATGGTGGTGACCAGCGCCGCAGCAAGCAGCGCGGCCACCGATCGCCGCAGCCGCAGGACCCGCAGCGCCGGGCCGAGCGCGCAGCCGCCCGCCGCGCCATGCTGCCGGCCCAGATCAGCTACCCGCCGGAGCTGCCGGTCGCCGAGCGCCGCAGCGACATCGCCGAGGCCGTCCGCGACCACCAGGTCGTGATCGTCGCGGGGGAGACCGGCTCCGGCAAGACGACCCAGCTGCCCAAGATCTGCCTGGAGCTGGGCCGGGGCATCGAGGGCACGATCGGCCACACCCAGCCGCGCCGCATCGCCGCCCGCTCGGTCGCCGAGCGGATCAGCGAGGAGCTCGGCGTCGAGCTCGGCACGACCGTCGGCTACCAGGTGCGCTTCACCGACCGGTCGACCAAGGACACGCTCGTCAAGGTGATGACCGACGGCATCCTGCTCGCGGAGCTGCAGCGAGACCGGGACCTCCGCAGATACGACACGCTCATCATCGACGAGGCTCACGAGCGCAGCCTCAACATCGACTTCATCCTCGGCTACCTCAAGCAGCTGCTGCCGCGCCGTCCCGACCTCAAGGTGATCATCACCTCGGCCACCATCGACGTCCACCGCTTCGCCGAGCACTTCGCCGACGCCGACGGCAGCCCGGCGCCGGTCGTCGAGGTATCCGGCCGCAACTACCCGGTCGAGGTGCGCTACCGCCCGCTCACCAGGCCGGGCCCACCCAGCAAGGAGGGCGTGCCGCGGGACGTCGAGATCGACCAGGTCACCGGCGTCTGCGAGGCGGTCGAGGAGCTGTGGACCGAGGACCCCGGCGGGGGACCGGCCGACATCCTCGTGTTCTGCTCCGGCGAGCGGGAGATCCGAGACGTCGCCGACGCCCTCGACGGCATGAACCTGCCCGGCACCGAGGTGCTGCCGCTCTACGGCCGGCTCTCCGCCGCCGAGCAGCACCGCGTGTTCAGCCGCCACTCCGGACGCCGGATCGTCGTGTCCACCAACGTCGCCGAGACCTCGCTCACCGTCCCCGGCATCCGCTACGTCATCGACACGGGTACCGCCCGGATCTCGCGCTACTCCCAGCGGCTCAAGGTGCAGCGGCTGCCGATCGAGCCGATCAGCCAGGCCAGCGCCAACCAGCGCTCCGGCCGGTGTGGTCGCCTCGCCGACGGCATCGCCGTCCGGCTCTACTCACAGGAGGACTACGAGGGCCGACCCGAGTTCACCGAACCGGAGATCCTGCGCACCAACCTGGCCTCCGTCATACTCCAGATGACCAGCCTCGGACTGGGTGACATCGGCCGCTTCCCGTTCGTCGAGCCGCCCGACTCCCGCCAGGTCGCCGACGGTGTCCGCCTGCTCGAGGAGCTGCAGGCGATCGACACCGACGCCCCGGTGCACCTGCCCCGCAAGCGACTCACGCCATACGGCCGGGCCATCGTGGCCCTCCCGGTCGACCCGCGGCTGGCGCGCATGGTGATCGAGGCGGAGCGCAACGGTGCCCTGCGTGAGGTGCAGGTGATCGTCGCCGCCCTGTCGATGCAGGACCCACGCGAACGGCCGGCCGACGCCCAGGCACAGGCCGACCAGTCGCACGCCCGCTTCAAGGACGAGCACAGCGACTTCATCACGCTGCTCAACCTGTGGCGTTACCTGCAGCAGCAGCAGAAGGCGCTCTCGGGCAGCGCGTTCCGCCGCATGTGCAAGCGCGAGTACCTGCACTACCTGCGCGTCCGCGAGTGGCAGGACCTGCACACCCAGGTCAAGCAGGCGGCGAAGTCCCTTGGGCTGCAGGCGAACTCGAACGAGGCGAGCCCCGACCAGGTCCACCAGTCGCTGCTCGCCGGACTCCTCTCGCACGTCGGGCTCTACGACCGCGACAAGCGGGAGTATGCCGGGGCACGCGGGGCGCGCTTCGTCATCCAGCCGGGCTCCACTCTCCACCGCAAGAACCCGGACTGGGTGATGACCGCCGAGCTGGTCGAGACCACCCGGTTGTGGGCCCGGGTCAACGCCCCGACCGACCCGATCTGGGTGGAGCGGGCGGCGGCGCACCTGGTCAAGCGGTCCTACTCCGAGCCGCGGTGGTCGCGCAGCCGCGCCTCGGCGGTCGCCACCGAGCGGGTCACGCTCTACGGGGTGCCGCTGATCGCCGACCGCACCGTGCCCTACGGGCGGATCGACCCGGAGGTGGCCCGTGACCTGTTCATCCGGCACGGGCTGGTGGAGGGGGACTGGGAGACCCGGCACGACTTCTTCCACGCCAACCGCCGGCTGATCCGCGAGCTCGGCGAGCTGGAGGCGCGCGCTCGGCGGCGCGACATCCTCGTCGACGACGAGACGCTGGTGGACTTCTATGATGCTCGGATCCCGGCGGAGGTCGTCTCCGGCGCCCACTTCGACACCTGGTGGAAGGGCGCCCGCCGCAGGGACGCCCAGCTGCTGACCTTCACCGAGGACCTGCTGGTCAGTGACAGCGCCTCGCTGGTCAGTGACGCGGACTACCCAGGCACGTGGCGGCAGGGCGAGCTCGAGCTCCCGGTGACCTACCAGTTCGAGCCCGGGTCAGGCTCGGACGGGGTGACCGTGCACATCCCGATCGAGGTGCTCAACCGGGTGCGTCCAGAGGGCTTCGACTGGCAGGTGCCCGGGCTGCGGGAGGAGCTGGCGACCGCCCTCGTCAAGTCGCTGCCCAAGGACCTGCGCCGCAACTTCGTGCCCGCTCCTGATCATGCGCGCCGGGCGCTGGCCGCGATCGGCGGACCGCGCGACGAGCAGGAGACCTTCGTCGAGGCGCTCGCCGACGAGCTCAACGACCGCCGCGTCGTGCCCGTGCGGCCCTCGGACTTCGACGTCGACCGCGTGCCCGACCACCTCCAGGTGACCTTCGCCGTCGAGCGCTCGGTCAGCCCAGGCAAGCGCGGCCGGACCCGTCCCCGGGTGGAGCTGCTCGGGGAGGGCAAGGACCTGGCCGCCCTGCAGGCCGAGCTCGCCCCCGCCGTCCGGACCACCATGGCCCGCGCCGCAGCCAGCATCGAGCGGACCGGACTCACCTCGTGGACCGAGGCGATCGGCATACTCCCCGAGACCTTTGAGCAGCAGGTGGCCGGCAAGACCGTCGTGGGCTACCCCGCGCTGGTCGACACCGGCTCGGCCGTCGACGTGCGGGTGCTGGGGACGGCCTCCGAGCGCGACCGGGCGACGCGGGTGGGCGTGCGGCGGCTGCTGCTGCTCAACACCACGCCGCCGTGGAAGCGGCTGCTCGCGCTGCTCACCAACCAGCAGAAGCTGTCGCTGGGCCACAACCCGCACGGCTCGGTGCCCGCGTTGCTTGAGGATGCACTCGCGTGTGCGGTCGACTCGGTCGTGGCCGAGATGCCGGGCGCTCGGGTGCGCACGCCCGAGGAGTTCGACCGGGCGCTGGCGACCGTGAAGCAGCAGGCTGTGCCCCGCGTGCTGCAGATCGTGGAGAGCCTCGCGCCGATCCTCGACACCGCCCGCGAGGTCGCGCTCGGTCTGCAGCGGCTGACCGCGCCGGCCGCCGCGGACATGGCGACTGACCTGCGCCAGCAGCTGGACTCCCTGATCCGTCCGGGGTTCGTGGCGGACACCGGATACCGCCGGTTGCCGCACCTCCGGCGCTACCTGGCCGCGATGTCCGAGCGGCTCGAGAAGGGCGCCCAGGACCTGGCCAAGGACCGCGACCGGATGGCCACGGTCCGCACCGTCGAGGGGGAGTATGCCGAGTTCCTGGCCAACCTCCCACCGCACCGGCGGGCGGACGAGGACGTGGTCGACATCGGCTGGCAGCTGCAGGAGCTGCGGGTCAGCCTGTTCGCCCAGCGGCTGGGAACCCCTCAGCCGGTGTCGCCCAAGCGCATCTATGCCGCGATGGACCGGGCCGAGGACGTCGTCTAGAGACTCCGGCACGGGGGGAGGGCGACGGTAGCCTTCGCAGGATGGAGCATCACGCTGACTTCGCGGTCGCCCTCATCCAGGAGCTGGAGGTCGAGACCAGCGCCGATCCAGGCGACGGTCTCTCTGCCCTGGCCGGGCGCGCGATCGCGCTGGGCTGGTGGGTCGATCCGCGAGCGGAAGAGGATCCCGGGCACGAGCCGACCGGAACCCTCTATCTGGTCGTGGACCCTCGCCGGGCCAGGCCCTACTGGGTGAAGCAAGGTGATCTCAAGTCAGCGCGGATTCGTTAGCCGGCTGTCGGCCCGCGCGGGTGGGGAGGTCCCGGAAGACGCTGAGGTCGTGCCGGTAGATGCAGTCCTGGCGACGACCGCCCCACTCGGCCCAGGAGACGGTGCAGCTGAACGGTTCCTCCTCCCGGCCTTCAGGAGCACCTGCGCGCTGTGCCACAGGACGCGCACCTCGCGCCCGGGACGGCGAGGTCGTCGAAGTAGCGCAGCACCACCGCCTGAGGCCGCCGCATGGGGAGTTGGGCCAGCGCTGCCAGGAGCACCATCCGGTCGGTGACCTGTTCGCTTCGGTCCGTGCCGGCATACGCAGCGGTGCATATGCCGTCAGTTCCCGACGTGAGGTCGGTGGGCTTCTCCCGGTGCCAGAACCGCGACGACCAACTTGCGTTGGTGCGCTTCATGACCGCGCCACCACGAGCTCCCGGAATCCGTCCCTCTCACGCATGGGGCCTCCTTGCTCTTGCCCTATCAAACCGGTGAGGTATGTCGATCGGTTGCTTACCGGGCTGTGAATTGTTCGGATTCTGGGGCTTTCAGGGGATTCCCTCGAGGACCAATCGATGCCATGCTCTGCACATGGCTGAGCAAACCACCGTGGACGATGGCGTCTGCCCCAAGTGCCAGAAGCAGACGCTCCTGTCCGCGGTCATCCAGGAGGTGGGCGCTGCGCTCGCTTCCTCGGACCGGCACGAGCACCCAGAGTTCCAGGTCTGCAAGGTCTGCGGGTGGAACAACCTGCCTGAGCGGTGGGAGCAGCGCTAGAGCTGCTCGGTAGGAGCGCTAGACCCGAGCTGGCCTCAGGGCACCCACTGCTCCTCGATCGAGACCACCTCGCCTGACTCCATCACGAGCCAGATCCCGAAGTAGTTGCCTCGTTCGTCCAGCACGTGGACCCAGGCGTGGAAGTCACCCTCCTCCTCGGACTGCGGGTCGCCGGTGCGATAGAACGTCACCGTGGCGTCAGCAGCCACGGGCAGGTCGCGGGTCCTGTCATTGCGATTGCGGACGTAGTAGTCGTTGGGCGGCGGCGACTCCTCCCCGTCCTCGGCAGCAGCGGCCGCCGCCGCATCCCCGGTGAACCAGCACGCGAGGTCGAACTCGACCTCCGAGTCGCTCGTGGACTTCACGAGGCCGAACCATTCCCCGTCCGGCAGGGCGTAGCCGCGCGGGCCCTCGCCGGGAGTGCAACCAGAACCCTCGGCGCCGTCGTCGTCCCCCGTGGTGGCCGGGTCGCTAGTCGTTGAGTCGTCGGTGGTCGTGGGGTCCTCGGACGTCGTGCTCGACGTAGCGGAGTCGGTCGTGGTCGGTGCCGCCGAGGTGGCATCAGCGCTGGTGGTCGTCGGCGCGGCGGGCGTGGTGGTGTCGGCGGGGTCCTGGCTTCCGCAGGCGCCAAGCACCAGGACGAGGCAGGCGATGGGGGCGATCTTTGTGGTGCGCATGGCTATCCAGCTCCTGTGGTGCGCGGCCTGACCGACCAGCTCGTCGGCATACCGCCAAGGTATTCCTCCGACGGCGTGACAGACCGTGACCAAGGTCCCGCCGTGTGAGATCCCTGTCGTGATAACAGCACACAGTTCACACGGGAGCCTTAGGTGCCACCACCGACGCCTTAGGTCACGTACCTGCCGGTCTAAGGCCCAACTCGTCCGTATGTCTGGGCAACTGCCCGATGTCCACGGGGGGCCTTAGCGAGCAACGTAGTGGTCAACAGCAGATCCGGCTCCAGGGCCACAACCAAAGGACACGATCATGGGACAGCTCCAGATTCAGATGGCACAGCAGATCGCTCGCGAGAACGACCGCAACCTGGCCTTCCAGGCCCAGACGGACCGCATCGCCGCCGAGCGCGGCGTCGCCCTGCCGGTCGCCACGGCTCGCAAGGGCGGTTGGCTGCGCGGGCTGGGGGAGCGCATGCACCTCGGCAACGCCCGGCCGGCGCCCCTGGCCTGACCGGGTGGCTCCCCGCCCCCTGGTGGCCCTGGACCGAGAGCGGTCCGGGGCCACTCTCATGTCCTCCGTGGCAGGCTGCCAACCGTCGCGCCGCACTCGTCGATGCGCCGGATCCATCGCATCACGCAGGGAATCCTGACCGTGCCTCGCTCGTTAGAACCCAGCAAGCATCCGGCACCCTTGTGCCACGCCTGAACGGGAGTCCCACATGGCCACCGCTGCCCGCCGTCCCCTCCGTTGGGGCGCCCTGATGGGCGTCGCCACCGCGATCCGATCCGCCAGCCGCCCCGGTTCACCGAGCCTGGGGGAGCGCCTGGCCGCGCTGCCACGAATGGCGCGCGCGGTGATGACCAGGCGATACACCGGTGTCGACGGCAGCAAGCTGCTGATGATGCTGGCGGCCGCCGGCTACGTCGTCAGTCCTATCGACCTCATGCCGGAGGCGATCCTCTTCCTCGGCGGCCTGGGTGATGACGCGCTGGTCATCGGCTGGCTCTCCGTCACGATCATCAACGCCACGGACGACTTCCTCGACTGGGAGAGGAACCGCACGGCATACCGGGGGCAGGTCGTCAACGACGAGGCGTATGCCGACCCGCGCGCTCGCGGACCTCGCACCGGTGGGGACGGCACGCGAGACGGCGGCACCCCGCACTACGACGTGGTCTGACGCCTTCGTCGCCCGTCCGTAGCCTGGGCGCGCGCGAAAATCGATTGCCTGTCGCGGGGTGCGCACCGCACCATCGAAGGGTCTGCCGAACGGGCTCGTGATGAGTCAGACGGCCGCTGGGGGTCAGCACGGCATGCTCTCCAGCTCACCATCACCCGACAGAGGAGCCACTATGCCTATGCCCGCGTCTGCCGCACAGCGACGGACACCACCCGTCGTGATGTGGCTCGTGGCTGCGGCCTTCGTCGTCATCCTCAACGAGACGATCATGATGAACGCGATCCCCCAGCTGATGGAGGGGCTGCAGATCGACGAGGTCGCGGCACAGTGGCTCTCGACGGCGTTCATGCTCACGATGGCCTCGGTGATCCCGGTGACCGGCTGGTTCCTCCAGCGGGTGACAACGCGCACCGCGTTCGCGACCGCCATGACGGTGTTCAGCATCGGCACCGCACTCGCCGTGGTCGCGCCCGCCTTCCCGGTGTTGCTGGCGGCCCGGATCATCCAGGCGTCCGGAACCGCGGTGATGATGCCGCTGCTCATGACGACCCTGATGACGGTCGTGCCCGCGCGCGACCGCGGTCGGGTGATGGGCAACGTGACGCTGGTGATGTCGGTGGCTCCGGCCCTCGGCCCGGCCGTGGCGGGGGTGCTGCTCCAGCTCGGCTCGTGGCGGTTGATCTTCGCCGTGGTGCTTCCGATCGCGGTGGTCGTGGCCACCTTCGGGCTCCGCCGGCTGCCCAACGTCGGTGAGCAGCGCGAGCAGTCCATCGACTGGTTCAGCGTGGTGGTGGCAGCGCTCGGCTTCGGCGGTCTGGTCTTCGGGCTCAGCCGGTTCGGCCAGGGCCTGGGTGCGGAGCCGTGGCTGATCGTCGGCGCAAGCCTGCTCGCGATCCTCGGGTTCGTCCTGCGCCAGCTGCAGCTGCAGCGCCACGGCAACCCGCTGCTGGACCTGCGTACGTTCCAGCACACGGTCTTCACCCGGGCGGTGCTGCTGCTCTCGGTCGGTTTCATGTCGATGCTCGGCGCGATGATCCTGCTCCCGCTCTACCTGCAGGACCTGCGGGGTCTCTCCGCGCTGCAGACCGGCCTGCTGGTGATGCCGGGTGGCATCGCGATGGGCCTGCTCGGTCCGCGCGTCGGTCGGACGTTCGACCGCTACGGCAGCAAGCTGCTGATCATCCCGGGGGCGCTCGGTGCCTCGGCAGCGCTGATGTCACTGACCCTGATCGGTGGGAGCACCCCCTACTGGCAGCTGCTGGCAGCCCACATGCTGTTGATGGTCAGCCTGGCGGCGGTCTTCACCCCCGCGTTCACGCTGGGGCTGGGTGACGTGCCGGGGCACCTCTACTCGCACGGCAGCTCGATCCTGGGCACCATGCAGCAGGTGGCCGGCGGACTCGGCACCGCTGTCGTCATCACGATCATGACAGCGCGGGCCGGCTCCCTGGCCAGCGGCGGTGCCGCTCCACTGGAGGCGGCCGTGGGCGGCATGCGCTGGGGCTTCGGCTTCGGGGCGGTGATGTCGCTGGTGATGGTCGCCCTCGTGCTGTTGATGCCCAACCGGCTGCCGGAGCAGGAGGCCACGCCGGACCACGGGGCCGGCGAGCGTGACCAGCCCGAGCGCGAGGTCGCTCAGCCAGAGCCCCGCCTGGAGGCCGGCCAGCCTGAGCCTGGGTTGCGGGCGGGTCCGGAGCTGCCGACGCCGGTCGGCGTGCAGGCCCGCAGCCGCTGAGTGAGGTGACGGGTCATGGCGCAGGCCGTGACCCGTCATCACACCTGCATCGGCTGACACGCCTTCCCACCGGCGGCAGAGAACACGGCGGTTTCTGGAAGCGAACGCGGGTTTGTCCTACCGACGGCGTCATCTTTCAGGTGTTCGGTGGGGCAAACCCGCACTTGGTCGGACAGACCCGCGCGCGGTGGGGCTAACCCCGCGCTCGGTGGGGCAAACCCGCGCTCGGTCGACCCTGGCGCGTGCGCTCCGACTCATGTCACGTCTGCGGCAGATGAAGTGCGACCCGGGGCGTTGGAAGTGAACGCGGGTTTGTCCCACCGGCGGCGGCATCTTTCACACGCTCGGTGGGGCGAACCCGCGCTCGGTGGGGCGAATCCGCGCTCGGTTGACGAAACCGCGCTCGGTCGACCGTGGCGGGTGGGCAAACTCGCGCTCGGTCAACCCTGGCGCGTGCGCAGCGCAGGTGCTGAGCGAATGGTGCTGGTCCCGGCAGGCCGGGACCGGTCTCACACCTCGTCGTCGGAGGCCTCGCCCGTGACCTCGTCGTCCTCGGCGTCCGCGACAGCCTTCAACTGCTTGTCGGTCGGCGCGGTCCGGCCCAGCTCCACCGGCAGCTGCGAGGGCTCCTCGCCGAGGACGTGCTGAGCCAGGAACGCGGAGACCACCTGGTACCAGACCTTCGCGTGCTGGGGCGAGAGGATCCAGTGGTTCTCGTTGGGGAAGTAAAGGAACCGGTGCGCGGTCCGACCTTCCTCATCCGCAGGCAGCCCGGAGGCCGACAGCAGCTCGTACCACAGGCGCAGGCCCTCGCCGATCGGCACGCGGTAGTCCTTGTCGCCGTGGATCACGAGCATCGGCGTGACGATCTGCTCGACGAACCGGTGCGGGCTGTTGGCCTCTCCCATCTCCGGCGTCATCTCCCGCTGCCAGTAGAACGCCGCATCGGTGGTCGGGCCGAACTGGTCCAGCGCCCACAGTGAGGCGTGCGTGACGACCGCCTTGAACCGATCGGTATGTCCCGCAACCCAGTTCGCCATGTAGCCACCGAACGACCCGCCCATCGCCGCAGTCCGCGACTCGTCAATGTCGTCGCGTGCGACCACGGTGTCGGTGATGGCCATCAGGTCCTCATACGGCGCCTTGCCCCACGAACCCCAGCCGCGCTGGATGAAGTCCTGCCCGTAGCCGGTCGACAGGGCGGGGTCCGGCAGCAGCACGGCATAGCCCTGGGCGACCAGCAGCCACGGGTTCCAGCGCCACGTCCACGCGTTCCACGACCCCAGCGGTCCGCCGTGGATCCACAGCAGCAGGGGATAGCCCTCAGCGCCGGCCGCGTCCTCCGGCAGTGCCAGCCAACCGCGCACCCGCACGCCGTCCGCGGTGGTCGTCTCGACCTCCTCGAGCCGGCCCGGGATCTCGGGCCGCTCGACCGGGCCGGGCAGTTCCGACACCTCGCCGGAGGCCACGTCGATCGCCACGACCTCGGGCGGGAACAGATAGCTGGAGCGCACGGCATACGCCCGGGTACCGTCGGGGGAGACGACGACCTCGGAGTATGCCGAGTCGTCCGTGGTCAGCTGGCTCACCTCACCTGTGGTCACGTCGACCCGGAATACGGGTCCGCGGCCGTCCTGGTCGGCGAGGACGAGCACTGAGCCCCCGTCCGGCAGCCACGCGGCGGGGTGCGCCCAGCGGTCCCACTCGGGCGCGAGAGGGGTGTGCTCGCCGGTGCCCAGGTCGAGCAGGTGGAGGCGTGGCTTCGGCGCCCGCTCCGGGGTGCTCTGCTGGTCGACCACGATGACAGCGCGCGAGCTGTCCGGGCTGACCAGCGGCGCGTAGACCTCATAGCCGGGCTCGTCCAGCAGGACCGTGCGCTCGCCGGTGGCCAGGTCGATCCGGGCCAGCTGGCTGCGCTGGCTGCCCCGCGCCTCGGGCACGGTCAGCGACACCAGGGCGAAGGTGCCGTCCGGGCTGACGGCCGGCTCGGAGTTGCGCATTCGCGCGCCGACGCCCTCGCTGACCAGCCGCAGCTTCAGCGGCGGCTCGTGGTCGGTCGTGGTGGGCCGCTTGGTGGCGCTGTCGGTGTCGGGCTCGGCGACGAAGAGCTGCGGCTCGAGCGGCCCGAGATCGGCGTCCCAGTACCGGATCGGGTAGCTGTCGTGCAGGATCGCCTTGACCTCGGTGTCCTTGCGCACCTTGTGGATCGCGGCGTGGGCCTTCTCGTCGGTCGCGCCGGGCAGCAGGCCGGCGACGACCACCGTGACGTCCGCGTCGTGGGCGCACTGCACCGAGGAGACACCGCCCGGCCGGGAGAGGACGATGCGGGCCTCACCACCCGTGGCCGGGATCTCCCACAGCGCGGCCTCGGGTGCCTCGTCGTCGGCGTCCGGGTTGGGCCGTGCCGACGTGAAGTAGAGCGTGCCGGTGCTGCTGAACGCGGCGCCCGCCTCACCCTTGGCACTCCTCGTGATCCGGTGCGCGGGCTGCTCACCCGCAGGGTCCAGGCCCCACAGGGCGGTGGCGTAGCCGGTGCCCGCCTTGTTGATGGTGGTCACGGTGGTCACCAGACGGGAGCCGTCGGGGCTGAGCGTCAGCCCGCCCAGCCGGGGCATCGCGACGTACTGGTCCAGGTCGTGGAAGACGGCGGTGGCCTGCGAGTCGGTCATGTCCACTTTCTTATCACCCGCACGGCATCTTTCCCGCTTGAGGGTACGGTGCCGGCCACGCGCGGCCGGCGGCACGGCATACCTCCCGGCGCCCTGGAATCAGTGGGCGATGATGGGCGTTGTGACTCGTGAGACCTGTGCCAAGGAGGACTAACGTGATCGACCCGAGTTCGCTGTACCGGCTGGAGACGGATGCCGAGCGGATGCCTCAGCAGACGCCGCTGCTCCATGTGTCCCTGGAGGGGTTCATGGATGCCGGAGGCGTGCGCAGCCAGGTCACCGAGCACCTGCTCGAGCACCTCGACCACGAGGTCGTGGCGTCCTTCGAGATGGACCAGCTGATCGACTACCGGGCGCGGCGGCCGATGATGACCTTCGACCGGGACAGCTACACGGCGTATGACGACCCGTCGCTGACCCTCTACCGCGTCACCGACCGCTCGGGCGAGCCGTTCCTGCTGCTCGACGGGCTGGAGCCGGACTTCCACTGGGAGGCGTTCGCCGAGGCGGTGCACCAGCTGTGCCTCGGGTTCGGGGTGCGTCGCATGGTGTCGGCGCACGGGGTCCCGATGGCGGTGCCGCACACCCGGCCGATCGGCGTGACCCGCTTCTCGTCCAACCGGGAGCTGCTGGCGACCACGGAGCCGCTGTTCGGGCGGGTCCAGGTGCCGGGCAGCGCCGATGCTCTGCTGCACCTGCGCCTCGGCGAGGCCGGCGTGGAGACGATGGGCGCCGCGGTTCACGTGCCGCACTACCTGGCCGAGGCCCGCTTCGGCGACGCCGCGGTGGCCGCCCTCGACACCCTCGTGGCGTTCAGCGGTGCCGACCTGCCGCGCGACGAGCTCGTCGCGGCCGCGGGTCTGAACCGTGCCGAGATCGCCAAGGAGCTGTCCGAGAACGTCGACGCCGCTGAGGTCGTGTCGGCCCTGGAGCAGCGCTACGACCGCTTCCTGGAGGGGCAGCGCAAGCGCAGCCTGCTGGCCGCCGAGGTCGCCGACCTGCCCAGTGCCGAGGAGATCGGTGCGCAGTTCGAGGACTTCCTGCGCGAGCAGTCCGACGGTGAGGCGCCGACGGGGGAGTAGCCCTCAGCAGTCGAACACCGACCAGCAGATGTCGTTGCGCAGCCGCTGGTCGTCCAGGACGAGCTCGCGGATCGGCTCCGGCAGCTGGGCGCGCTGCCACTGGCACTCGCGACGTCCTGCCTCCTCACTCCCGTCCGCTGGCGCGGCGGCCTGTGCAGCCTTGATCGCATAGGCGGCTGCGCCCAGGTCGTGTGCCGCCACGTGAGCCACCGCTCCCGCCTGGCCGGCGGCGTATGCCGCGTGCCGGGCTGCTCCCTGCAGGTCCCGGGCGGCTCCCATCGCGTGGCCACCAGCGGCACGCGCCTGCATCATCCCCACCTCGCCGCGCACCCACGCGCGGGCGTGCTCGATGGCCTGACGTGGCCTCGTGTCGTCGGGGCGCTCCGCCTCGAAGAGGGGCAGGACGTGCTCGGCGCAGGTAGCCGCCCAGAGCGCGAGCAGGTGGTGGTCCGCGTCGGTCAGGCTGCCGCCGCGACGGATCGTCACGAGGCGTGGGTCGCGGACCCTGGGCAGGATCACGGGTCGACGTTACGCCGCCGGGACCGCAGCTTGTCGAGCTGAGGTCGCGGGTGGTCGCGGAGAGACTCAGCCGCGGTCGTCCCAACGCGGAGGCGGAGGGAACTGCTGGGTCTGGTCGTCGTCGTCCTGCTCGTAGGGTCGCTCGCTGTCCTCGGACTCGTCCGGCTGGGCATCGTCGGAAGCGGTGGACGGGGGACCGTAGCCCGGAGGCGGCGGGATATCGGAGTACGGCGACTTCGGGGTCGCACCAGGAAGCTCCTGGCCGGGCTGCCACGCGGTCGCGCCCGAGCCGCGCTGAGGCTGATCCTGGCCCTGTTGCTCGAACGACTGCGTCTGGTCCGTTGCGCCATAGCCGCCGGCACCGTACTGCTCGCCGTACTGGCCATAGCCCTGGGAGCCCTGACCCTGGTCGTACTGGCCGTACCCCTGGCCCTGCTGCTCGGCATACGGACCCTGTTGGCCGTAATGACCCTGGCCGTACGGATCCTGGCCGTACGGTCCCTGGCCGTACTGGCCATACCCCTGACCCTGCTGCTCGGCATACGGTCCCTGGCCGTACTGGCCATAGGCCTGCGTCTGGTCGTGCCCGTAGCCCTGCTGGCTGTAGCCCTGGGTCTGATCCTGCGGCCCATAGGCGCCGTAGCCGGGAGGCGGCGGGTACGGCTGGTCGCCGTAACCAGCCTGGGGGCCGTAGCCGGGAGGGGCGTAGGGGGACTGCGCCTGCCCCGGCTGAGCGTAGGAGCTGTACTGGTAGGGCTGATCGTCGACGCGCTTCTGACGTGTGAGCAGCGCGCCGAGACCGAGGACCGCGGCGACGGCGAGCAGGATGCCGCCGAGGACCAGACCCAGGTTGCCGACGATGCCCGGCGCGGTCGTGCGCGTGGCGTTCGGTCCGACATACAGGGCGGCCTCCGTGCCCTCACAGGTGACCGGGTAGCTGCCCGGATCCATGTCGGCCGGGGTGCGGGCGACCTCGAAGAACTCACGGTCGCCGACGTTGACGGAGTATGCCGAGGTGGGCCGCTCCATCGTCGTGTCACCGATCTGGCACACCGTGTCCTCGCGGACGTCCTGCTCGGCCCACAGGGACATGCCGCTGGCGTGGATACGCACCGACTGGCCGGGGTTGATGCCGGTCATGTTGGGGGTGGCGGTGTTGAGCACGCCGTAGAGGCCGAGGCCGAGGAGCACCAGGCCGACCAGCGCGAGCAGTGCAGCCGTGGCGCCGAGCGCCTTCGACGGGCCGGACTTCGTGTCCCCGTATGCCATGTACGGAATCTATCCCACCCGGTCGCTGAGCCGACGATGACGGGGCGCGGGTGGCAGGATGGCTGCGAGGTGTCGCGAGAGAGCAGCGGCCGAGACGACAGGAGGGCCCGTGGGCCTGTTTGGAATCGGCAAGGACAAGGATCCGGAGGCTGCGGCCGTGGTCGACGAGAGCGGGGTGGCCGCGAAGACCGCGAACGCGCTGGTCGGCAAGCTGATGGACGTCGGTATGGATGGAATTGGTCCGCTGGACTCTGTCGCCGAGGTCGTCGACCAGGCGCTGAAGCAGAAGAAGGGTGACGCAGAGAAGGCGATCAACGACATCGTGCGGACGCACGTCAAGCTGGGTGCCGCGGGCGGGTTCCTGACCGGCGTCGGTGGGTTCGTCACGATGATCGCGTCGATGCCAGCCAACATCGCCGGGTTCTATGTGCTGGCCACCCGCATGGTCGGCAGCATCGCGCAGATCCGCGGCTACGACCTGGCGCGCCCGGAGGTGCGGGCCGCCGTGCTGCTGACGCTCGTCGGTGCGGACAGCCAGGACCTGCTGGCGAAGGCCGGGGTGACCGGCAGTGGTCGGCTCGCCCAGGTCGCCATGGGGCGGCTCCCGAAGGCCGCCGTCATGGTCATCAACAAGGGCGTGGGCTTCAAGCTCGCCACCCAGCTGGGCAGCAAGACCCTCAGCCGGTTCACCCGCTTCGTCCCGATCGTGGGCGGTGGCATCGGAGCCGGCGTGGACGGCTACCTGATGAGCAAGATCGCCGACCACGCGCGCGAGGAGTTCCCGGCCCAGACTCCCAGCGAGCGGGTCTCAGAGCCGGCCGCCGCAGTCGACTGACGCATCGGGCCGTCCACCGGGGCGCATCCCGGTGCACTTTGTCCACAGATCCGGGCGCATCCCTCCGTGGGGGTGCGCCCGGAGGTGACTGTGGGTGGCATGACGACCTCAGAGATCCGCATCCAGGGGATGGACCAGCTGGTCACGACCGTGCCCCACCAGCTCGGCTACGAGCCTGAGGACAGCCTGGTGATGGTCCTGCTCGATGAGCCCCGCGAGCGACCGGGTGCGGCATCGTCGGCCGCGGTGCAGCTCGTATGCCGTCTCGACCTGCCGCACGACCCGGCCTCCGGTGTTGCCGCGCTGACAATCGTGCGGCAGACAGTGCGACGCGAGCGACCGGCGTATGTCTCTGCCATCGCCTACGAGGACGGGCCGGACGCGACCGGGTTCCTGAGCGCGGTCAGCGACGTGTGCGAGTCCGAGGGGGCTGAGGTGGCTGCCGCAGTGCGGGTGCGGAGGGGTCAGATGATCGACGCCACCGTGGGTGGGCGGTGCGAGGCCGTATGGCGTGATGTCCCGGCCTGCGAGACGGTGGCGGCGACTGCGGAGTTCGTTGCCCGGGGGCGGCAGCCCGGTCTGCGTCGGTCCGCGCTCGAGGCGCACGTCCGCGGTGAGGAGTCGGCCTGTCGGGACGCGCTGGCGGACGAGCTGGACGACTACGCCGACCGGCTCATCGAGGCGCTCACCAGGGAGTCCACCAATGAGGGGGATGAGGGTGACGACATCTCGGACCGGGCCCGTCGGAGGTTCGTCGAGCGCGGTGCGATGGCCTGGCGGCGGATGCTGGACCACACCCGCGGCGGTCCGCAGGTGCGCGACCTGCCGATGGCGCTCGTGGCCCAGGGGCTCGCGATGCTGTGGGACCGGGGCTTCCGGGACGCGCTGATCGCGTGGGTCGCTCCCGGTCAGCTCGGCCCGGGGATGCTGCCGGGCGATGTGGTGGCGGCGTTCGTGCGGCACCTGCCGCTGTCGCGGATGGGCGACCTGCGGCGGTTGGACCGGCTGGTTGAGGTGTGCTCCCTGGTGCCCGACGACGCGGCCGCGCCGGTGCTGACGGTGACCGCGCAGAGCGCCTGGACGATGAACAGCGGGACGCTCGCCAACCTGGCGATCGACCGGGCTCTGGAGTGCGAGCCGGACTACTACCTGGCCCGGCTCACCGAGCAGCTTCTGGTGCACGGCGTCCGCCCTCCGCGTGGCCCGTTCGCCCCGGCGGCCTGAGCGCTGCCCCTCTGTGTTCAGTGCTCCAGCCGCCAGGTCGCAGAGGGGCGGGGGTCACGCGGGATGTTGCCTGTCCGTCGCGCACCTCGTGCGTGTAACCTCCTCAGGGAGATAGCTGCACCCCGACAGAGAGGGACCATGATGTCGATCGTCGTTGGCTACGTGCCGACCAAGGAGGGCCGGGCAGCGCTGCGCAGGGCCGCCCAGGAGGCGTCGCTGCGACACCTCAAGCTGATCGTGGTGAATTCGCACCGCGGCGGCCGTGACTTCGACGCCCGCGAGGCGCAGCGCTTCGAGAACGAGCTGTCCCGGGTGCAGAGCCAGCTGGACGCTGACGGCATCGAGCACGAGGTGCGGGCCCTGGTCCGCGGCAACGAGCCGAGCGAGGACCTGATCGCGGTCGCGCAGGAGAGCGGTGCCGAGTTCATCGTCATCGGCCTGCGCCGTCGCACGCCGGTCGGCAAGCTGATCCTGGGCTCCAACGCGCAGCGCATCCTGCTCGACGCCTCCTGCCCGGTGCTCGCGGTGAAGGCCGACGACTCCGAGGACCCTGAGGACTGAGAGCATCGCGGGGAGTCAGTCTCCGTGACAACGATCGACCCGGGTGCGCTGCTGCGTGCCCGGGTCGCTATGTTGGAAGACCACTGGTCAGGACCCTGCGACGGAGGCCGGGAACATCGCGGGCGGCGGCTTGGTTTTATAATGTCTACAGGCGCATCTCCGCAACGCAGGTGGATCGCCTGGATTGCCAACACTCCAATCGTCCTGGGTGCTCAGTCGTGCCCGGCGCACTTCCTCCCGAGTCCGCCCCTCCGAGCACCCCAGAAAGTAGCTGGTGCAACCCGTGACCGCCAAGAAGGCCGCCTCCGCTCCCGAGACCGTTGACCTGCCGGCAGAGTTCAGCAAGCCCGAGCTTGAGACCCTCTTCAAGCGTGGCAAGCAGTCCGGCGAGGTGACGCTCTCGGAGGTCCGTGAGGCACTGACGTCCGCGCAGCTGCCCAACAAGAAGTCGCAGACCAAGGTGCTCAAGGTCCTGCACGACAACGCCATCGCCGTCCTCGAGGACGGGACCCAGGCCACGCCGGCCCGCCGCACGCGCAAGACTGCCGCGGCGAAGAAGACGGCTGCCACGAAGTCGACCGCCACCAAGGCCGCTACCCCCGCCGCAGAGACGGAGGCGCCGGCCACGAAGACCGCTGCCCGCAAGTCCACGGCGAAGGGGGAGGCCAAGTCCACCACCGCGACGTCGACGGCGACCAAGCGCGCGAGCACCGCGAAGTCGGCTCCCGCCAAGGCGACCGCGAAGAAGGCCGCGACCAAGGACGAGGCACCTGAGGAGACCGCTCCCAGCAAGACGGCGGCTCGCAAGACGACGCCCCGCAAGACCGCCGGCACCACGACGGCAGCGGCCAAGACGACCGCGGCTAAGACTGCGACCAAGGCCGCGGCCAAGAAGACGGCCAGCACGACCCGTGGGGCGGCGAAGGCAGCTGCCGGCACCGAGGACGCCCCTGCCAAGAAGACCACCGCGCGCAAGACCGCAGCTGCCAAGAAGGCTGCCGCAGCGCCGACCCAGGCCGCTGAGGACGCTGACGTCGAGGTCGATGAGGACGAGGACGACGAGGAGAAGGGCGAGGGCGAGATCGTCGCCACGCCCAAGCCCGCCGCAGGTTCGTCCGACTCCGACGAGGGCGGCTTCGTCCTGAGCTCGGGTGATGACGACGACGCACCTGCTCAGCAGGTCGTGACCGCAGGTGCTACCGCCGACCCGGTCAAGGACTACCTGAAGCAGATCGGCAAGGTCGCGCTGCTGAACGCCGAGCAGGAGGTCGAGCTCGCCAAGCGGATCGAGGCCGGCCTGTTCGCCGAGGAGCGCCTGAACTCCGGCGACAAGATCGACAGCAAGCTCAAGCGTGAGCTGTGGTGGATCTCGCAGGACGGCAAGAACGCCAAGAACCACCTGCTCGAGGCGAACCTGCGACTGGTCGTGTCGCTGGCCAAGCGCTACACCGGCCGCGGGATGCTCTTCCTGGACCTGATCCAGGAGGGCAACCTGGGTCTGATCCGTGCGGTCGAGAAGTTCGACTACACCAAGGGCTACAAGTTCTCGACCTACGCCACGTGGTGGATCCGCCAGGCGATCACCCGCGCGATGGCCGACCAGGCCCGCACCATCCGCATCCCGGTGCACATGGTCGAGGTCATCAACAAGCTGGCCCGCGTGCAGCGCCAGATGCTCCAGGACCTGGGCCGCGAGCCC
>DATGRS010000063.1:0-5819 GCA_035303365.1 Ornithinicoccus sp.
CAAAGAAATCCTAGCCACCAGAACACCACACACACCCCACACGGGATGCACACAATGCCCCAGGACAGGAAAATTGGCATCGATTACTGACACGCTGTTGAGTTCTCAAAGATCGGACACACACCACCCACCACAACCAACACACGCTGGCTACGGCGATTGGGGCAACCTGTTCAGTCTAACTGAGTCGGTCTCGCTTGTCCAAATCGGCTTCGCTCCGTGGAGCGGCCTTGGCCAGGTCCTTCGACTCGGTCTTGCCGTGCGACTGGGCCGCAGCGGCGAGAGCCAACTGTAGCACCCCTCAGCGCCGGCTCCAACTCGCGCTCTGAGCGGATTCGACCACGCGGCGGGCAGCCACGCTGGGGACGGCACGGGCATCCCATTGAGCCAGGTCAGGAGCACTGCGCGGCGGTCGCCAGCTCGGCTCTCGCGCACACGGGCCGCGCGAGACAACCGCTCTGGTGTGCGCAGGCTGGCAGGGAGGCAGTACGGCGGTCGCCGGCTCCTCCCTGGCGCACGGGCCGCGCGAGGCAACCCGCTCTGGTGTGCGCAAGCTGCTCGGCTGCCACCCACCCGTAGGCGCCGGGACTGCGGCCCTGACGCACAGGATCGCCGCTCCCGTTGCGGGTAGGAGCTCGTCACGCTCGGCCATGGAATGGCCGGCGAACGGTGGACGTTGCATACCCCGGAGGGTATCCTTCGACTACCAGACCCAGGAGGTCACCATGGCAACCGTCAACCTCACCGCAGACACGTTCGCAGACACCATCCAGGCCGACGGCATCGTCCTTGTCGACTGGTGGGCGTCCTGGTGCGGACCCTGCCGCATGTTCGCACCCATCTTCGAGAAGGCCTCGACCACGCACGAGGACATCGTCTTCGCCAAGGTCGACACCGAGGCCGAGCGCAACCTGTCCGCTCAGGCCCAGATCACCTCGATCCCGACGCTGATGGCCTTCCGGGACGGCATCCTCGTCTTCTCCCAGCCCGGCGCCCTGCCGGAGTCCTCGCTCGAGCAGGTCATCCAGGCAGTGCGGGGCCTCGACATGGACGATGTGCGCAAGCAGCTGGCCGAGCAGAACGCCTCGACCCAGAACGCCTGACCCGTCCCGAGATAGCCGATCACCCGCACCATCGACGAACACACGGAGGAACCAACGATGACCTACGGCATCAGCACCACCCTGGACCGACCCTTCAACGACACCGTGACGGCCGTCCGCGACGCGCTGGCCGAGCAGGGATTCGGGATCCTGACCGAGATCGACATGGCCGGCACCCTCAAGAAGAAGCTCGACGTCGACATCGCGCCCCAGGTCATCCTCGGCGCCTGCAACCCGCCGCTGGCCCACCGCGCGCTCCAGGCCGAGGAGTCGGTCGGGCTGCTCCTGCCGTGCAACGTCGTGGTCCGGTCGGTCGGTGCGGAGACCACGGTCGTCGAGGCGCTGGACCCTCAGATCATGGTCGGCCTGACCGCCAACGACGGGCTCCGCTCCGTCGCGGACGATGCGGCGGGCCGACTGCGCGCAGCCCTGGACTCGCTGGCCTCCTGAGAAGGAGTCACCGGCCGTCTGACAGCGGCGGCGCCCGCCATGGTGGCGGTCGCACCCGCCTCAGGCCTGCGCGTCTCAGGCCTGCGCGCGTAGGCCCAGCCCGTCCCCGTCCTCACCGCTCAGCGTGAGCTGACCACCGACAATCGACATCGTCAGCGCCTGCTGGTCCAGCGCCGTGACCACGAGCTGCTCGATCTCCATCGCCTGCGGCTCGCACGCCATCCTGGTGAGGATGAGGGGCCCGACGGTCACGCGGTCTCCGTCACGTTCATAGGGCGCACTCCCCTGGTTGCACCCGGTGTTCACCAGCAACCGGCCCTCGGCCTGGTCAAACCGCAGGGTCGCCTCCTCCATCCCAACGATGTTGGAGACGGCGTCGCCCCGAATCGACGACTCGAGCTGCCAGGTCGTGCCCTCGAAGGACAGGTCTGGATCCGCGATCTCCCGGTCGACCAGGACCAGCTCGACCTCACCCGCCGTGAGGGTGAGGTCATCACCCCTGAGGACAAGGCCGGGACCGCTCTCCAGGAACTCGCCCAGCCACTGGTCCTGGGACATCAGCTCCTCGGGGCATCCCATCTCCGTGCCTGCCAGGTGGGTGACGCGCAGGGAGTCCTGCTCCACGGCATACGGACCAAACATCGTGTTGCATCCCGCCTGGACGCTGACCGAGCCCCCGTCGAAGGTCATCCGCACCTGGCTCCCGTCCACGAGCTCGTGCCCGCTGATCGAGGTGGACAGGAAGGTGCGGCCCTCCAGCAGCTCGGCGGAGGTGGTCGCCGCGTCGGAGGGGTCGGCCGACCCTGCCGGGGCGGTCTGGTTGCCGCAGGCCGCGAGGGTGAGGGCGGCGCCAAAGATCAGCAGCGGTGTGAGACGCAGGATCTGCGTGAGTTCCATGCCCGTATGACGCGTGGCCGCGGCGATCTGTTGCACGGGCTCAGTCTGCCCGCTAGACGGCGATCCGGTCCAGTGCGATTTGCAGGTCGTCCGGGTACGGGCTGTCGAAGGAGACGTAGTCGCCGCTCCCGGGGTGCTCGAAGCCGAGCTTCACGGCGTGCAGCCACTGGCGCTGCAGCCCCAGCTCGGCCGCGAGCTTGGGGTCGGCGCCGTAGGTCAGGTCACCGCAGCACGGGTGTCGCAGCGCGGAGAAGTGGACGCGAATCTGGTGGGTTCGTCCCGTCTCCAGGTGCACCTGCAGCAGGCTGGCCCGGCGGTAGGCCTCGAGCAGCTCATAGTGGGTGACGGAGTGGCGGCCGTCGGTGCGCACGGCGAAGCGGTAGTCGTGCCCGGGGTGCCGGCCGATGGGCGCCTCGATCGTGCCCTCGTGCGGATCGGGCAGCCCCTGGACGAGCGCGTGGTAGGTCTTGTCGACCACGCGGTCGCGGAACGCCTGCTTGAGCACGGTGTACGCGCGCTCCGACTTGGCCACGACCATCAGGCCGCTGGTGCCGACGTCGAGCCGCTGCACGATGCCCTGCCGCTCCGGCGCCCCGGACGTCGAGATCCGGTAGCCCGCCGCGGCGAGCCCGCCCACAACCGTCGGGCCGCTCCAGCCGACGCTCGGGTGCGCCGCCACGAACGCCGGCTTGTCGACGACCACCATCTCGCTGTCGTCGTGCACGATGCGCATGCCCTCGACCGGCTCGGCGCGGACGGTCAACTCTTCCGGCTCGCGGACCGGCGGAAGCACCACCTCGACCCAGTCGCCGGACTGCAGCCGGTCGGACTTGCCGACGGCCCGGCCGCCAACGGTGACGTGCCCGTCACCGGCCAGGTCAGCCACCCGGCTGCGGGACAGGCCGAGCAGGCGGGCGAGGCCGGCGTCGACCCGCTCACCGTCCAAGCCATCGGGCACGTTGACGGTGCGGCTGTCAGCCACGGGAGTTGCCGTCCGGGGTAGCGGCCGCATCGGGCTCGCCGGCAGTGCCCTCGGCCGACTCGGTGCCGCGGGTCCCGTCAGGGTTGATCCCCCGGAGAGCGAGTATGCCGATCAGCACGGCGGCGGACGTGATCCCGATGTCGGCGACGTTGAAGATCGGGAAGTTCGGCAGCATCAGGAAGTCCACCACGTGGCCCTTGCCGACGCCCGGCTCGCGCGTCAACCGGTCGAAGAGGTTGCCGAGCGCACCACCGAGCAGGAGGCCCAGTCCGACGGCCCAGCCCATGCTTCCCAGGCGTCGGGCGTTCCAGACGATGACGATGCAGACGGTCACCGCCACGATCGTCAGCAGCCCGGTCGAGCCGGTGCCCATCGAGAACGCCGCACCCGGGTTGTAGGTCAGGTGGAACTGCAGCAGCTCACCGATGAACGGGCGCGTGGACCCGTCGGACAGGACGTCCTCGGCGATGTTCTTGGTGACCTGGTCGGTGGTGACCCAGACGGCCGCGATAACCAGGACCAGCCAGAAGAGGGATCGTCGGACGGCCCGGTGGATGGTGGACTCAACGGCGTGGTCCCCGGCCTGGGAGTTCAGCGGCGCTCCTGCTTCTGCTTGCATGACAGACACAGGGTCGCACGGGGAAAGGCCTGGAGCCGCATCTTGCCGACCGCGTTGCCGCAGGACTCGCACGTCCCGTAGGTGCCCTCCTCGATCCGCTCCAGCGCGTGCTCGATCTGCTCGAGCAGCTCCTTGGCGTTGATCGTCAGGGAGAGCTCGTGCTCGCGCTCCCAGGTCGCGGACCCGGCGTCGGCCTGGTCGTCGCCCGAGCCCTCGCCGCTGTCCCGCATCAGCTCGGCCAGCTCCGCCTCGGACTGCTCCAGCTCGGTGGCCAGTCGCTCCCGCTCGGTCGCCAGCTCTGACTGGACCTCTGACAGCTCCTTGGCGGTCCACGGGTCCTCCTGCTCCAGCACGAGCAGGTCGACAGCCTTCTTGCCGCGGGCCCTCGTGGCGCTCGTGGACTTCTTGGCGGCGGTCTTCTTCGCGGTGCTCTTGCCGCGTGATGCGGCGCCGGTCGCGCCCTCGCCGGACGCGGCCCCCGTCGTCTCGTCGACGAGTGCCTCCGCTGCAGCCTTGCTTGCCAATGCGACCCCTTGCGTCGTATGCGACACAGACCCATGAAGGAATGCGTGCGCGAAGGATAAGGGGTGCTGCCGGTGAATCACAACCCTGTAATCGAGTTGCGGGAAGCGTGATCCGGGCTTATAAGACGGTCAGGCACCATGGCTGGCCCACCCCACAGTGCGGCACCGCCGGTGGCCCGCCAGAGCGGTGGCGGACCCAGAGCAGGCCGGGTGTCCCGCTTGGCGGAGAGCGTGCGCAAACAGACCGCAGCCCATGGCCCCACAGACAGCGCGACCCCCGTGCCGGTCGGATGACCGGTCACGGGGGTCGTGTGCTCGTGCCGTGGATCTGCTCGTGCAGTGGATCGTCAGGAGCGCTCAGACTCCCTCACGGCCCTCACTGCTGGCGGTCGTCGATCCCGTCGTTGTTGCGGTCCAGGAATTCGATCTGCTCGTTGAGGTAGCCGCGCAGCTTGGTGCGGTAGTCGCCTTCGAAGCTCTTGAGCTCCTCGATCCGGCCGCTCAGGCTGGTCTGCTTGGTCTCCAGGTCGGTCAGGATGTTGGAGCGCTTGTGCTCGGCCTCGCCGATCACGCGGTCGTGCTCCGCCTGGCCCTTGGCGACCAGCTGGTCGTGCAGCTGCTGGCCCTCGTTGACCAGCTTGTCGTGCTCGGCCTGACCGGTCGCGACGAGCTGGTCGTGCTTCTCCTGACCCTCGCGGATCAGGGTGTCCTTCCTCTCGTTGGCCTCGCGCACGACACGGTCGCGATACTGCTCGCCCTCGCCGACGAGACGCTGCTTGGTCTCCTCGCCCTCGGCCACGTGCTGGTCGTGCAGGCGCTGGGCCAGCGAGATGATCTTGGTGGGGTCCTCGCTCTGCTGGTTCGCCGCGACGGCGGCAGCGGGCGCGGCAGCGGCCGCGCCGAAGGAGCCCGCACGGGACTCGGCCTCCGATGCGCGGGACTCGGCGTCCGCCACCTGGCGCTCGGCCTCGGCGGCACGGCGCTCGGCCTCGGCGACCTGCTGCTGCAGCTCGCTCAGGCGACCCTCGGCGGCGTTGGCCTCGCTGCGGGTGTTCTCAACCTTCTGCTGCAGCTCCCGCAGCTCGCCGTTCAGGCGGCCCTCCAGCTGCTCGTTGGCCTGGGACTCGGCCTCGGCAGCCTTCTGACGGGCGGCCTCCACGCGACGGTTGGCGTCGGCCTCGACCTCACCGACCTCGGCGCGCCGGCTGTCCAGCTGGGCCGAGAGCTGCTCGAGCTCGGCGACG
>DATGRS010000064.1:0-16494 GCA_035303365.1 Ornithinicoccus sp.
GACTCCCTCACTCCAGGTCGTCCACCAGGTCGACCGCGGTGCACGGCACCCGAACCTGCCGGAAGCAGTCATGTGAGATATACGACAGACTCGCGTTTGCTAAATGAGCCGCACACTAGTTAGGTTGCCCTTACCTACCCACCCGGGGCGGCCGGCCGACCGCGACACTGACCGCCCGACCCCCAACATCGGAGAACCAGCACATGAGCCTGCGCCACTCCTACCTGCCGGCCCTCGGCCTGGCCGCCGCCCTCACGCTCTCCGCCTGTGGCGGAGACAGCGCCGCGGACGCCGGCCAGAACGGCCCCGCCGGCGGCGAGACCGTCTCCATCACCGACGCGCAGGGACGCACCATCGACGTGCCCGTCGACCCCGGGACCGTCGTGGCGACGGACTGGAGCGTGATCCGCACGCTGAGCGACCTCGGCATCGAGGTGGACGCCGTCCCCACCGCCAACATGGCGCTGCCCGAGGACCTGGCCGCCTACGACGGGGACGTCCCCACCGTGGGCACGCTTCAGGAGCCGGACTACGAGGCGATCAACGAGCTGGAGCCGGACCTGATCATCATCGGCTCGCGCAGCGGCACCCCCGAGGTGCTGGCCGAGATGGAGAAGATCTCCCCGAACGTCATCGACCTGTCGGTCCGCTACGAGGAGCCGTCGGGCCAGCTGACGGTCACCGAGGAGCGGGTCGTCCAGCTCGGCTCGATCTTCGGCAAGGAGGCCGAGGCACAGGAGCTAATGGACGACCTCAACGCGCAGGTCGAGGAGGTCAGCGCCCAGGCCTCCGAGGGCGGGGAGACCGCCCTGTTCGTCCAGGTCTCCGGCGGCACTGCCAGCGCCTACGGGCCTGGCTCACGGTTCGGCATCGTCTACGACGCCTTCGGTTATGCCGACACCGGCGCCCCCGTCGACGAGGAGGGATCGCACGGCCAGGAGATCAGCCAGGAGTTCTTCACCGAGTACAACCCCGGTGTGCTCCTCGTCCTCGACCGCGCCGCGGCGATCGGCTCCGACGAGGCGCCCGCCCTGGACGTCCTGAACAACGACCTGGTCAACACCACCGACGCCGCCACCAACGACAAGATCCAGCTGGTCGACGGCTTCTCCTGGTACATCGCCAGCGCGGCACCCAGCTCGATCCAGCAGATGATCGACGACGTGCAGGCGACACTCTGAGCGCGACCACGACGACCACACGCCCCGCCGCGGCACCGAGCCGGGGCGGGGTGCGTGCCGTCCACCTGTGGATCGCCCTCGGCCTGCTGGTGGTCGGCAGCTACCTCTCGCTCGGCATCGGCGCGGCCAGCAGCGTGGGCGTGGCCGACCTGTTCCCACCCACCGCTCAGGAGTGGCACATCCTGGCCACCTCGCGCATCCCCCGCCTGATGGCCGTTCTCATGGCCGGGGCGTCGCTGTCGGTCGCCGGTCTGATCATGCAGCGGATCACCGCCAACCGGTTCGTCTCCCCCAGCACCTCGGGCACCGTCGAGGCGGCCGTCCTCGGCATCCTGATCTCAACCATGTTGTTCAGCTCCACGTCGCTGGTGGTCAAGATGCTCATCGCCATCGTCACCGCCATCGCCGGGACGATGGTCTTCCTGCAGATGCTGCAGCGCATCCAGCACCGCGAGGGCATCGTGGTCGCCCTCGTCGGCTTGATGTATGGCGGTGTGCTGGCTGCCATCACGACCTTCGTGGCCTACCAGCGCGACCTGGTGCAGTACCTCGACATCTGGACCACCGGCTCGTTCTCCGGCATCCTCGAGGGCCGCTACGAGCCGCTCTACACCGTGCTCGTGGTCGGCGTGGTCGGCTACCTCTTCGCCGACCGGTTCACCGTCATCGGGATGGGTGAGTCGTTCGCCACCAACCTGGGCCTGAACTACCAGCGCATCCTCTACATCGGCCTCGTCGTGGTCTCGGTGATGGCGGCCGTGGTGGTCGTCGTCGTCGGCGCGATCCCCTTCCTGGGCCTCATCGTGCCCAACGTGGTGACGCTCCTGCTGGGTGACAACGTCCGGAAGGTGCTGCCCCTCACCGCACTGGCCGGCGCGGGCTTCGTGCTCGCCTGTGACGTCGTCGGCCGCGTGCTGATCCACCCCTACGAGCTCCCGGTGGCCACGATCGCCGGGGCGATCGGCGGGGTCGTCTTCATCTGGCTGATCCTTCGCTCCGCGAAGGGGGCGACGGTATGACGCTGCTCCAGTCCCGCACGGAACGGGCCTCCCGCGTCGCGGCAGCTCGCGACCACGCCAGCCCTGAGGAGCGCCGGCGACGGACGCGCATCCGGGTGACGCTCGGCATACTCGGCCTGCTGTGCGTCCTGGCGGTCGCGGCCTACCTGACCTACGACGTCCGCGGCTCCTGGGACTACGCCATGGACCTGCGCAGCCGGCAGGTCGGCTCACTGGTCGTGGTCGGCGCGGCCGTGGGCGCCTCGAGCCTGGTGTTCCAGACCATCGCCGGCAGCCGGATCCTCACGCCCAGCGTGATGGGCTTTGACGCGCTCTACCTGCTCGTGCAGACGGTCATCGTGTTCTTCTTCGGCAGCGCCACCTTCCTGATGATGGGCGTGGCCGAGCGGTTCCTGGTCAACGCCGCCGCGCTCGTGGTCTTCGGGATGCTGCTCTTCCGATGGCTCTTCGGCCGCAACAGCCGCAACCTGCTGGTCCTGGTGCTGGTCGGCATCGTGATCGGGTCGCTCTTCAACTCGCTCACCTCCCTGGCCTCGCGCGTGCTCAGCCCGAACGACTTCCTGACCCTGCAGGACGTCATGTTCGCCACGTTCAACACCGTCGACGGCGACCTCCTGTGGATCGTGGGCGCCGTCTGTGTCGTGGGCCTGCTCGCTCTGGTCCCGCTGCTGCGCTACCTCGACGTCGTGGATCTCGGCTACGACAGCGCCGTGGCGCTCGGCGTCCCCTACCACCGGGTGGTCACGCTCACCCTGGCGGTGGTCACCCTCCTGGTCGCCGTCTCCACCGCCCTGGTGGGACCGATGCTCTTCCTCGGGCTCATCGTGGCCAACCTGGCCCGGCAGGTAGTCCCGAGCCACCGGCACACGGACCTGGTCCTGGGCTCGATCCTCGTCGGCATCCTGTCTACGGTGGCCGGGCAGTTCGTCGTCGGCCACCTGCTGGACAACGGCACCACGCTCAGCGTCGTCGTCAACCTCGTCGGCGGCATCTATTTCATCCTGCTCCTGATGAGGACGGTCCGACTGTGATCACCGTGCGCGACGTCACCCACCGCTACGACAAGCAGGTGGTCCTCGACGAGGTGGGTCTGTCCCTCCCCGTCGGGCAGCTGACCTCGATCGTCGGCGCCAACGGTGCCGGCAAGTCGACGCTGCTCTCGGTGATCAGCCGGTTGATCAAACCGGAGCGCGGCAGCGTCTTCATCGACGACCTCGACGTGCTCAACGCCGGCGACGACGCGATCTCCCAGCGTCTCGCGGTGCTGCGGCAGGACAACCGCATCACGGCGCGGCTCAGCGTGGTCGACCTGGTCCGCTTCGGCCGCTTTCCCTACAGCAAGGGCCGGCTGACGCCGGAGGACCACGTCATCGTGGACGAGGCGCTGGACTACCTCGACCTGCAACCGCTGCGGGACCGCTACCTCGACCAGCTCTCCGGAGGTCAGCGGCAGCGCGCCTACATCGCGATGATCCTGGCGCAGGACACCGACTACATCCTGCTGGACGAGCCGCTGAACAACCTCGACATGAAGCACTCGTCGTCGATGATGACGCTGCTCCGCCGCGCGGCCGACGACCTCGGCAAGACCATCGTCCTCGTGCTCCACGACATCAACTTCGCCTCCTGCTTCTCCGACCACATCGTCGCCATGCGCGACGGCAAGGTCGTGGTGCAGGGACCGCCGGCCGACATCATGCAGCGCGAGACACTGCGGCAGGTCTTCGACATGGACATCCACGTGCAGGACCTGCACGGGATGCGGCTGGGCATCTTCTGGACCACCGGCGCCCCCGTGGGCCCCGGGCCGCTGGGCCAGGAGACCCCGGACCTCGAGGACACCTCACTGACGGTCGGCTAGACATATAGGGGCGGCAGCTCACTGGAAGAAGGTCTCCCGCGGACGCAACCAGCGGTAGCCGAAGCCGTTGAGTGACACACCCGTGCGGCGGGTGGGTCCCGGTGGGTGCTCGGCGCTCCCATAGTCGTCGTCGGCGAGGACGTCAACCATCCTCGACTCCTGGTCGGGCAGCCGGATCTCCTGCTTCTCCTCCCCCAGGTTGGCCAGCATCACCACGTGCGAGCCGTTGTCGCCCGCGTACCGCAGGGCGAGGACGGCCTCATTGTCGACGTCGAGCACCTCGACCGGGTTGCGGCCGACCTCCCGCAGCCCGATGCGGGCGTTGACCATGGCGGTGATCTTCTTCATCAGGCTGTCGTCCTGGAGTGCCTGCGCATAGACGTTGACGTCCTGGTAGCCGAACTGCCCGCCGCTGATCACCGGTGCCGCGAGGTGGTCGGGGTTCCCGGCTGAGAAGCCGGCGGCGGAGGCGTTCGCCCACTGCATGGGGGTGCGGACGGCCTCCCGCTCGGGACGGGAGAGGTCATCACCCATCCCGATCTCCTCGCCGTAGCGCAACACCGGCGTGCCGGGCAGGGACAGCAGCACAGCGTGCGCGAGCGCCTGGCGCCGCACGTCGCCCTCGAGCATCGGAGCCAACCTGCGGCGGATCCCCCTGCCGTAGGCCTGCATCGACTCGTCCGGGGCGAAGGCCTGCAGCACCTCGGCCCGTTCCTCCTCGGTCAGCTGCTCCAGATCGAGCTCGTCATGGTTGCGCAGCCAGTGCGCGTACTGCGCGTGCCTGGGCGGCACCGGCTGGTCGCGCAGCGCCCGGACCAGGGGCTCGGCCCGGCCCCGGGCGAGCGCGAGGAACAGATGGTTGTTGATCCAGAAGTTGAGCAACATCGTCATGCCGTCGCCGTCACCGAAGTAGTCGGCGTACTTCTGCGGTTCCACGTCCACCTCGCCCAGCAGCACGGCACCGGGTTGATGATGGGCGACCAGCTCTCTCATCTCCCGGACCAGCCACTGCCCGTCGCTGTCCGGCTCGGCGGCGCGGCCGCGCTCGACCAGGAACGGCGCCGCATCCACGCGGAAGCCGGCGATGCCCAGCCTCAGCCAGAACGTCATCGTCCGGTGCATCTCCTGCCGCACCAGCGGGTTGTCCAGCGCCAGGTCCGGCTCGTGGGCATAGAAGACGTGCCGGTAGAACTGCTGAGCCTCGTCGTCCCACGTCCACACGCTGTCCTCGACGGTGGGGAAGATCGGCTCCACATCCGTCTCCTGCGGCTCGTCCGCCCAGATGTAGTAGTCGCGGTAGGGCGACTTCCGGTCGTGACGCGCCTCCTGGAACCACCGATGCTGGTCGGAGGTGTGCTGGGCGACCAGCTCGATCAGCACGTTGATCCCCAGGTCGTCGGCCTCCTCCATGAACAGCACGAACTCCGCCAGGTCCCCGAACCGTGGGTCCACGGCAAGGTGATCGGTGACGTCGTACCCGCCGTCCAGGAAGGGTGAGGCGTAGAAGGGCATCAACCACACGCACGTGGCACCCAGCCCGCGCACGTGCTGGAGCCGTTCCCGCATCCCGGCGAAGTCACCCACCCCGTCGCCGTTGCTGTCCCGGTACAGGCTGGGATCGATCTGGTAGATGACCGAGTCGCGGTACCACAGCGGACGCAGGCTCACCGGCTCCTCCCGGCGTGCCCTGGGCGCAGCACGACCGCCTGTTCGGGCTGCAGCAGACCCGACCACAAGGCGTCATCGACCGGGTCGTCGCTGGCGACCGCCACCGACCACTCCCCCTCCAGGGCCAGCTCGATGCGGCGGTCCGCGAAGTTCACGGCGACGACCCGGACGTCTCCGTCGCTTGACCGTCGGTAGGCGAGCACCTCGGGTGGCGTGTCCAGCTCTGTCCACGAACCCGTCCGGAGCGCCGGACTCGCCCGGCGTTCAGTCGTCAGCCGTCGGTACAGGTGGAGCACAGAGTCGGCGCGCCCCTCCTGGCTCTGCACGGCCAACGCCCCGGCCTCGGGCGGGAAGGGAAGCCATGTTCTCGCCCCCTGCCATCCGTGCGGCGGCTCGGACAACCACGGAAGCGGGGCCCGCGCACCGTCGCGGCCACCCGGGTCGACCTGCTCCTCACGCCCGATCTCCGCATCCTCCAGCCCCAGCTCCTCACCCTGGAACAGGAAGGGCGTGCCTCGCAGGGTCAGCAGCAGCACGGCAGCAGCGCGGGCCCGTCGCAGGGAGCCGTCGTACCGGGTGCGATGACGTGCGTTGTCGTGGTTGGACAGGACCCACGTCGGCCACGCAGAGACCTCACCGAGCGACTCCTCGACGTCGCGGACGCACATCCGCAGCGCCACCGGGTCCCACGGGGCGTCGAGCGGAGGGAAGTTGAACGCCATCTGCAGCTCGTCCCCCGCGCCGTAGTACTCCGCAACGCTCTTGGTGGACCGGATGTTGACCTCCCCCACGAGCACCCGATCACCCGGGTAGCTGTCGATGACCTGCCGGATGCCGCGCAGCAGCTCATGGGTGTAGGGCTGGTCGTTGAAGCTGACGAGCGGCTCCCCTGCGGCGCACCGCTCCGAGTCGGCGAAGGTCGGGTCCTTGGCGATGCAGTGCACCACGTCGATGCGGAAGCCGTCCACGCCGCGGTCCAGCCAGAAGCGCAGCACGCCGTGCATGGCCTCGACGACCTCGGGATTGCGCCAGTTGAGGTCGGGCTGAGCGGGGAGGAACAGGTGAAGGTAGTACTGCTCGGTCAGCTCGTCCCAGGTCCATGCGCTGCCAGCGCCCAGGGCGGCGCGCCAGTTGTTCGGTTCGTCCCGCCAGATGTACCAGTCGCGCCGCGGACTGTCTCGGCTCGACCGCGCATCCCGGAACCACGGATGCTCGTCCGAGGTGTGGTTGGGCACGAAGTCGAGCAGCACGCGCAGACCCCGGGCGTGCGCCTGCTCGATGATGCGGTCCATGTCGGCCAGCGTGCCGAAGGTGGGGTCGATATCGCAGTGGTCACTGATGTCGTAGCCTGCATCCGCCATGGGCGACCGGTAGACCGGAGATATCCACACGGCATCAGCACCCAGGGCACTGATGTGGTCCAGCTGGGCTGCGATGCCGGGCAGGTCCCCCACGCCGTCGTGGTTGGAGTCGGCGAAGGACCGCGGATAGATCTGGTAGATGACGGCCTCCTGCCACCACCGTCCAACATCCTGCGCCATCGTGAACTCCCGCTTGCGATCACCCCGGTCCGGGCAACCTCCTCATCGGCACCGACAACGCTATCCGTGCCCACGTCGGGGTGCATCTGCACGAGCCCCCCATGGGTGGCGGCTAGGCGTCTCGGCTCTCACCGGCACGGGCGCGCAGCACCACGCAGCAGCGCCCGGGCTCGGGCTCCAGGTGAGCCGTCAGACACCGCGGCTCCAGCGTGTCGGTCATGCCCTCGAGCATCGTGTGGTTCATCCCGCACACGAGCTCGGTGTACTCGCGCGCCAGCAGGTGGAACGGACAGTTGCCGAGCGTGATCCGGTCCGCCTCCTGACGCGGTTCGAAGCCGTACTCCGCCAGCACCGCCAGCACCCGCTCGGTGACCTGTGCCGCAGTGCCCGACACCTCCCCGACCTCGGCCGCCAGCTCGCGGCCCTGCGCGTCCGCCACCTCGCTCAGCGCCTCCAGCACCGGCCGGCCGGTGCGCGCGGAGTCATCGATAGCTGCCGCGAGCAGCCGCCCGGCCAGCTCGTAGTCCCGTGCGGGGAGTGAGACGGCAACCTCCGCACCGGCGCGCCGGTAGCGCTTGGCCGGCCTGCCGGCGCCCGGCCCCGTCCGCTCTCCCAGGCGCTGGTAGTCGACCTCCAGCAACCCGTCGGCCGCCAGGCGGTCGAGGTGGAACTTGACCCGGTGGTGCGGCAGCCCGGTGGCCGCCGCGGCCTCATCGCGCCCCACCGGCTCGTCCCTGCTGCAGACGTAGCGGTAGAGCTCGCGTCGCACCGGCTCGGCGAGCGAGCCGATGCCCGTGACAGCCCGGTCGAAGTCACCGTCAGACATCTTCTCCTCCTGCTTGACGAACCGACGCCATCGGTCTAACGTCGAGAGTACCCTCTTTTAGAAAGATGGACCAGTATGACGACAAGCACGGACCTGTCATCCGCCGCGACGAGCATCGAGCACCCGGGCCTCCCCCACGATCGCATGGACCGCGCCGCGCGGGCTGCCGCCGAGTTCCTCGCGGCCCTGGGCGTCGACCTCGAGCGTGAGGGCATGCAGGCCAGTCCCCGACGGATGGCCAGGGCGTACGCCGCGATGCTCACTTCCCGACCGTTCGAGATGACCACCTTCGACAATGACGAGGGCTACGACGAGCTGGTGCTGGTCCGGTCGATCCCGGTGCAGTCCCTGTGCGAGCACCACTTCCTGCCCTTCACCGGCACGGCTCACGTCGGCTACCTGCCCGGCTCCCGGATCCTCGGGCTGTCCAAGTTCGCCCGGGTCGTCGAGCTCTTCTCGCGGTGTCCGCAGGTCCAGGAGCGCCTCACCCAGCAGGTCGCCGAGTGGATCGACCACGAGCTGCAGCCCCGCGGCGTAGGCGTCGTCATCGAGGCGGAGCACAGCTGCATGACGCTGCGCGGCGTGCGCGCCACCGGGACCACCACCCGCACCTCTGCCCTGCGCGGTGAGCTGCGCAACAGCGCCGCCCGCGCCGAGTTCCTCTCCCTGCTGGCCTGATCCTCTCCTGAAAGGACCCGCTATGAGCACCACCGACAGCACACGCGAGGCGACACCGAGCGCCGAGGACGCCGGAGTCGTCGTGGTCGGAGCCGGACTGGCGGCCGCCCACGTCGTCGAGTCACTGCGCGACCGGGGGTATGCCGGACCCGTCACCCTGGTCGGCGACGAGGATGACCGCCCCTACGAGCGGCCTCCGCTGAGCAAGGGCTACCTGCAGGGGGCGACGGAGATCGGCGAGGCCTACGTGCACCCCAGTGACTGGTATGCGCGGCACGACGTCTCGACCCGGTTCGGCGCGACAGTGGCCGCCCTCGACCGCGAGGCACACCAGGTCGAGCTCGCCAGTGGTGAGCGGATCCCCTACGGCACCGTGGTGCTCGCCACCGGAGCCACCCCCAGGCGCCTCCGGCTGCCCGGCGGCGACCTGTCCGGCGTGCTCACACTGCGTCGCATCGGCGACAGCGAGGCGATCAGGAAGGCCATCTCCGAGCACGCTCGGGTGGTCATCGTCGGTGGCGGCTGGATCGGCCTGGAGGTGGCCGCTGCCGCCCGCGCGGGCGGCTCGGAGGTGACGGTCCTGGAGATGGCCGAGCTGCCGCTGCTGCCGGTCCTCGGGCCGCGGGTCGCCGAGCACTTCGCGCGCCTGCACCGTGACCAGGGCGTGCACCTGCGCACCGGGGTCTCGGTGAGGGAGCTCGTCGGGGAGCAGGGGCAGGTCACCGGCGTCTCGCTCGGCGATGAGGTCGTCCCCGCCGACGTTGTCATCGTGGGCATCGGGGCGGCCCCCAACACCCAGCTGGCGAGCGACGCGGGCCTGACGGTCAGGTCCGGTGTCCTTGTCGATGGGCACCTCCGCTCGGTCGACGACCCGGACGTCCTGGCCGTGGGCGACGTGGCCGAGGCACGACATACCGTCCTGGGTGAGCCGCTGCGGGTGGAGCACTGGGACAACGCCATCCGGCAGGGCAAGCTCGCCGGAGCGGTGATCACCGGCGGCGACGACACCTACGACTGGGCGCCCTACTTCTACACCGACCAGTTCGACCTGGGCATGGAGTATGTCGGGCACGGCAGCGCCGACGACGACGTGGTGATCCGCGGCGACCTGGACTCGGGTGAGTTCATCGCCTTCTGGCTGCGCGACGGTGCGGTGAGCGCCGCGATGAACGTCAACGTCTGGGACGTGAACGAGCACCTGCGGGCGCTCATCGGGCGCGAGATCGATTCGGAGCGGCTCGCAGACACCAGCATCGAGCTCACCGACCTCTGAGCGACGCGAGGCTACAGCAGCAGGCAGAGGATCACGAAGGCGACGATCCCATTGAGGCGCCGGCGCCCCGGGATCTGGCCCCGTGCCCCGAGGACGAGGTAGGCCGGCGCGGCGACCAGGGCTGCGGGGCTCAGCATGAGCCACGCCCATCCCCAGCGGGTGGCGAGCCGGGGCTGTGGTGAGTTCACCAGGACCGCGAGGCAGGCGGCCAGCAGCGCGATCGACAGATAGGCCCACCCGCCGCGCATCTCCCACCCGCCGAAGGACCCGACGACCCCGTCGGCCCGCTCTGCCTGGACGATCTTCACGTCCGGCGCGACCCGACGCAGTCCCTGGCCGACATCACCGACGATGTAGTCGCTCGACGCCTCCTCGAGCCCCTGGGCTCGCAACTCCTCCAGCGAGCTGACCTGCCAGATCTCGGCAGAGTTTCGGTGCCAGCCGTCCTGCCACTCGAGACGGACGGTGGAGATCCCCTGGACGCCGTCCGAGTAGCCACCCGGCCCGTCGAGAGCCCCTACGACACGCACCTGGTCGACTGCGTCCTGCTGCAGAGCTGCCTGCAGGTCCTGGACGGACGCCGTCCGCGCCCCGCCGGCAACCGCACCCAGGAGAGTCACGGCATACAGCACCAGGGTCAGCCATCGCGCAACCTGCCACGCGTCGACGACCCGACCCGTCGCCTCCACCCCCTCGGGGGCGACCGTCGCCGTTGCCATGCGGCGACCGTAGCGGACGAACGGGGGGAAGGCACGGCATACGCGCGCGCTGCTCACAGCAGCGCGGGCTTCCGTCCCCGGTCGGTGCCGACGCAGGCTGTCAGCATGAGCACCGAGACACTCGACCCCGCACAGGGGCTGGACCAGGAGATCCACCGACAGCTCTTCGACCGGCGCACGCTGATGTTGGGCGAGGCGTTGGAGGAGCGCAACAGCAACCGCCTGTGCGCCGCCCTCCTGCTGCTCGCCGACGCTGACCCCCGGGCCGACATCCGGCTGCTGATCAACTCGGTCGGCGGGTCGGTGCCCGGCATGCTCGCGATCCGCGACTGCATGCGGACCATCCCCAACGACGTGGTGACGGTGAACGTCGGGATGGCCTACAGCGCCGGACAGTTCCTGCTCTCATCCGGGACCAGGGGCAAGCGGTTCGCGATGCCGCACTCCAAGGTGCTGCTGCACCAGGGGTCTGCCGGCATCGGTGGGACCGCGATGGACATCGCCATCCAGGCCGACGACCTGCGGCACACCCGCGACACCGTCCTGGGCTGCATCGCCGAGGACACCGGCCAGCCCGTCGAACGCGTCGAGGAGGACTCCCGGCGCGACCGGTGGTTCTCGGCGCAGGAGGCACTGGACTATGGCTTCGTCGACGCGATCGTGGGGTCGCTGGGCGACGTGATGCCGGACCGGACCTCCCCGATCGGCCTGGGGGGTGCGCGATGAGCACGTACTCGATCCCCTACGTCACAACTCAGAGCCCGCGCGGTGAGCGCACGCTCGACATCTACAGCCGGCTGCTAGCCGACCGGATCGTCTATCTGGGCACGGGCATCGACGAGGGAGTGGCCAACGCGGTGATCGCCCAGCTGCTGCACCTGGAGAACGAGAACCCGGACGCCCCCATCGCGCTCTATCTCAACTCGGTCGGCGGGTCGATCCCCGCGACGCTGGCGATCTATGACGCCATGCAGTTCGTGCGGCCGCGGGTCGACACCACGTGCGTCGGCCAGGTCGTGGCCAGCTCAGCGGTGCTGCTCGCCGGCGGGGCAGCCGGGCACCGGTCGATCCTCCCGCACGGCCGGGTGGTGATCCACGCGCCGGCGGCGGAGGGCCACGGCACCGTCCCCGACCTGATCCTGGAGGCGGACGAGGTGGAGCGGGTTCGCACGATGCAGGAGGAGATCCTGGCGGAGCACACCGGGCGGACCCAGGAACAGGTGCGGCGCGACACCGACCGCGACCTCATCCTGACGCCCCAGGCGGCGGTGGAGTACGGGGTGGTGGACCAGGTGCTTGCTGGCCGTGAGCTGCCCGGTCTCTCCGCGTGAGCTGCCCGCTCTCTCGGCGTGACGCGGCGGCACTCTCGCTGACCGATGGGGTCAGGCCGCGAGCAGCACCGGTCCGCTGGCACGGGAACCTGTCTGGACCAGGGTGAGCTGCCTGCTCGCTCGGCGGGTCAGGTCGACCACGGAGAGGTCCAGGGCGCCCGCAAGCGCCTCGAGCATCTCCGAGGAGGGATCCTTCTTGCCACGCTCCAGCTCGGACAGGTACTGCGGGGACACCCCTGCCCGACCAGCAACGTCGGCGATGCGCTCGCGCCGGAACTCGCGCTCACCGCGCAGCTGACGCCCCAGTGCCTCTCGCCACAGCGACGCGCGCTCCGGCACGACAGCCCCGGGCCGAGAACGCCCCGGACCACCAGTCAGCCTCACCAGGTCTCCCATGGTCCGACGCTAGCGCCTTGCGGCCCTCCAGGAAGGCGAGTTCGCTCTGGGCGGAGCGCTCCGGCCAGCACTCAGGTGAGGTGCCCGCAGAAGGCGAGCTCCGGCATACCGCCCGGGTTCAGTCGGCAGCGCGGACGTTGATGAGGTTGGCCCAGGGGTCGTCGAAGGAGACGGTCTGACCGTCGTCGCGGGTCTGCACACCGAAGTGCTTCATCCGCTCTGTCAGCGCGCCGACCTCGTCGGCGGTGGGCACGACGATGTCGACCTGGCCGAGCCCGAGGGTGCGCTGCCGTCGGCCGGCACCGCGGGAGTTCCACACGTTCATCGCCATGTGGTGGTGGTACTTGCCGGCGCTGACGAACAGCGCCTGGCTGCCGAGGCTCGCGGTGGCCTCGAAGCCGAGCGTGTCGACGTAGAACGACCTGGCCGTCCCGACATCCCCGACCGACAGGTGCACGTGACCCACCGTGGCCCCGCCGAGCGTTGTCGGCGCGTCCAGCCCGCGCTCGCTCAGGTGGTCGCGCAGGAACTGGTTGGGGTCGAGGAACAGCGTGGCCATCTCGACCTGCCCGTGCGTCCAGCTCCACTCGGTCCGGTCGCGGTCCCAGTAGAGCTCGATCCCGTTGCCCTCAGGGTCGTCGAAGTAGAACGCCTGGCTCACCAGGTGGTCACTCGAGCCGACGAACCTCACCCCGGGGTACTGCGCCGCGGTGGCGACCACAGCGGCGAGTGCCGCCTGCGTCTCGAAGAGGATCGCGGTGTGGAACAGGCCGGCCTGACCGGGACTGGCCGCCCTCAGCTCGGGAGAGTGCCGCAGGATCACGACCGGGTCGGCGCCGCGCCCGAGCGTCACCTCGGTCCCCGCGCTCGAGAGCACCTCGAGGGCGATCGCGTCGCGGTAGTAGGCGGTCATCACGTCGAGGTCTGCCACGTCAAGGGTCACCGCCCCCATGGCGGTGTCGGCGGCGAGCAGGTCGGGGTTGGCGAGCGCCATGTCAGATCCTCCAATTAGTTGACTGTTCAATCATGCAACAGTCGCGCCAGCATGTCCATTCCCCACCGGGGCGCTCTCCCGGGCTGAGTGCCGCGCAGCATGCCGGAGGCCCACCCCGCGGTGCGGGATGGGCCTCGTGGCGACTCTCAGTGCGTCAGGCGTCGACGAGCTGACGCAGGACGTACTGCAGGATTCCGTCGTTGCGGTAGTAGGCCGCCTCACCCGGGGTGTCGATGCGCACGACCGCGTCAAACTCGACCGTCTCGCCGCCGTCCTTCTCGGCCACGACGTGGACGGTGTCCGGGATGCCGCCGTCGTTGAGCGCGGTGATGCCGCTGAACGAGAACGTCTCCGTGCCGTCCAGGCCGAGCGAGTCGGCGGTCTGTCCCTCCGGGTACTGCAGGGGCAGGACGCCCATGCCGATCAGGTTCGACCGGTGGATGCGCTCGTAGGACTCGGCGATGACGACCTTGACCCCCAGCAGCCGGGTGCCCTTGGCCGCCCAGTCGCGCGAGGAGCCGGAGCCGTACTCCTTGCCGGCCAGGACCACGAGCGGCACGCCGGCCTCTGCGTAGGCCTGGGCCGCGTCGAAGATCGCGACCGGCTCCGTCGAACCGTCCAGCAGGTTGCGGGTGTAACCACCCTCGACGCCGTCGAGCAGCTGGTTGCGCAGCCGGATGTTGGCGAAGGTACCGCGGATCATCACCTCGTGGTTGCCCCGTCGGGACCCGTAGGAGTTGAAGTCCTTGCGCTCGATGCCGTGCTCGGACAGGTAGCGGCCCGCCGGGCTGTCGCCCTTGATCGAGCCCGCCGGGCTGATGTGGTCGGTGGTGACCGAGTCACCCAGCTTTGCCAGCACCCGCGCACCGCTCACGTCCTGCAGGGGCTCCGGCTCGGCGGTCATACCCTCGAAGTACGGGGGCTTGCGCACGTAGGTCGAGTCGTCGGCCCACTCAAAGGTGTCGCCGTCTGGCGTCGGCAGCGACTGCCAGCGGTGGTCACCGGCGAACACATCGGCGTAGTCCTCGGTGAACATCTCGCTGCTGATCGAGGTCGCGATCGTGGCCTCGACGTCCTCCGGCGAGGGCCAGATGTCCTTGAGGAACACCTCGGTGCCCTCGGTGTCGACACCCAGCGGCTCGGACTCGAAGTCGAAGTCCATGGTCCCGGCCAGGGCGTAGGCGATGACCAGGGGCGGGGAGGCGAGGTAGTTCATCTTGACGTCGGGGTTGATCCGACCCTCGAAGTTGCGGTTGCCGGAGAGCACCGAGGTCACGGCGAGGTCGTGTGCGTTGACGGCCTCAGATACCTCCTCGATGATCGGTCCCGAGTTGCCGATGCAGGTCGTGCAGCCGTAGCCCACCAGGTGGAAGCCGAGCTTCTCCAGGTAGGGCCACATGCCGGCCTTCTCGAAGTAGCCGGTGACGACCTTCGAACCGGGCGCCATCGAGGTCTTCACCCACGGCGGCACCGTCAGACCGCGCTCCACGGCGTTCTTCGCGAGCATCGCCGCCGCCATCATGACGGAAGGGTTGGACGTGTTGGTGCAGCTGGTGATCGAGGCGATCGCCACGTGCCCGTGGTCGATCTCGACCTCCTGGCCGTTCATGGACACGGTGGCGGGGTTGGAGGCACGCGACCCGTTGCTGAACGGCGCGGAGTGCTCGGGCCGCCCTGCCGACTCCGACTCCTCGTGGGCGTCGTGGGACGGGCTGTCCGAGGCCGGGAAGGTGTCCGCGAGCTCCTGGTCGACCGAGCTCTTCTCGATGCCGTTGCCGTCCAGGACGTAGTTCTTCAGGTCGGCCCAGAACTGCTTCTTGGAGTCGGTCAGCGCGATCCGGTCCTGCGGCCGCTTCGGGCCGGCGATGGAGGGCACCACTGTCGACAGGTCCAGCTCAAGACGCTCGCTGTAGCGGGCCTCCTTGGCCGGGTCGAGCCACATGCCCTGCTCCTTGGCGTAGGCCTCGACCAGGGCCACCTGCTCGTCGGGACGACCGGTGAGCCGCAGGTACTCCAGAGTCACCTCGTCGATCGGGAAGATCGCGCAGGTCGACCCGAACTCCGGGCTCATGTTGCCGATGGTGGCGCGGTTGGCCAGCGGCACCTGCGCGACGCCCTCACCGTAGAACTCCACGAACTTGCCCACCACGCCGTGGTCACGGAGCATCTCGGTGATCGTCAGCACCACGTCGGTGGCGGTGGCACCAGCGGGGATCGAGCCGGACAGCTTGAAGCCGACGACCCTCGGGATCAGCATCGACACGGGCTGGCCCAGCATGGCCGCCTCCGCCTCGATGCCGCCGACGCCCCAGCCCAGCACACCAAGACCGTTGACCATGGTGGTGTGGCTGTCGGTGCCCACCAGGGTGTCCGGGTATGCCGTGAGCTCACCGTTGACCTCGCGGGTCATGGTGACGCGGGCGAGGTGCTCGATGTTGACCTGGTGGACGATGCCGGTGCCCGGAGGGACGACCTTGAAGTCCTCGAAGGCCGTCTGTCCCCAGCGCAGGAACTGGTAGCGCTCCCCGTTGCGCTGGTACTCGATCTCGACGTTGCGCTCGAAGGCGTCGGGACGCCCGAAGACGTCGATGATGACCGAGTGGTCGATGACCAGCTCGGCCGGCGCGAGCGGGTTGATCTTGGAAGGATCTCCCCCGAGGTCCTCCATCGCCTCACGCATCGTGGCCAGGTCGACCACACACGGCACGCCGGTGAAGTCCTGCATGATCACGCGGGCCGGCGTGAACTGGATCTCGGTGGAGGGCTCGGCGTTCTCGTCCCACTGCGCCAGTGCGTTGATGTGGTCGGCCGTGGTGTTCAGGCCGTCCTCGGTGCGCAGCAGGTTCTCCAGCAGCACCTTGAGGCTGTATGGAAGGTCGGCGGCGCCCTCGAGGTCGGTGATGCGATAGATCTCGTAACTGGCGTCACCCACCTGGAGGGTGCCCTTGGCCCCGAAACTGTTGGTCGTGTCGCTCACGCCGACTCCTCTCAGATTTATCTTGACGTC
>DATGRS010000065.1:0-30823 GCA_035303365.1 Ornithinicoccus sp.
GACCGCGATCCTGCTGACCCATGCCCACGACGACCACATCGACGCGGCAGTGGCGCTGGCGGACGCGACCGGTGCCGAGACCTACCTGCATCCGGACGACCGGATGCTCTGGGACCGCGTGCACGCCCAGCCACCTGGCCAGGAGCTGGCTGACGGCGACACGATCGAGGTCGCCGGAACGATGCTGCACGTCCTGCACACCCCCGGCCACTCACCGGGTGCCTGCTGCTTCCACGCCCCGGCCCTGGGCGTCGTCTTCAGCGGAGACACGCTCTTCCAGGGCGGACCGGGAGCCACCGGACGGTCGTTCAGCGACTTCGACACGATCATCGACTCCATCACCAGGAAACTGCTGACCCTGCCGCCGGACACCGTGGTGAACACCGGCCACGGCGACGCCACCACGATCGGTGCGGAGGCCACAGCGGCAGGAGTGGATCGACCGGGGCCACTGAGGACAGCCCGCCCGGAACCCTCGCAGGTCGTCGTGCCGGACGCCCACCGTCTGCCGCCGACCCCTAGCGGCAAGAGGTTGGTCCGTAGCACACTGGTCCCGAAGGGAAGGTGTGGGCAGATGACGGATCTCGATGTCACGAGACGTGGAGTCGCCGATCCCATCGTGTGCACGCAGCAGGTCGATGCTGACCCGGTGCACGCGTTCGAGGTGTTCACCGAGCGGTTCGGTGACTGGTGGGACCCACTCCTGACCCCCGACCCCAGCAGCTACGAGGGAGCTGACGTCGAAGAGGTCGAGGGAGGGCTCGTGGTGCTGCACCACGACGGCGAGGACTACCCGATCGGCGAGGTGCTGGAGTGGACGATCGGTGAGCGTTTCGCCATGACCTTCCATCTGTCGCTACCCAGGGACCACCCCACCGAGCTCGCCGTCGAGTTCGAGCCGTCCGAGGCCGGAACCCTGGTGACCCTGACCCATGGTGGGTGGGAGCAGGACAACGTCGCCCAGCGGAGCAAGTTCACGCAGTGGCCGCATCTGCTCGCCAGGTTCGCTGCGGTGGCCGCCGAGAGCTGACTGGCACCAACGACCCTGCCTGCCCGGGTCGCCGCTCTCGGCCCAGCCTGCGCGTCACGCAGGCAGCCTCAGACCACGGAGTCCGTGGAGAGCGGGATGGCGTCAGCGCGCAGGTAGCCTTACCCGCGTGAGTCTGCACCTGTACGACACCGCCACCCGAGAGCTTCGGGCTTTCGAGCCCCTCGAGCCCGGCAGGGTCGGCATCTATATCTGTGGCCTCACCACCCAGGGGACGCCCCACATCGGGCACGTCCGGTTCGCGGTGGCGTTCGACATCCTGCGCCGCTGGCTCGTCAGGGGCCACGGCATGGAGGTCACGCTGATCCGCAACGTCACCGACATCGACGACAAGATCCTCACCAAGTCGGCCGAGCACGACACCCCCTGGTGGGCGTGGAGCTACCTGCACGAGCGCCTCACGACACAGGCACTGGAGACCCTCGGGGTGCTGCCGCCCACCTACGAGCCCCGGGCGACCGGCCATGTCACTGAGATGGTCGAGCTGATCGACACGCTCGTCGAGCGTGGGCATGCCTATGCCGCAGACGACGGCAGCGGTGACGTCTACTTCGACGTCCGGTCCTGGCCCGACTACGGCTCGCTGACCCACCAGAAGCTCGAGGACATGGAACCGGCCACCGACGCGGACCCGCGGGGCAAGCGCGACCCCCGTGACTTCGCCCTGTGGAAGGGACACAAGGCGGGGGAGCCGTCAACGGCCAGCTGGCCGACGGCATACGGCCGCGGTCGGCCGGGGTGGCACCTGGAGTGCTCCGCCATGGCCCGCAAGTACCTCGGGGACACCTTCGACATCCATGGCGGGGGCGTCGACCTGCGCTTCCCCCACCACGAGAACGAGCAGGCCCAGTCGCGCGCGGCCGGACTGGGTTTCGCCCGCTACTGGTTGCACAACGCCTGGGTGACCCTCAGCGGCGAGAAGATGAGCAAGTCGCTAGGGAACACGTTGGCGGTCACCGAGCTGACGAAGCAGGTCCGGCCACTGGTCCTGCGCTACTACCTCGGGGCGGCGCACTACCGCTCCACCATTGAGTATGGCGATCGCTCCCTCGAGGAGGCCCAGGCCGCGGTCGACCGGATCGAGGGCTTTCTGAAGCGGGGCATGGAGGTGGTCGCGGAGCCTGCCGCCGCTCTCGTCGAGGAGGCGCGCGCCGCGGAGCTGCCCAGCGGCTTCGCCACGGCGCTGGACGACGACGTCAACGTCCCCGAGGCCCTCGCTGTGCTCTTCGGCGCGGTCCGTGAGGGCAACCGGGCACTGGAGCCGGGCGGCGGGTCGGACCACGGGGCGATCCGGCAGACGCTCGTCGAGGTCATCGGCATGACCGATGTCCTCGGGATCAACCCGTGGGATCCCCGGTGGGGCGGCGACCAGTCCGCTGGGGCGGCTGACGGCGTGCTCGACGCGCTGGTCCGGGGACGGCTCGACGCCCGTGCTGCGGCGCGTGCCGACCGCGACTTCGCCACCGCTGACGCGATCCGTGACCAGCTGGCGGCTGTCGGCGTGGTCATCGAGGACACCCCGGCCGGCGCCCGCTGGTCGTTGACCAACCCGACAGGACAGAGGTAGATCACATGGCGGGTGGCAACTCCCAGCGCAAGGGCGCGGTCCGCAAGAGCGCGAAGAAGGGGCCGCAGGTCGGCAGCGGCGGGCAGCGCCGACGAGGGCTGGAGGGCAAGGGCCCGACCCCCAAGGCGACCGAGCGCACCGGACACCCGGCGTCGCGACGGGCCACCAAGGGGGCTAAGTCGGCCGGTCCGCGGGTGCAGCGCGGCGGCCCGAAGGCATCGACCGAGGTGGTCGCCGGACGCAACTCGGTGCTGGAGGCGCTGCGCACCTATGTGCCGGCGAGCACGCTCTTCGTCGCCTCGCGGATCGAGTCCGACGACCGGGTCAGGGAGGCGATCAAGCTGGCGGGCCAGCAGGAGGTCGCCATCCTGGAGGCACCGCGGACCGAGCTCGACCGGCTCACGGACGGTGCGGTGCACCAGGGCCTGGCCCTGCAGGTGCCGCCCTACGACTACGCGCACCCGGACGACCTGTTGTCCGCCGAGCTGCCCGGCACGCCGTTGATCGTGGCGCTCGACGGCATCACCGACCCCCGCAACCTCGGCGCGATCATCAGGTCGGTGGGTGCCTTCGGTGGGCACGGTGTCGTGGTGCCGGCCCGTCGGTCCGCGGGGATGACCGCAGCGGCGTGGAAGACGTCAGCGGGTGCGGCGGCGCGGATCCGGGTCGCACAGGCGACCAACCTCACCCGCGCGCTGCAGGACTACCGCAAAGCCGGCTTCTTCGTGGTCGGGCTGGACGCCGACGGAGACGTGGACCTCCCCGAGCTGGAGCTCGCCGACCAGCCGCTGGTCGTGGTGATCGGCTCTGAGGGCAAGGGGCTCAGCCGTCTGGTCCGGGAGACCTGCGACCAGATCGTCTCGATCCCGATGGCCGGCGTCACCGAGTCGCTGAACGCCGGCATCGCCGGTGCCGTCACGCTCTACGAGATCGCCCGCAAGCGACGCCGCTGAGGCGGGTCAGCCCTTGGTGCGGATCGGGATCTCCTGGGTGTCCAGGCCGAGGACCGCGACCTCGTCGGGCTTGCTCGGCAGCACGGTGTCGACGTAGTCGCGGACCGCCTCCTCGATCGGCACGTCGTGCCCGGCCCGCTCCGAGAGATACCACCGGTGCTCCAGGAGCTCGTGGAACAGCTCCGCCGGCTCCAGCTTGCTGCGCAGCTCCGGCGGGACCGTGCGGGTCACCGGTTCGTAGATGCTGGCCATCCAGTCGTGGGCGACGAGCTCCTCGTCGTCGTTCTGCCGGTTCTGCGAGGCACGGAAGGCGTCGAGGTCGTTGAGCAGGCGGCGGGCCTGGTTCTCCTCCACGTCCAGGCCGGTGAGCCGCAGCAGGCGGCGACTGTGGTGCCCTGCGTCCACGATCTTGGGTTCGATCTGGATGTGGGTGCCGTCCAGGTCGGTGCTCATCGCCAGCTCACCGACGTCGAACCCGAGGTTGTTCAGGCGCCGGATGCGCTCGTCGACCCGCCAGCGGTCTCCCCGCTCAAAACGCTCCGTCGCGGTCAGCTCGCGCCACAGCAGCTCATAACGGTGCATCAGCCGATCGGCGATCTCCAGTGGGTCTGCCTCCTCGGCAAGCAGCTCCCCGGCGGCCAGGTCCATCAGCTCGCCGGCGATGTTGCCGTGGGCAATGTCGAGGTCATGGTTGCGCTGCCCGTTGCTGAGCGTGTCGTGCACCTCCGCCGTCTCGGCGTCGACGAGGTAGGCCGCAAACTCCCCGGCGTCCCGACGGAACAGCGTGTTGGAAAGCGACACGTCGCCCCAGTAGACGCCCCCTAGGTGCAGCCGGACCAGCAGGACAGCCAGGGCGTCGAGGACGCGGCGCGCGGTGTCCGGCCGGAGTCGCTGGCTGAAGATCGCGCGATAGGGCAGGGAGAACCGCAGGTGGCGGGTGACCAGACACGCATCCAGCTCGTTGCCGTCCGCGTCGGTGCGGCCGGCGATGACCCCGAGCGGCTCCACAGCGGGGTGCCCGAGCCGGCGCAGCAGCTGAAGTGTCTGGTACTCGCGCCTGGCGAGCTCAACCTTGATCTCCTTGACCGCGATGACAGCACCGGAGAGGCGGACGAACCGCACGACGTGCCGCGAGATGCCTCGGGGCAGCGCGGCCAGGTGCCGCTCCGGCCACTCCTCGAGCGGCACCTCCCAGGGCAGGTCGAGTATGGCGGGGTCCGGCCGGGCGGCGACGATCTGCAGGGCCATGGTGGGTCACCTTTGATGGGCCGTCGGGGACGCTGGTGCCGGTGCGGCTGCGGTCCAGGGGTAGCGCACTGGTCCATTGTCCGCGGAACGGTGCCGCGATGCCACCGGCCCGAGCTCCGCACGGGCCGCTACGTCCACCGGCGGGGCCTCGACGGCCCCGCCGGTGGACCGACGGTCAGTCGCTCAGCCGTTCCCCGGTCTCGGCGTTGAAGACGTGCATGTGGTCGGGCCGAGGGACGAAGTGGACGATCTCGCCCTTGGCGGGGGGCGTCCGCCCGTCCACACGGGCGATGAACGGACGGTCGTCAACCCCGGCGCCCGGGATCTGACCGTAGATGTAGGCGTCGGCTCCGAGCTCCTCGACGACGTCCACCTCGACCGGCAGGCCCGAGCCGTCGGAGGAGATCGTCAGGTCCTCGGGGCGCACCCCGACCACCACCTCCTGGCCGGCGCCGGTGAGGGTGGCGCGCTCGAGCGGCAGGACGCCGTCGCCGAACCGCACTCCGCCGTCGGTCACCGCCATCGTCATCAGGTTCATCGCCGGCGAGCCGATGAAGCCGGCCACGAAGACGTTGTTCGGGTGGTCGTACATGTGGCGGGGGGCATCGCACTGCTGGAGGATGCCGTCCTTGAGCACCGCCACCCGGTCGCCCATGGTCATGGCCTCCACCTGGTCGTGCGTGACGTAGACGGTGGTGACACCGAGCCGGCGCTGGAGCGATGCGATCTGGGTGCGGGTCTGCACGCGCAGCTTGGCGTCCAGGTTGGACAGCGGCTCGTCCATCAGGAAGACCTGCGGCTGACGCACGATGGCGCGGCCCATGGCGACGCGCTGACGCTGACCGCCCGAGAGAGCCTTGGGCTTGCGGTCCAGGTAGGGCTCCAGGTCCAGGATCTTGGCAGCCTCCTCCACGCGTTGCCGGATCTCGGCCTTGGGCTTGCCGGCGATCCGCAGCGCGAACCCCATGTTGTCGGCGACCGACATGTGTGGGTAGAGCGCGTAGTTCTGGAAGACCATGGCAACGTCGCGGTCCTTCGGGGGGAGGTCGGTGACATCGCGGTCGCCGATCAGGATGCGTCCAGCGTTCACCTCCTCGAGCCCGGCCAGCATGCGGAGGCTGGTGGACTTGCCGCAGCCGGAGGGGCCGACCAGGACGAGGAACTCGCCGTCTGCGATCTCGATGTCGAGGGAGTCCACGGCCGGGGTGTCCGAGCCGGGATAGGTGCGGGTGGCCTTGTCAAATGTCACTGTTGCCATCGTGGGACTTCTCCTTCACCGGCAGGAACGTGCCGGACGATCCGTTGTAAAGGACGGTCCCGCCGGCGGCTGCCGACGGGTGTCGTCAGGGGCGTTGCGCCCCCGAGAGGTCCCGGCCCAGCAGGCCGGTCACCGGCGGCACTGCCCGTGACTGTCTTGTTACCGTACTGCAATCTGCAAATTCTTGCAGGAGTTGTAAGGTGTGCGCCATGCTAGCGGACGTGCCTGCGGGCACGCTGTGTGGCCCGGGCCCGCGACCCTCGCGGACCGCCGTTCAGAAGGAGAACTTATGAAGCGCACGACCGGCGCGATCGCGATGGCGGGCATCACGGCCCTCCTGCTGACCGCCTGCGGTGGCGACACCGAGAACGACGACCCCACTACTCCCGCTGCGGGCGAGAACGAGTCCGCGAGCCCGGCGGACAGCGAAAGCGAGACGGAGAGTGACGCCGAGACGGCGACGGAGGAGCCCGCCGGCGACGTCGCGGCCTCGACCGAGCCGCCCGTGCGTGACCAGAACGCCGAGCTCGTGATCTGGTCCGACGACGTCCGCGCACCGATCCTGACCGAGTTCGCCGACCAGTTCGGTGAGGAGTTCGGCATCACCGTTCAGGTGCAGGTGGCCACGGACGTTCGCGAGCAGTTCAAGAACGCCACCAACGTCGACCAGGGTCCCGACATCATCGTCGGTGCCCACGACTGGCTCGGTGAGCTGGTCCAGAACGGCACCGTGGCCCCGATCCAGATGTCGGAGGACGTCCAGGCGCAGTTCGTGCCCGAGGCGCTCGAGGCCACCAGGTTCGACGGCCAGATCTACGGCGTCCCCTACGCCACCGAGTCCCTCGGTCTGATCCGCAACACCGCGCTCGCGCCCGAGGCGCCCTCCTCCATGGAGGACCTCATCGCGACCGGCACCGAGATGGTCGACTCCGGCGAGGCCGACCAGGTCATGGTCACGCCGGTGGGCCAGACAGGCGACGCCTACCACGCGTTCCCGTGGCTCTCTGCCTTCGGCGGCGGCATCTTCGGCACCAACGCCGAGGGAGGCTGGGACGCCGAGAACGTCATCATCGACTCCCCGGAGACCATCAAGGGCGGCGAGAAGATGGCGTGGCTGGCGGAGAACGGCGCGCTGAACGTCAACGTCGGCGGCACCGAGATGGAGTCGCTGTTCGGCGAGGGCAAGACCCCCTACATGGTCTCCGGCCCGTGGGCGATCGCCAACGTCGAGGGCGCAGGCATCGAGTACGCCATCGACCCGATCCCGGACTTCGAGGACGGTGGCGAGACCGTGCCGTTCCTGGGCGTCCAGATGTTCTACGTGTCCTCGAAGGCCAAGAACCCGGCCATCGCGCAGGAGTTCGTCAACAAGTACGTCCCCAGCGTCGACCTGCAGCTGGCGCTGTTCGAGGCCGGCGACCGCCCGCCGGCCCTCCAGGCCGCGCTGGACGAGGTCTCCGCGAGTGACGATGACATCGCGGCGTGGTCGGCTGCCGGTGAGGGCGCCCCGCCGATGCCGAACATCCCCGCGATGAACGCTGTCTGGGGCCCGTTGGGTCAGGCCACCTCCGACATCGTCGGTGGCGCGGACCCGGCCGAGCGTCTGACTGCGGCACAGGAAGAGGTCGTCGCCGCGATCGGCTGACGACCACCTCGCTAGACCGGTCCCGGCTGGACCACTCCACGAATGTCCAGCCGGGACCGCCCCCATGGCACTACCCCTGTCAACACCCGGCACCAGGGAGACGACGATGTCCCAGCAGGTCACTCATCCGGACGACGCCGAGGTCAGCCATCTGGCCCAGCCGGAGCACCTGGAGTACGCGAGCAGGCCGCCGCTCTGGGTGACCGTGGTCAAGTGGGTGCTGATCGCCCTGGCGCTGGCCGTCCTGCTGTATGTCGCGCAGCAGCTCGTCGAGGCCGGCCACTGGCTGATGGTGATCCTCACCGCCTTCGTCGCCACCTGCATCCTGGCGGTCTACGCGACGCGGCGCGCCATCCCGCTGAAGTACCTGGTGCCGGGGCTGCTGCTCGCTCTGGCGCTGCAGATCTGGCCGCTGGTCTACACGGTCACCCTCTCGTTCACCAACTACGGCGACGGGCACCTGGCCTCCAAGGAGGAGGCGATCGCTGCCATCGAGGCCAGCTCGGTGCGTCAGGTCGAGGGCTCCGCGCGCTACGCGCTCAACATCGCCATCCCCGAGGGCCAGGACGTGACCACCGGTGACCTGATCTATCTGCTGACCGACCCCGACGGCAACTACCTCGCCGGCAGCATCGAGGGCGTGGAGCCGCTCGACCCCGCCACGGTCGAGGCGGGCATCACCGGCCGGATCACCAGCGCTGAGGGCTACCGGGTACTCACCGCCAGCGAGGTGAACAGCCGCTCCACGGACCTCGCGGAGTTCGCTGTCCCTACCGAGACCGGAGGGATCAAGCAGATCGGCCTGTCCGAGGCCTTCATCGGAGAGCCGACCAAGGTCTACGACGAGGCCAGCGACACCATCACCGACACGATCAGCGGCAAGGTCTACGTCCCCGAGGACGCGAACTTCGTGCCGCAGGACGGGGTCGGGACCCCGCTCCCGCAGGGCTGGCTGGAGAACGTCGGCCTCGCCAACTACACCGAGGCGCTGACCAACCCCACCCTGCGGTCCGGCTTCATCAAGGTCGTCATCTGGAACTTCGCCTTCGCGGCGATCACCGTGGCCTCGACATTCCTGCTGGGCATGCTCCTCGCGCTGCTCTTCAACGACGAACGGCTCAAGGGCAAGGGCGTCTACCGGTCCCTGCTGATCCTCCCCTACGCCCTACCGGTCTACGTCACCGCACTGGTCTGGTCCTCGATGTTCAACCAGGACTTCGGGCTGATCAACAGCCTGACCGGGCTCGATCTCAACTGGCTGGGCGATCCGTGGCTGGCCCGGGCTGCGCTGCTGTTCACGAACCTGTGGCTCGGGTTCCCCTACATGTTCATCGTGTGCACCGGCGCACTGCAGTCCATCCCGGGTGAGGTGCGCGAAGCTGCTGCCATCGACGGTGCGAGTGCGTTCCAGACGGTTCGCTCGGTGATCATGCCGCTGCTGCTGGTCGCCGTCGGGCCGCTGCTGATCGCCTCGTTCGCCTTCAACTTCAACAACTTCGGGCTGATCTGGCTGTTCAACGAGGGAGGCCCCTTCATCGGCGGGCAGAGCCAGGTCGGGTCCACCGACCTGCTCATCTCGTGGGCCTACCGGCTGGCACTCGGCGGGACGCAGCCGAACTTCGGCCTCGCATCCGCGATCTCGGTGTTCATCTTCGCCATCGTGGCGCTGGTCAGCTGGCAGGGATTCCGCTCCACCAAGGCACTCGAGGACGTGAACTGAGATGACCACAGGCAGCACCTCCGCCGGCGAGGACCTCGCCGCCGTCGACACACGCACCGGTGAGGCGCGTGAGGCATCCGCGACACCCGCGAGGCGCCGAAAGAAGGGTGGCGGCGTCTGGTGGCGGCATGCCCTCGCGCTACTGGCGCTGGCCTTCGCGCTCTTCCCGATCCTGTTCATCGTGTCCTCGGCGTTCAACAACGCCGGCACCCTGTCCACCTCCGGGCTGATGCCCACCCGGTTCGGCATCGACAACTTCAAGGACCTGTTCGCCGACCAGGCACGCCCCTACTGGACCTGGTTCCGCAACTCGATGATCGTCTCGGTCGTTGCCACCGTGGCGACATTGTTCCTCGGCGCCACCGCGGCATACGCCTTCTCGCGCCTGCGGTGGAAGGGTCGTCGGGCCGGGCTGCTGGCCATCCTGCTGCTGCAGATGTTCCCCGCGGTGCTGGCCTTCGGCGCCCTGTACATCACCTTCGCCAACGTGGGCAACGTCCTGCCCGCGCTGGGCCTGAACACCCTTGCAGGACTGATCCTGGTCTATCTGGGCGGCGCCATGGGTGCGAACATCTGGCTGCTGAAGGGCTACTTCGACACGGTGCCGAAGGAGCTCGACGAGGCCGCCTACATCGATGGTGCCTCGCACGCACGCATCTTCTTCAGCATCACGCTGCGCCTGGCGACCCCGATCCTCGCGACGGTCGCGATGCTGGCCTTTGTCGGGCTGTGGGGCGAGTTCCTGCTGGCCTCGATCTTCCTCACCGACGTCGACCAGCAGACGCTCGCGGTCGGCCTGTGGCAGACCCGCAACGCCGACGTGAACCGCTACTTCGGCCAGTTCGTCGCCGGTGCGGTCATCGCCTCCATCCCGGTGGTGCTGGTGTACCTGTCGCTGCAGAAGCAGCTGATCGGCGGACTGACGCAGGGCTCCGTCAAGTGATCCGATGCTGACCGAGCCGCACCACGACGGGTCACCGCTCTACGTCTCCGCGACGTCCCCGCGGAGGGGCGACACGGTCTCGGTCCGGCTGCGCGCGCCCCGGTCCGCTGGAGTCGCCGGGGTCCACGTGCGCACCGCGCCGGACGGCGAGCAGGAGTTCACCACCGCGCGATGCGTCCACACCGACGAGACGGACTCCTGGTGGCAGGCCGAGCTGGTCCTGCACAACCCGGTGACGCACTACCGCTTCCTGCTCGAGGGTGGCCCTGCGCACGGCGGGGGTTACCGCTGGCTCAACGGGACCGGTGTGCACCTGCGCGACGTTCCGGACGCCGCGGACTTCCGGATCGTCACCTACCCGGCCCCGCCGGGGTGGGCGACGGGTGCGGTGGCCTACCAGATCTTCCCGGACCGCTTCGCCCGCGACGCCTCGGTGGAGCCACCCGGCGACCCGGGCGGGCCACGAGAGGACCTGCCGGCGTGGGCCACCCCGGCACGCTGGGACGACCCGGTCGACGAGACCCGCAACGGCTCCCAGCAGGTGTATGGCGGCACGATCGACGGCATTGTCGAGCACCTCGACCACATCGTGGCGCTGGGGGCCAGCGTCATCTACCTCACCCCCTTCTTCCCGGCCCGGTCCAACCACCGCTACGACGCCTCCACGTTCGACCGGGTGGACCCGATCCTCGGGGGCCCGCAGGCGATGGCCCGGCTGCAGGCCGCGGCCCACGACCGCGGACTGCGGGTGATGGGTGACATCACCACCAACCACACCGGCGACGCCCACGAGTGGTTCGTCGCCGCGGAGGCGGACCCGACGGGTCCGTATGCCGGGTGGTACGTCCGCGAGCCCGGTCCCGACGGGACGTCGGATGACTGGGTCACCTGGTTGGGCGTGAAGACCCTGCCCAAGCTCGACCACCGCAGTGCCGAGCTGCGGGCCGCGCTGATCGGGGGCCCGGACTCCGTGATCCGCCGCTGGCTGCGGCCGGGCGCCGGACTCGACGCGTGGCGCGTGGACGTGGCCAACATGACGGGCCGCCACGCCGACACGGACATCGCGCACGACGTGGCCAGAGCGGTCCGGGCCGCGGTCGAGGAGGAAGCCGCCGCGCACGGTGTCGAGCCGCTCCTGGTGGCTGAGCACGTGCACGACCACAGCGGGGACGCCGTGGGGGACGGGTGGCACGGGGTGATGAACTACTCCGGCTTCACCAAGCCGGTCTGGACGTGGCTGCGTCACGACGGCTACGCGCCCAAGTTCCTCGGGTCGCCCGCCCGCGTCCCGCAGCTGGGCGGGGAGCTCGTGGCCGAGACGATGCGCGAGTTCTCCGCGATCGTGCCCTGGCGCAGCCTGGTGCACTCCTTCACGCTGGTCGGCTCGCACGACACCAGCCGCGTGGCCACCCTGGTCGGCGGTGACCGCGCGCTGATCGTCGTGGCGGCCGGACTGCTGATGACCGCGCCCGGGATCCCGATGGTCTGCTACGGCGACGAGATCGGCATGGAGGGCAACTTCGGTGAGGCGGGGCGACGTCCGATGCCGTGGACCGCGGCTCCCGACGCCCCCGGTGGTGAGCCGGCCGACGCCGACCGCTGGGACGAGCAGCTGCGCCAGGAGTACGCCGCGCTGATCCGGACCCGGCGCAACAGTCCAGCCCTCACCGCCGGCGGCCTGCGCTGGGTGCACGCCGAGGAGGACGCGCTGGTCTTCCTCCGGGAGCACCCCGACGAGACGGCACTCGTGCACGTCGCGCGCGCCGCCCACGAACGGATCACCCTGCCCGCCGCCGAGGTGCCCGGCGCGACCGGTGGCGTGGCGGCATACGGCCCGGCCCTGGCGATCGAAGAGTCCGGTGACCTCGTCCTGGACGCCACCGGTCCGCTCGTGCGGATCTGGACGTGGCGCACCCAGGCACCCGACTGGGAGGTGGTGTCTTGAGCCGGCTCGCAGACCTGGCGCAGCACGCGGGAGTCAGCGAGGCCACGGTCAGCCGGGTCCTCAACGAGCGACCGGGGGTCGCTCCGCGGACCAGGCAGGCGGTGCTCACCGCGCTGGACGTGCTCGGCTACGAGCGGCCCAGCAAGCTGCGGCGCAGCAGCGCCGGCCTCGCCGGGCTGGTCGTCCCGGAACTGACCAACCCGATCTTCCCGGCGTTCGCGCAGGCGGTGGAGACGCACCTCGCGGCGGCCAACTACACGCCAGTCCTCTGCACGCAGGTCCCCGGCGGCATGCACGAGGACGACTACGTGCAGATGCTGCTGGAGCGCGGCGTGGCCAGCATCATCTTCATCAGCGGTCTCCACGCCGATACCAAGGCGGGGGTGGAGCGCTACACCGCGTTGCGTGAGCGCGGGCTGCCGATCACCCTCATCAACGGCTACCGGTCTGATGTGGAGGCGACCTTCATCTCCTCCGACGACGTGGCCGGCATGCATCTGGCGGTCAGACACCTCCGCGAGCTCGGGCACACCCGGATCGGGTTGGCCACCGGACCGCCCCGCTACGTCCCGGTACAGCGCAAGATCCGCGGCTACGAGGAGGCGATGGACGAGCTGCTGCCGGGGCGCGAGCACCTGGTGCAGACGACGATCTTCACCGTGGAGGGCGGTGTCGCCGCTGGGCGCAAGCTCCTGGAGCAGGGAGTGACTGCCGTCGTGTGCGGGTCGGACCTGATGGCGCTCGGCGTCGTTCGCGCGGTTCGCCAGGCCGGCCTGCGCGTGCCGGAGGACGTCTCGGTCATCGGGTCGGACGACTCCCAGCTGATCGGCTTCACCGATCCGCCACTCACCACCGTGCGGCAGGACGTGGAGGCGATGAGCGAGGCGGCGGTCACCGCGATCCTTGAGGAGATGCAGGGCGAGGAGGTCGTCCACCGCGAGTACCTGTTTGCCCCCGAGCTCATCCTCCGCCGCTCTACGGGCGCCGCTCCGGGCAACGCCTCCCGAGGGGAGCGGGTGGCTGAGGTCTAGCGAGCCGCCGACCGGCGCAGCTCCAGCAGGCGTCGGAGCAGCTCCAGGACGGCCGCCTCGTCGCTGATGCGGTGGCGGGCAGCCGTCGGGCCCGCTCCCACCTTGACGGTCACATCATGAGGCCCCAGGGCCTCGAACGCGTGCTCGTCAGTGACGTCGTCGCCGACATAGAACGTCGCGTCGACCCCCCGGGCCGCTGCAAGCTCCTGCAGGGCCGTGCCCTTGCCGACGTGCCGCGTCGCCATCTCCAGCACGCCCTTGCCAGGAGTGACGACCAAATCGTCGCGGCCCGCGACCACGGCGCCTCCGGCCTCGACCGCCGCGGCCTCCTCCGCCGGCGGCATGCCTCGCGTGTGCAGCACCAGCGAGTGGGGCTTGCGCTCGATGCGGGCGCCGGGGTGCTGGTCCAGCAGGCTGGCCAGCTCCGCCTCGAGCGCGCGGTAGCGGGCGAGCTCATCGTCGTCCATCACCGTTGGGGCATCGGCATACGACGTCTCGACCCCGTGGCTTCCGACCAGCAGCAACGGGTCCCCGGCCCCGGACAGCGTGCGCAAGGTGTCCAGCGCCCGCCCCGACACGATCGCCACCACCGTGTCGGGCAGTGCCGCGAGCTCACGCAGGACGTCGAGGCTGCCGGGCATCGCCCGGGCGGCCATCGGCTCGGTGACGAGGGGCGACAGCGTCCCGTCGAAGTCGACAGCGACCAGGACCGTCGGAAGGGCCGCGAACCTGGCGAGGTCGGAGGCGAGCGCGGAGGCTGAGTGCGGGATGGCCGCCTCGGGCAGGTCAGTGCTTGACAGGGGGCTCACGTCCTCAGGTTTAGGTCCTCGACACGCCGCAAACTGGGCGTCGGCGATCACCTTAAGTCTGAACCGTCCCCGCGGTCACGCGGACGTCCCCCGGCGGGGCGGTCCGGTGCCGCCTCGAGTGCCGCGAGGTAGCGGCGTGCCCAGCCAAAGACGTCGTGTCTGCGCACCCGTCGGCGCATCGCCAGCATGCGCTTGCGCCGGTCCGCCGGGTCCTCGTGCATGGCGCGGAGGATGGTCTGCTTCAGCCCGACGATGTCGTGCGGGTTGCACTGGAACGCCGTGGTGAGCTCCTGGGCGGCCCCGGTGAACTCGCTGAGCACCAGCGCGCCCCCACCGTCCCAACGGCTGGCGACATACTCCTTCGCCACCAGGTTCATCCCGTCGCGCAGCGGCGTCACCAGCAGCACGTCAGCCGCCAGGAAGAGCGCGGCCATCTCCTCCCTTGGATAGGCGTGGTGCAGGTAGTGCACAGCAGCCGCGCCGATGCCGGAGTGGTCGCCGTTGATCCGGCCCACCTGACCGTCGACCTGGCTGCGGAGCTCACGGTAGGCCGACACGCGCTCGCGGCTCGGGGTGGCGATCTGCAGCAGCGTCACCTCGGGCGGGCCGAGGTCACCGTCGGCGAGAAGCTCGGAGTAGGCCCGCAGCCGGTGCCGGATGCCCTTGGTGTAGTCGAGTCGGTCCACACCCAGCAGCACTGTCTCGGGGTCGCCCAGGGAGGCACGGATCTCCCGGGCGCGCTCGCGGACGGCTGGGGTGCGGGCCAGCTCGTCGAGGCTGGTGAAGTCGATCGAGATAGGCACTGCCGAGACCCGGACGCGCCGGGGTGCAGCGCCCTGGAGCTCGTCATCGCTGCCGTCCCAGGACACCACGTCGCCGGATCGGCTGGCGCCCAGGAGCTGGTGGCAGGCCCGGGCGAAGTTGCCCGCGTCGGTGGTGCGCTGGAAGCCGAGGAAGTCGGCGCCGAGCAGGCCACGGAGCACCGACTGCCGCCAGGGGAGCTGGGCAAAGAGCTCGACCGGCGGGAACGGGATGTGGTTGAACCAGCCGATGCGGACGTCGGGACGCAGGTCGCGCAGCATGGTCGGGACAAGCTGGAGCTGGTAGTCGTGGACCCAGACGGTGGCACCGTCCGCGGCCACCTCCGCCACGGTCTCGGCGAAGCGTTTGTTGATCGCCTGGTAGGCCGCCCACCATCTCCGGCGGTAGAGCGGCGGGACGATCACGTCGTGATAGAGCGGCCACAGGGTGGTGTTGCTGAAGCCCTCGTAGTAGTCCCGGATCTCGTCAGCGGTCAGGACGATGGGGTGGAGGCGCGTGCCCTCGCGGTCGAACGGCTCGATGTCCTCGCCGGGGTCTCCGGCCCAACCCACCCATGCTGCAGTGCGGCCCGCCATCACCGAGTCCATGGCGCTGACCAGGCCTCCGGGGCTCGCCTGCCAGCGGGCGACGCCGTCGTCGTCGACGACACGGTCGACGGGCAGCCGGTTTGCGGCCACGACGAAGTCAAAGGTGCGCTGCGGGGATCCCAATTCCACTCCTGCCGACACAGAGCGGGCGGAATGGCACGGAAACCATCCGACCGGGCTGTTCGTTGCTGAGTCTTGAGCCTAGTCCGGCCCGACCCGGACCGCGATCCCAGCACGTGGGCCTACGGGTCCCCGCCCGCGGACCGGGGACACCAATGCCGTCGCCTTGCACGGTCGAGCTGAGGGGAACGCAATACGGTGGAGACCATGAGTGCCGAGTTCACGCCCGCCGGAGACGCCTCGCCGGCTCCTGCGCGTCTTGGGCCCTACGTGCTCGGCGCCCGTCTCGGAGAGGGCGGCATGGGGGTCGTCTATCGCGCTCGCTCGGAGGACATGCCGGAGGACGGCAGCCGGGACGTGGCCATCAAGGTGCTCCGCCCGCACATCGCGCACGATCCGGACGCGCGGCGGCGACTGAGCCGAGAGGTGACCACGCTGTCGCGGGTGAACAGCCCCCGGATCGCGGCGGTGCTCGATGCGGACACCACCGGACCGGCGCCCTACATCGTGACCGAGTTCGTCCCCGGGCCGCCGTTGGACGAGGTCGTCGCGGCCCAGGGGCCGGTCACCGGGGAGGCGCTGGTGCGCCTCGGACGCGGCTTGTCCGAGGCTCTCCGGGCGATCCACGCGGCGGGCATCGTGCACCGCGACCTCAAGCCCGGGAACGTGCTGATGGTGGGCGACGACCCGGTGGTCATCGACTTCGGGATCGCTCAGGTCGCCGACGACGTGCGGCTCACCATGACCGGTCTGGTGATGGGCACCCCCGGCTACCTGTCGCCGGAGGTCGTCGAGGGCGGCGCAGTCACGGAGGCCACAGACTGGTGGGGCTGGGCTGCGACCTTGGCGTTCGCCAACAGCGGCACGCCACCGTTCGGCAAGGGTCCGATGCCCGTCGTCCTGGACCGGGTGATCAGGGGCCGCACCCAGCTTGAGGACGTCGATCCAGCCCTGCGGCCACTGCTGGCCGCCGCGCTGGATCCCGAGCCGGAGCGCCGCCCCCACAGCGACGAGGTGATGCGGGCCCTCGAGCTGTATGCCGCCCACCGCCCCGTTACCGACGCGCTGACCGTGCACGTCCCACGCCCGGGCAACGGGGAGGCACCCGGGCGCACCCCGGCCGCTGGCTGGCCCGCCGTGCCGGCGACGGCGGTCACGCCCCAGGGCCAGCCGACCCGGGTGCAACCGGTCCCACCCACCCCGCAGACCCGGATAGCGCCGCAGCCGCGCCGGGCCCCGGCCGGGCACGACCCCCAGCCCCCCGGCAGCTCGCCCTACGAGGCCCCTGGCCAGTCCCCGTATGCCGCCGTCCGGTCGCCTTACGACGCACCGGCGCGGTCACCGTACGACCAGCCTCCCCGATCGCCTTACGAACCCCCTGAGTCGTCCGGGACGGGGTGGTCGCCGCGCCGCCCCGACCCCCGCATCGGCCGACCGATGCGCACGGGCACGCTGGCGACCGGTCTCGCGGCCCTGGTCGGTCTGGCTTCCCTGGTGCCGCTTCTGGCGTGGGGCATCGTGCTCATCTGGTCGGTCGCGGCGCGCACCGTCGACCACGCCGTGACCTCGCTCGTCCTACGGCGGCACGAGGCGGGGAGGCGCCGCTCGGACGTGCCGGTTGCGGTCGCCACGAGCCCGTGGCACCTGTTCGTGGCGGCGCTGTCGACTGGTCTGGCCATGCTGCTGCCGCTCGCCTTTGCCGTCGCCGCCACGGTGATCACTGCCGGTGGGCTGACCGAGATGAACATCATCTCGGTGGACGTCGAGCACCCCCTTCCCGTGGCTGTGGGCAGCCTCCTGGGCATGCTCATGGCGTGGTGGGGACCTGGTGGGCTCGCCCTGCGGCGCGGGTCGCGCACGATGGTCCGCACGCTGCTGCCCCACCAGGCCGTGACGCAGGTGGTCGCGACCGTGTTGCTCGTGGGTGGGGTGTCGCTGCTGGTCTGGACCGTCCTGGACGGGTCGGGCGTGAACTGGTGGCCGACGACGTGGTCGCACGCGCCGTTCAGCGACCTGGTCCCACAGGTCCTGCGCCCCTGACGCTCCCGCGAGGGGGCAAGGGTGAGGCGGGCGAGCCCGCGCGACAGTCAGCCGTTGACGGTGCCTGTGGAGAACGTTGCGAAGGACAGGATGCCCACCGCGAACAGCACCACGACCAGGACCATGAGTGCCACGGCCACCACTCCCAGCCAGAAGCCCACCGTGCCGAGGACACCGTTGTCGGCGGTGCCGGCCGCCTGGGCCGCCTGGGATCGTCGGCCGTAGATGATGGCAACGATGCCCAGCGGTGCGCACATGAAGAGGCCGATGATCCCGGTGACCAGCGCCACGATGCCGTCGTTGTTGTCGCGGGTGCTCACCGGCGGTCCGCCGTAGTACTGCGGCGCGCCCGAGTACTGCCCCCCGTATCCCTGAGGGGGATAGCCCTGCTGCTGCGGGTAGCCCTGCTGTGACGGGTACCCCTGCTGCGGGTGGCCCTGCTGCGGTGGGACGCCGTAGTGCGGCTGCTGCGGTTGCTGGCCGTACCCGGCCTGCTGGGGGTCCGTCCCGTCGCCGTACGGCTCGTTCTGGTCCTCCGGTGGGGTCGTGCTCATGTCAGCCTCCTAGGGCTCAGGTGAGTGCCGCGAGATGAGGTTGGAACGCTGGCAGGTTGCGCAGCACCGCGAAGACGGCCATGCTCCCCAGCGCAACCCAGGGGAGCGTGTGACGCACGGCTGGGCCGCGGTAGCGCCGAGGTGTATGCGGACCGCTCGCTCCGGCCCGGTCGGGCGGCCCGCTCCAGGCTCGTGCCGTCCACCAGCCCCATCCGACCACCGCGAGAGGAAGCAGCAGGAACACTGCCGGGTTGAGGCCCCAGGCGACGTCGAGCTCGCCGTGGGTGAGCGCATGCACGGCCCGGAGGCCCCCGCACAGCGGGCAGGTGAGGCCGGTGAGCGCCCGGAGCGGACACAGCCCGTAGCTGCCGGGACGGCTCGGGTCGACCAGGTGGACGGCGAGCGTGGCGAGGCCCGCCCCGAGGGCCACCGCCGCTGGTGCCCTGAGCCGGTGCCACCGCGCGCCGTTGCTCACGGGCCGAGGCTACTACCGCCGGCCTGCTGCGTCAGCCCCCCTGCACCCCCGGGTGGCGCGTCGGGCCGGGATGCCGTCCCGGCAGGTACCATCGTCGTCGTTGCCGGGCACGACGCTGGCGCAGGTCGTCGTCGTGCGGTGGCATGCCCCTGTAGCTCAGTTGGTAGAGCATCCGCCTTGTAAGCGGACGGTCGCGGGTTCGACTCCTGTCGGGGGCTCTGAGAGCTGAACCTGCACCCGCCGGCCGCCGGGGCGTCGCTGCCCGCCTTATGGATCGGAGAACGCGCCGGACCTCACTAACCCCACAGGAGCGGCATGACGGACACTCCCAGCTATGCCGTCGTGGGCGCCGGACCCTCGGGTCTCGCCGCCGCACGCAACCTCCAGCGGTTCGGTCTGCCGTGGACCGGGTACGAGCTGGCGGACGACGTGGGAGGGCTGTGGGACATCAACGGCCCTCGGAGCACGGTGTACTCCTCAGCGCACCTGATCTCCAGCCGCACCACGACCGAGTTCACCGAGCACCCGATGCCGCCGGGCACGCCCGACTATCCCTCGCACCGCCACCTGCTGGACTACTTCCGGTCCTTCGCCGACCGCTTCGACCTGCGCACGAACTACCGGTTCGGCACCGAGGTCACCGCGGTCGAGCCCGACGGGGACGCGTGGGTGGTCCGCACGACCGGGCCGGACGGCATATGCCATGAGGAGCGGCACGCAGGGGTGGTGATCGCGAACGGGACCCTGTCCGAGCCCAACCTGCCGGAGCTGCCCGGGACCTTCGACGGCGAGCTGTTCCACACCGTCGACTACAAGAACCCCGAGGTGTTCGCGGGCAAGCGGGTCCTGGTGGTCGGCGGAGGCAACTCCGGCTGCGACATCGCCGTGGACGCGGTGCACCATGCCGTGAGCGTGGACATCAGCGTGCGTCGGGGCTACCACTTCGTGCCCAAGTACGTCCTGGGACGGCCGGCCGACACCCTCACGCAGGATCGTCCACTGCCGGCGCGGATCAAGCAGGCGGTCGACACGCGGCTGCTGCGGATGTTCACCGGAGACCCGACCCGCTTCGGCTTCCCCGAGCCCGACCACCGGCTCTACGAGTCGCACCCGGTGGTCAACAGCCTGATCCTGCACCACGCCGGGCACGGCGACGTGGTGGTCCGGCCGGACGTCTGGCGCCTCGACGGCGACGGCGTCGTCTTCCGCGACGGCTCACGTCAGTCCTACGACGTCGTGGTTCTGGCGACCGGCTATCGGCTGCACTATCCCTTCGTGGACCGCTCGCTGCTCGCGTGGCCCGAGGGGGCGGGCGCACCGCAGCTGTACCTACAGGTCGTCAGCCCCGCCGCGGAGAACCTCTTCGTCGTCGGCATGGTCGAGGCCGCCGGGATCGGTTGGCAGGGGCGTTATGAGCAGGCTGCGCTGGTCGCCAGCTTCCTCGCCGCGCGGCACCGAGCGCCCGAGCGGGCCGCGGCGATGCGGGACAAGGTCCTGGACCGCGCACGCTGGCCGGACCTGACCGGGGGATACCACTATCTGGGGGTTGAGCGGATGGCCTACTACGTCAACAAGGACGCCTACCGCAGGGCCGTCCGCACGCAGACGGACGAGCTGGGAGTGACGCCGTGACCGATGTCGACGCCATCCGGATCGCCTTTGACGAGGGCTCGATCACGACGCTGCGGATCGTCCTGGCACTGATCCTGCTGGGCGTCGCGCTCGACACCCGGGTTTCCGACTTCGTCCGGGCGGCGCGACACCCCTGGGCGATCCTGGTGGTGGTCGTCGCCCAGTTCCTGGTGTTGCCAGCCATCACGTTCGTGCTCACCCTGGCGCTGGACCTGCGCGGCTCGATCGCGCTGGGCCTCATCCTGGTCGCGTGCTGCCCACCGGGCAACGTCTCCAACATCCTGACCCACCGCGCCGGCGGCGACGTGGCGATGTCCGTCTCCATGACGGCGGTCGGCAACGTGCTGTCGATCTTCCTGATGCCTGTCAACCTGGCCTTCTGGGGATCGCTGCACCCCTCCGGTCAGGAGCTGCTGCGGGAGATCTCGCTGGACCCGCTCGAGATCCTCCTGGAGATCCTGCTCGTCATCGGTCTCCCGTTCGTGGTGGGGACCTTCCTGGCGCACCGGTTCCCGCGCTTCGCAGCACGGGCCAGGCGCGTGGTCGGGCCGGTCGCCTTCATCGGTCTGGCCGCGATCATCGGCGTCGGGATCGCCTCGAACTGGGCCATCTTCACCGCCTACATCGGGTTGGTCGTGGTGGCCGTCTTCGCCCACGACGCCCTGGCTCTTGCCCTCGGCTACGTCATCGGGCGGGCGGCACGCCTCCCGGAGGCATCGGTCAAGGCCTCCACCTTCGAGGTCGGCATCCGCAACGCCGGGCTGGGTCTGCTCCTGGTCTTCAGCTTCTTCGACGGACTCGGCGGGATGGCGCTGGTCGCCGCCTGGTGGGGCATCTGGGACATCATCGCCGGACTGACTGTCGCGGCCGTATGGCGTGCACGCACCGGGGTGAGTGCACGCCCCGACGAGCCCGTGCCGGCGCGGGCGGCCGGATGATGTGGACCATGGACGCGTCGGCCGCGCACCAGGGAGGCGTCCGATGAAGGTCCTGGTGACCGGTGCCCTCGGCTTCCTCGGCTCGTCGCTCGTGCCCGGCCTGGCCACCGACGGGCACGAGGTGGTGGCCACGGACGTGCGTGCGGAAGCACCGGGACCGGCGGGTGTGGTGCACGAGACCATGGACGTGCGCGACCGGCATACGGTGCACGAGGTCGTCGGGCGCCACCGGCCCGAGGTGGTCGTCCACCTGGCCAGCATCGTGGACCCCGGCAAGGACTCCGACCGCGCGCGTGAGCGGGAGGTCGACGTCGACGGCACCCGGCACGTGCTCGACGCCTGCCTGGCGCACGGCGTCAGGCGCATCATCGTGTCCTCCAGCGGTGCAGCGTACGGCTACCACGCGGACAACCCGGTGCCGCTGACGGAGCATGACCCGCTGCGCGGCAACGAGGCGTTCGCCTACGCGCACCACAAGCGGCTCGTGGAGGAGATGCTCGCCGCGGAGCGCGAGCGGAACCCGAGCCTGGAGCAGGTCATCCTGCGGATCGGCACGATCCTGGGGGGGAAGGTCGACAACCAGATCACCCGGCTCTGGCAGGGGCGGGTGATCCTGCGGATCCGCGGCTCCGAGTCGCCCTTCGTCCTGGTGTGGGACGAGGACGTGGTGCGCGTCGTGCGGGCGGCCGTCACCTCACGCGCGACGGGGGCGTTCAACGTCGCCGGCGACGGCTCGGTGACCGTCTCGGAGATCGCCGAGGCGCTTCAGAAGCGCACGGTCGCCGTGCCCGAGCCGTTCCTGCGTGGGGCGCTGGCCCTGGGCAAGCGGCTGGGCCTGACCCGCTATGGCCCGGAGCAGACCGTCTTCCTGGCCCACCGGCCGGTGCTCGACGCGAGCCGGCTGAGGGAGCTGGGCGTGCCGGTGGCGCCGACACGTGAGGTCCTGCGGAGATATGCCGAGGTGCAGCGGGAGCGCTGAGCTGGCCGCCGACGGCCTAGCCCAGCGGAGGCCGGCGACCCACGAGCGCCCGCACCGATCGCACCTCGCGGCCAGGCGGGATGTCGCCGCCGCGCAGCCGGGCGGCCAGCTCACGGGCTGGCTGCTCGGCGGCTGCCACCCGCTCGAGCGGTTCACCAGGGACCTGCTGCGAGGCCGTCGCCATGACCGTGAACCCCAGCCAGGCGGTGGCCTCCCGCACCGGCACCAGGTCCTCGACGCGGTCCGGCTCGTCCCGGATCGCCCGCCCGGCCACCGCGGACAGCTCCTGGAGGTCCAGAGACAGCTCACGCTGGGCGATGAGACCCGACCGTCCGTGGTGCGCGCCCCGGGCGAGGACCGCGATCACGTCAGCGCTGGAGCTCAGCACCCGCGACAGGTGCGCGCTGAGCATCGTCCGACCTGCCCGCCAGCCGACGAACCAGGGCACCGCGACGCCGCAGCACACGCCGATAGCCGTGTCGACCAAGCGTTCCTGGGCGATCTCGAGGGCGGGCAGCGCGGAGCCGGCCGTGCCGATGGTCAGCGCCAGCGGTGTCATGAACACCACGGCCGCCGTGTAGTTGCGCACGATCAGCAGCTCGACCAGGCCCTGCAGCACGACGATCGTCGCGACGATCGCCCACGGACCGCTGTCGGCGAATCCGCCCAGCAGGAACAGCAGGATGCCGAGGGCGGTGCCGACGAGCCGCTCCACCGACCGGACGGCGGTCGCCCGGCGGTCCATGCCGGTGTGCAGCACCAGAGCGGCTGCCGCCATCGCCCAGTACATGTGGGTCGTGTTGAGCAGCAGGCCGGAGACGACTCCGGCCGCTGCGACCCCGGCCGCCACCCGGAGCGTGGACTGCAGCGCCGTCGTGGGCCAGCGCGCCGCCCGAACGACCATGTGCCGCAGGGGTGGCCTGCCCAGCGGGTAGGCGAGCGACTCGCGGGCCAGGTCCGGGTTCGCTTGGGCGTGCGGGTCGAGCCGCTGCGAATAGCGCTGCTGGATGACCAGCAGCTCGGTGACCAGCTCCGCCACGGTGTCCTCGCCGGGTTCGCCGACGTCAGCGCCGTCGTCAGGCTCCGCCCGGTCCTCGGGCACGGGGTCCCCGCCGTCCCAGAGTGTCGTCCACGCATCGTGGATCGCGTTGGTCGCCGCGGTGCTCCTGCTCTCTGCGCCGGCGTCTCCAGGCGGTGTCGCCAGGAACGCCTCGACCGCACGGTCAGCGGCCGCGACGGCCGCCCGCTCCGGCCCCCGCCGGTCGAGCAGCAGGTCGAAGAGTGCGATCGGCACGGCGATCGCGGCGCCCAGCGCAGTAGCGCCCACCATCGAGAGGGGATCGACGCCTCGGGTCGGCAGGTATCCCCCGATGCCCACCACCAGGACGAAGAAGAACGCTCCCGGGGGGCCCAGCCGAAGCGCGTGCGCGAGGAAGGTGGCGACCGCGCCGACCAGCGCGGTCACCACGACCGACAGGATTGCGTTGCCGGAGGCGAGCGTGCCCAGGGCCATGCAGCTCACGAGGCCCACGGCCACCAGGAGGAGGACGCGGACCCGGCTGCGCAGCGGCCGCCCGGCCCCGTAGAGCACGGTGAAGACGCCGGTGCCGGTCAGCAGTCCCCACGTGTGGTGTCCGGCCAGCGTCGTGACCGTCAGGCAGATGGCCACCGCCAGCGAGGCCCGCGCCGCGATGGGCCACCGGGTCGGTGGCCGCACCTCCCACCGCAGGCCGCGGAACGGTGTGGCAGCCGCCGAGGCCAGGGTGCCGGCGCCTCTCGCGGCCCGGCGGGACAGGCTCACATGAGCCTCAGCGGGGTGGCATCCGCAGCGCGCCGTCCAACCGGATGACCTCGCCGTTGAGCAGCGGGTTGTCCACGATGTGGGCGACCAGCGCGGCATACTCCTCCGGCTTGCCCAGGCGGGAGGGGTGCGGCACGAGCGCCTCGAGCGACTCCTTCACCTCGCCGGGCAGCCCGGCCATCATCGGCGTCTCGAAGACACCCGGGGCGATGGTCATCACCCGGATCGCCTTGTCGGCCAGGTCGCGGGCCGCGGTCAGCGTCAGTCCGGCGACCCCGGCCTTGGACGAGGCGTAGGCCGCCTGCCCGATCTGCCCGTCGAACGCCGCAACGGACGCGGTCATCAGCACCACGCCACGGTCTCCGTCGACCGGCTCGTTGGAGACCATCGCCTCGGCGGCGAGCCGCAGCACGTTGAAGGTCCCGATCAGGTTGATCTCGACGACGGTGCGGTAGGCGTCCAGCTCGAGCGTGCCGCGCTTGGACAGGACCCGCCCCGGTGTCGCGACGCCAGCGCAGTTGACGACGATCCGCAGCGTGCCGAGCTCGCCGGCGGTGGCGATCGCCGCGCGCACCTGGTCCTCGTCGCGGACGTCGGCCGGGGCGAAGCGGGCCCGATCGCCCAGCTCGGTGGCCAGCTCCTCCCCGCGACCGCCGGGCAGGTCGACCAGCACGACGGCGGCGCCCTCGGCGAGGAGCCTGCGGGCGGTGGCCTCGCCGAGACCGCTTGCGCCTCCAGTGATCAGAGCGACGGTGTCCTGGGTGATCTGCACGGTGGTGACCTCTCTGGATCGGGGGGTATGACGGGTGGCTGGCTCAGCGGAGCAGCTGGCGGGAGATCACCAGCCGCTGGATCTGGTTGGTGCCCTCGAAGATCTGGGTGACCTTGGCCTCGCGCATGAAACGCTCGACCGGGAAGTCCTTGGTGTAGCCGTAGCCGCCCAGCACCTGGACAGCGTCGGTCGTCACCCTCATCGCGGCGTCGGTGGCGACGAGCTTGGCCACCGAGGCCTCCTGGGTGTGCGGCAGGTCGGCGTCCTTCAGCCGGGCCGCGTGCAGGTAGGCGGCCCGGGCCGAGCCGACGGCGGCAGCCATGTCGGCCAGCAGGAACGCCAGACCCTGGTTGTCCGCGATCGGCCGGCCGAACTGCTCGCGCTCGCGGGCGTAGGCCACCGCCTCGTCGAGTGCGCGCTGCGCCAGCCCGGTGGCGGCCGCCGCGATGCCCAGGCGACCGGAGTCGAGGGCCGCGAGGGCGATCGTCATGCCCTGGCCGGGGCGGCCCACCAGCCGGTCAGCCTCGACGTAGACCTTGTCGAAGAGGACCTCCCGCACGGTGTCGCAGTCCAGGCCCATCTTGCGCTCCGGCTCGGCGAAGGTCAGACCCTCGGCGCCCGCTGGCACCAGGAAGCAGCTGAGCCCCCGGCCACCGTCGTCGGAGGTGCGGGCGAAGGTCGTGTAGAAGTCGGCGTGCCCGGCGTGGCTGATCCACGCCTTGCCGCCGGTGATCTCCCAGCCGCCGTCGACCTGGACCGCGCGGGTCCTGATGGCCGCCACGTCCGACCCGGCCTGCGGCTCGGAGAGGCAGTAGGCCCCCAGCTGGTCGCCCGAGAGCATGCCGGCGAGGTACTTCTCCTGCTGCTCGGGGGTCCCGAAACCGGCCAGTGGTGCGCAGGTGAGGGAGTGCACCGAGACGCCGACCGCGACCGACATCCAGGCGTGGGCGATCTCCTCGACGGCCTGCAGGTAGACCTCGTAGGGCTGGCCCCCGCCGCCCAGCTCCTCGGCATACGGCAGGGAGAGCAGCCCCGCCCTGCCGAGCGTCGCGAAGACCTCACGGGGGAAGCGCGCAGCTGCCTCCGCCTCGTCGACGTGGGGCCGCAGCTCCTCCCGGGCGATGTCGCGCACCAGGTCGATCAGGTCGGCGGACTCCTCGGTGGGCATGACGCGCTGCACAGGCATGGGGCGAGACTACCGGCAGGGCGACTCGTGCTCCGACCGACCGCAGGTGCGGGTCTATACTCCCCTGTATGCCGCATCTGAGGGTCAGTGAGGCCGCCTCCCTGCTCGGGGTGAGCGACGACACGATGCGCCGGTGGATCGACCAGGGCCGCCTGCGAGCCACCCGCGCCAACGCCCGCCGCATGACCGTCGAGGGACGCGACCTCGCTGCCCTCGCGCAGGAGCTCGCCGCCGAACAGGAGCCCGGACTGCACACCTCCGCCCGCAACCAGCTGCGCGGGATCGTCACGCACGTCCTCAAGGACACCGTCATGGCGCAGGTCGAGCTGCAGTGCGGCCCGTTCCGCGTCGTCTCGCTGATGAGTGCCGAGGCGGTCGACGAGCTCGGGCTGGAACCTGGCGTCGTCGCGCTCGCCTCGATCAAGGCCACCCAGGTGGTCGTCGCCCTGCCGCCGGAGCGCTAGGACCACCTGTGGCCCATGACCCGACCCACTCCCAAACCGGTCGCCGGCTCGCCCTGGTGAGCGTCGGCATACTCACACTCGGCATGACCGCCTGCTCCGGCGACGACGCGGTGAGCGCCCCCACTACCGCCGAGGCAGGCGGGCGCGCCACCGGCGACATCGTGGTCTTCGCGGCCGCGTCACTGACCGACACCTTCACCGGGCTGGCGGGCGACTTCGAGGCCGAGCACCCGGGGACGAGGATCGTCCTCAACTTCGCGGGGAGCTCCGCCCTGGCGCAGCAGATCGTCGGCGGAGCCCCGGTGGACGTCCTCGCCGCAGCGTCTCCGGTGACGATGGCCCGCGTGACGGACGCCGGTCTCGCTGCGGGTGAGCCCTCCGTCCTGGCGCGCAACCGCCTTGAGATCGCGGTCCCAGCGGGCAACCCGGCCGGGGTCACCGGCCTGGAGGACCTGGCCGACGAGGACCTCACGATCGCGCTGTGCGCCGAGGAGGTGCCGTGCGGGGCCGCGTCCGTCAGGGTCTTCGAGGCCGCCGGTCTCACGCCGGCTGCGGACACCTTCGAGCAGGACGTCCGGGCCGCGCTGACCAAGGTCACACTCGGTGAGGTCGACGCCGCCCTGGTCTATCGCACCGATGTCCGGGCCGCCGGTGGTGCCGTCGAGGGCCTCGACCTCCCTGAGTCGGGGGAGGGGGTCACCGACTACCCGCTGGTCCTGCTGGCGGACGCGCCGAACCCGGCCGGTGCCCAGGCCTTTGTCGACTACGTCCTCGGTGAACCGGGGCGTGAGGCGTTGGGAGCAGCCGGCTTTGAGCTCCCCTGACACCGTCCGGACGCGAGGGAGCGGCATCCCTCCGGTGTTGCTGGTCCCGGCAGCGCTGGCGGCCGCCTTCCTGCTCCTGCCGCTCGTGGGCCTGCTCGTCCGCACGCCGTGGAGCGACCTGGGGACGCACCTGTCCGAGCCGGCGGTGCTCGAGGCGCTGCGCCTGTCCCTCGTCTCGGCGGTGCTCGCGACGGCGGTCTGCCTGGTGCTCGGGGTGCCGCTGGCCTGGGTGCTGGCGCGGGCCGAGGTGCCCGGTAGGCGGCTGCTGCGCGCGCTCATCACCCTGCCGCTGGTCCTACCGCCGGTCGTCGGAGGCGTCGCGCTGCTGATGCTGCTCGGGCGACGGGGTCTCGTCGGGCAGCACCTCTACGACTGGTTCGGCATCAGCCTGCCGTTCACGACGACGGCGGTGGTGATCGCCGAGGCGTTCGTCGCGATGCCGTTCCTGGTGATCGCCGTGGAGGGTGCGCTGCGCGGTGCCGACCGGCGCTATGAGGACGCGGCGGCGACCCTGGGCGCCGGCCGCTGGCTCACCTTCCGCCGGGTCACCCTGCCGCTCGTGGCGCCGGGCGTCTCGGCCGGCGCGGTCCTCTGCTTCGCCCGGGCGCTCGGCGAGTTCGGGGCGACGATCACCTTCGCCGGCAGCTTCCCGGGCGTTACCCGCACCATGCCGCTGGCCGTCTACCTGGCGCTGGAGACCGACCCGGAGGCGGCGATCGTGCTGGCCCTCGTCCTGCTCCTCGTCTCGGTGGTGGTGCTGGTCAGCCTGCGCGGCCGGTGGGTCTCGGGGGCGTCCTCGTGACCGTCCACCCCGGGGCCGGTTCCCGGCCGGGCGCACGCCGTGCGACGTCAGGAGAAGGCGACCTCGCGGCATACCTCTGGGTTGACCGGGAGGGGTTCCGCCTGGACGTCGACCTGCTGGTGCCGGGGGGTGAGGTGGTGGCGCTGCTCGGCCCCAACGGCGCCGGCAAGACGACCGTGCTGCGGGTGCTCGCCGGCCTGCTCCGGCTGACCCAGGGGTCGGTCACCCTCGGTGGGCGGGTCCTTGACGACCCGGCCAGCGGCACCTTCGTCCCCGCGGAGCGCCGCGACGTCGGGATGGTCTTCCAGGACTACCTCCTCTTCCCGCACCTGTCCGCTCTCGACAACGTGGCGTTCGGGTTGCGCGCCCGCGGCGCCGGCCGTGCTGAGGCGCGCGCCACCGCGACCACCTGGCTGGAGCGCGTCGGGGTGTCCGAGCACGCCGGAGCCCGGCCGGGGCGGCTCTCGGGGGGACAGGCCCAGCGCGTCGCGCTCGCCCGTGCTCTGGCGACCGACCCGCGACTGCTGCTGCTCGACGAGCCCCTGGCGGCACTGGACGCGTCGACGCGCCTGGCGGTGCGCGGTGACCTCGCCCGCCACCTGCGGGCGTTCGGCGGTAGCGCGCTGATGGTCACCCACGACCCGCTCGACGCGATGGTGGTGGCTGACCGGATCGTGGTGCTGGAAGGTGGCCGGGTCGTGCAGGACGGCTCCCCGGCGGAGGTGGCCCGGGCACCCCGGACCGAGTATGTCGCGCGCCTGGTCGGCCTCAACCTGCACCATGGTCGGGGGGTGGGGGAGGTCGTGCGGCTTGAGGCCGGTGGGGAGCTGCACGTCGCCGATCCGCTCGAGGGGAAGGTGCTGGTGGCCTATCCGCCGACGTCGGTGACGCTGCACCGCCATCACCCGGAGGGGTCGGCGCGCAACGTGTGGCAGGGGACCGTCGCCGGTCTGGAGCAGCACGCCCACACCGTGCGTGCGCAGGTAACCTCCGCGTCGCGGCCGTCGGTCCTGGCCGACGTGACGCCTGCTGCTGTTGCCGAGCTGGACCTGCGGATCGGTGCGCCGGTGTGGCTGTCGTTCAAGGCCACGGACACCCACGTCTATCCGGGGTGAAGCGGTGGGCCCAGCTCGGGACGCTTGGGTGGCACGTTGTCGCCCGAGGAACGGCCCCTCAGCCGCCGGCCGACCCACGGCGCGGCATACTCCCTGGCCCACACGGCGTTCTCGCGGAGCGCCTCGAGACGGCCGGGCCTCGGCTGCGGGGGCAGGGGGATCCGCCAGTCCGCCTCCTCCGCGGCGTGTCCGAGCGTCTCGTAGGCCGCCAGTGCGACGCGGCGGTGTCCCTCCGAGCTCATGTGGATCCGGTCCGGCTCCCACATCCGCCAGTCCCGCAGGAACGCGAAGGACCACTGGTTCATCAGGTAGGCGCCCTGGCGCTCGGCGATGGACCACAGGTGGGCCAGATAGATCGCCGCCCGCCCTCGGGTCCGCTCCACGATCGGGGCGCCAGCCGGGTCGGCGGGGGTAGCCATCAGCACGTCCGCGCCGGTGGCCCGGATCCGCGAAATGCCTTCCTCGAGCTGGGCGGCCAGCGCGTCAGGGTCGGCTCCCGGGCGGAGGATGTCGTTGCCGCCGCCGATGATGCTCACGAGGTCTGGCCCCAGTTCCAGACCGACCTCGATCTGCGGTCCGGCGATGTCGCTCAGCTTCCTGCCGCGGATCGCCAGGTTGGCGTAGCTGAACTCGTCCGAGTGCGCGGACAGCAGCGCCGCCAGCCGGTCGGCCCACCCGATCAGGCCGCCGTCCGGGCCTGGATCGCCGAGGCCCTCGGTCATCGAGTCGCCGAGCGCGACGTAGCGGCTCCAGGTCCGTGGCTGTGGCCGGATGCTGCCGGCCCCGTCAGTCCCTGCCATGCCCCCTATTGTGCAACGGCGGATCTCAGGCCAGGTGCGCGAGCAGCGTCTCGAGCCCCGGCTCGCCGAGGACCTCTCCAGGCAGCAGCGGGACCTCCACGACAGGGAGACGCGGGAGGGCCGCCGCGAGCTGAGCGATGTAGCCGTCCTCCACCTCACGACGGGCGGCGAGAAGGTCACCGGCTTCTGCCGGAGAACGCTTGTTGACCACGAGGGCAGCCACCGCCATGCCGGATCGGGTTAGCTGCTCGTGCAGCTCGATCGACTCCAGGACGGGCAGCCGCTCGGCGGCCGTGACGATGACGAAGCCCGTGCGGTCCTGGTCCTGGAGGACCTCCCGCAGGTGGCGGAAACGGGACTGCCTGCGGTCCAGCACCTCGCGGATCTCTGCGTCCCGCTGTGCTCTGCGGTCCTGGGTGCGCCGCGGCCCGATCGAGGTCGACGACTCGTGCGGATCGGCCAGCCGACGGGAGCCGATCACCTGCGCGGCGTCGTAGTCGGCACCCTCCAGCCCGCGCAGCGCCGCACCGAAGCGCGCCGATCGGTCCTGCCGGCGTAGCAGGCCCTCGGTCCATGCCTGCATCAGCTCCGGCAGTGCGATCAGCCGGGTGGTGTGACCGCTGGGGGCGGTGTCGAAGATGAGCAGCTCCTCCGGCTGTCGCTGCTCCACCACCTCGGCGATGCGCTCGAGGACGGCTGCCTCGTGCGTTCCGGGTGCCTCGCGCGCCAGCTCGAGGTGCTTGTC
>DATGRS010000066.1:0-29617 GCA_035303365.1 Ornithinicoccus sp.
CCTCGCTGCTCGTGCTCGCCATGACCAGCCTGGTCGGGCTGGCCACGCGGGTCACCGGGCCGGTGGACCTGGACTGGCCGCTGATCCTGGGCTTCACCAGCGCTGCGGTCGTGGCCAGCATCGCCGCGGGCCGGCTGAGCAGGCGCGTCTCGACGCAACGACTCACGAGGGGCTTCGCCGTCTTCCTCGTCCTCGTCGCCGGCTACACGGCGGTCAACAGCATCCAGGGGCTGCTGGCGTAGCAGCGCACCGCCTCCCCGACCAACCAGGCCCCGCGCCCGCCACTGAGCGTGCACTCAAACAGGCAATGTCGCGGCACCGGAGTGCGCCGACGCCATGACGTGCGAGTTCGTGCCCGCGTCGCCACGTTTCCGGTTTGGATGCACGCGCCCACCGACACGAGGCCAGCAGCCAGTGTCCACAGACGTCACCCGCCGCGCCAGCATGGGCAGCGGTCCGTCCCTGTGGATAACTCGCGTGGCGACTACCGGAAGTGATCATGCTGGCTCGCGTGCACTCGGTTGAAGCGCTGTTGGCCAGCCTCGGAGGGGTCGCTACCTATGAGGAGCTCGCTAGCGTCCTGCCTCGGCGACGGATTGCTCGTGCCGTCGCGGACGGCGATCTCGTCCGCTGCCGGAGGGGACGGTATGTCTCGCAAGCCACCGCACACGGACGCGAGCTGGCCCATAAGCTCACGGCAACGCTCTCGCACGAGAGCGCCGCGCTACATCACGGCTGGCCGGTGCGCCAGGAGCCGGATCGACCCCACGTCATCGTTCGACGTCAGCGGCATCTGCTTGCAGAGGACCGCGAGCGCGTCGTCAGCCACTACCGCGAGCTGGCCCCTGGCGACATGTCGGGCGGGGTCACGACGCCCGTGCGCACGGTCCTGGACTGCGCTCGCGACCTCAGTCTGGACCGTGCTCTCGCGGTGGCAGACTCGGCCCTCCGCAGTAGGGCGGTGTCGCAGGAGGCCTTACGTCGGGCGGTGGAGGCGCTGCCGGCTCGCATGCGGGGCAAGGCACGTGCCCGCAGGGTCGTGCTAGCGGCAACTCCGCTGGCCGCTGGTCCGATCGAGTCGGTGCTGCGGGCCACGGTGAGCGACCTGCCCGGATTCGCGTTCCTGCCACAGGTCACCCTCACGGATCTCGGGCTCTATGCCACGCCAGACCTGTGCGACAGCGCGCGCAAGGTCGCGCTGGAGGCGGAGGGTTATGCGTTCCATGGCGGGCGGCGCGAGTTCCTCAGGGACTGCACGCGGTATGACGACCTGGTGGCCTTCGGCTGGACGGTCTTCCGCTACGGATGGGAGCACGTGATGTTCCAGCCGCGCTATGTCAGGTGGTGCCTGGAGTCCTGGCTGGCGCGACACGAGGGCCGCATCCCGCCGCCGAGGCCGACCAGGCTAGGGCGGGTGGCCTCCTCACCGCCCCATGGCGTGCACCCAAACCGGCAACGTCGCGCTGGTTGATCGTGCGCGACGTCTCTACCTGCGACGACGCGAGGCACGTCGTCACGTCTCCGGTTTGGCTGCACGCGAGGCGGTGGCCCGGGGGTAAGAAGGGGTGTGGCCTAGCGCAGAGGGTGGCCCCGCGCGTCAGTCCTCCAACATCGCCGAGCCCAGGAGCCGCGTCGGCACACCCATGCCCTCGACCAGCGGCAGGGCCAACGGTCGCAGCTCGCTGCACAGCTGGTTGATCGCCGGGACGATCGCCTTGGCGCGGCTCGTGGACATCCGGTTGTGCTCCTGGAACCACCCGCGGTCGGCGGCGAGGCTCGAGAGCGCATAGAGGTCGCAGACCTTGCCTAGGACGGCGGCGGTCTCCTCGTCCTCGCAGGCGTCGATGCCGCCGATGAAGGACTCGAGGATCACCCGGTCGGTGTGGGTGCGCGCCGCCATGAGCAGGTGGTCCTGGGTGGCGTTGAAGGCCTCGAACGCCTTGCTCTCGTCCTGCCCCGCAGTCCTCATCCGCTGCGCCAGACTGTCCAGGACGTGCTTCTCCCGCTCCTCGAACATGGCGATGTGCCAACTCCGCTCGAGCACTGACTCACTCTCGCTCCGTCGCTGGGCCGCGGCCATGATCCGCTCGATCACCGGGCGGGCAGCCGCGCGCTCGATCACGGCCCCACCAAACGTGCGGACCGCCGCCTGGACCATGCCGAGCATGTCCAGGTCCCCCCACATCTCCTTGTAGTTGGTGAGCAAGCCCTTCGCGACCAGCTGGAACAGCACGGTGTTGTCGCCCTCGAAGGTGGCGAACACGTCGGCGTCCCGGCGGAGCTCGGTCAGCCCGTTCTCGGCCATGTAACCGGCGCCACCACAGGCCTCGCGCGAGGTCTGGATCGCGTCGTTCGCGAAGCGCGTGGCGACGGCCTTCATGCCGGCGGCGCGGGTCTCCAGCTCCCGCTGGGCGCGCTGGTCCCGCTCCCCGATCGGCTTGGACTGCACCTCCTCGAGGTCGCTGAGGAGCTCGTCCTGGGCGAAGGCGAGCGCGTAGGCGGTCGCGATGGCGGGCAGCAGCTTGCGCTGGTGGGCCAGGTAGTCGAGCAGCACGACCTCGCCGTCGTGGCCCGGCGCCGTGAACTGAGTGCGCTGCATCCCGTAGCGGGTCGCGATCGACAGGGCCTTACGGGCGGCCTGGGCGGCGCCGCCGGCCACGCAGATCCGGCCGCGCACCAGGGTGCCCAGCATGGTGAAGAAGCGGCGGTTCTGGTTGTCGATCGGGGAGTGGTAGGTCCCGTCGTCGCCGATCCCGCCGTAGCGGCTGAGCAGCATCGTGCGGGGCACGCGGACCTGGTCGAAGTGCAGCGTCCCGTTGTCGACACCGGCCAGCCCGCCCTTGGCACCGTTGTCGCCGGTGGTCACCCCCGGCAGCGGCTGACCCGACGCGTCGCGAAGCGGCACGAGCGCCACGTGGATGCCGCGCTCCTCGCCAGCCACGCTGAGCTGGCCGAACACGACTGCCATCCGCGCGTCCTCTGCCGCGTTGCCGATGTAGGTCTTCGTGGAGGACTCCGTCGGGGAGTGGATTACCAGCTCGTCGCTGTCCGGGTCGTAGGTGATCGTGGTCTCCAGCGACTGCACGTCGCTGCCGTGACCGATCTCGGTCATCGCGAAGGCGCCCGGCAGCTCCAGGGTGACCACCTTGGGGGCATACTCCTGCACCTGCTCCTCACTGCCGAGGTTGACGATCGCGCCGCCGAACAGGCCGAAGTGCACGCCCACCTTCACGGTGAGCGAGAGGTCGGTCAGGGCCAGCGACTCGAAGTTGGCCACCGATCCGGCGAGCGCTCCGTCGCCGCCGACCGAGGTGGGGAAGCCGGCGCCGCCACGGCCACGGTCGACGACCGCCTGGATGGCGTGACGGGTCCACTCCCGGGCTTCCGGGATCGTCATCCCCGGGTCGCGCAGGAACGTGTCGTCCGCACTCAGCAGCTCGCGCAGCTCGGCGCGCAGCTCGGCGTAGTGACCGTCCGCCGCCCTCCGGAGGGAAGCTCCCAGCGGCGTCAGCTGCTCGGTGCCGACGACGACCGCCTCACGGTCAGCCTGACCGGCACCCTGCCCCAGCGTGTTCACTGCCTGCTCCTGCGTCGTCGTCTGGCCCTGCATGCTCATCTCACTGCCTCGCTCTGCGAATCGGTCGTCCTGGTGCTCATGACTGTCTCAGTCCTCGTCGTGTTCGGGAGTGGGGGAGTATGCCGTCGCGCCGATGGCGTTGAAGGCGGGGGCGAACAAGGTGGTCACGTCGGCGACGACCGCTGCGCGGGGACGTGGTCGCTCGTTGGTGAGCCAGTGGTCTGCGGCCGCGCGCACGAACCCCACCAGCCCACTGCCCCAGGTCTCGGCGCAGGACGCGTCCTGGCCGTGCCGCAGCAGGTAGGACCTGAGGACGCGTGTCACCTGGGCGCCGATCCGGTCGGTGATCCCCGCCACCGGGTCTCCGTTGACGGGGGCGTAGACGAGCGGCCTGGTGACGACGAACCGGTAGATCTCGGGGTCCTTCTCGACCAGCATCAGGTAGGCGTCGACCATCGCGCTGACGAGCGCGGTCGCATCGTCCGGGTCGGTGTCGACCATGGCTGCGCTCAGGCTGTCGAGGATGCGCTGGTCGACGGACTCGACGACCGCGACATACAGCCCGGTGCGGTCCCCGAAGTGCCGGTACACGACCGTCTTGCTGGTGCCCGCCTCCGACGCGATGTCGTCCATCCCCACGCTGGGCCCGTGCGTGCGGATAGCGCGTAGCGCGGCGTCCACGAGCTCGCGGCGTCGCTGTGCCCGGTGCTGGGCCCAACGACTGTCTCGGCCGTCCACGCGTGACGTCATACACACACAGTACCCAGTACGGGCCGTACCTGCTACTGTCGGTATCGGATATTCACCCGTGTCACCACACGTCCCACAGGAGCTCCTGATGGTCCAAGTCCGCAACGCCGTGATCGTCGGCGGCAACCGAATCCCGTTCGGCAAGTCCGGCGGTGCCTACGCATCGGTGTCCAACCAGGACATGCTCACCGCAGCGCTCGACGGGCTGGTCGCCCGGTTCGGCCTGGCGGGGGAGCGTGTCGGTGAGGTGGCCGCAGGTGCCGTGCTCAAGCACAGCCGGGATTTCAACCTGACGCGCGAGACGGTGCTCGGTTCTGCGCTCGACCCGACCACCCCGGCATACGACCTGCAGCAGGCCTGCGGGACCGGGCTGGAGACCGTCATCCAGGTCGCCAACAAGATCGCGCTGGGCCAGATCGACAGCGCGATCGCCGGTGGGGTGGACAGCGCGAGTGACGCACCGATCGCCGTCAGCGAGGGCCTTCGCCGCGCGCTGCTCAAGGCCAACCACGCCAAGTCCGCCCTCGCGCGGGCCAAGGCGCTGGCCACGATCCGGCCCGGGGACCTCGCCCCCGAGTCCCCGCGCAACTCCGAGCCGCGCACCGGCCTGTCGATGGGCGAGCACCAGGCGCGCACCGCCAAGGAGTGGGGCATCCCCCGCGAGGCGCAGGACGAGCTCGCCGCCGCAAGCCACCACAACATGGCCCGCGCGTGGGACGAGGGCTTCTTCGACGACCTCGTCACCCCGTACCGCAAGCTGACCAGGGACCAGGGTGTGCGCCCGGACACCTCGGTCGAGAAGCTGGCCAAGCTCTCCCCGGTCTTCGGCAAGGGCGAGGACGCCACCATGACCGCGGGCAACTCCACGCCCCTGTCGGACGGCGCCGCCCTGGTGCTGGTCGCCTCCGAGGAGTGGGCCGCCGAGCGCAACCTGCCGGTGCTGGCCCGTCTGGTCGACGCCGAGGTCGCGGCAGTGGACTACGTCGACGGCAGCGAGGGACTGCTGATGGCGCCGGCGTATGCCGTGCCCCGCCTGCTGGCGCGCCAGGGCCTGACGCTCCAGGACTTCGACTTCTACGAGATCCACGAGGCGTTCGCGTCGACGGTGCTCAGCACCCTCGCCGCCTGGGAGTCAGAGGAGTTCTGCACCGAGCGCCTGGGTCTCGATGAGCCGCTCGGCTCGATCGACCGGAGCCGGCTCAACGTGAACGGCTCGTCCCTGGCCGCCGGGCACCCGTTCGCCGCCACTGGCGGTCGCATCGTGGCCTCGCTCTCAAAGATGTTGTCCGAGAAGGGACCGGGCTCCCGTGGCCTGATCTCGATCTGTGCTGCCGGCGGCCAGGGTGTCGTCGCGATCCTGGAGGCCGTGTGATGACCAAGGTGCTCGACGTGCTGACCGGCAACCCGGTGGCCAAGGCCATGGGCAAGCAGCTGGGCCTGCCCCAGCCGGTGGAGCTGCGCCGGGGGCGCAGGCTGCCCACCGGCGACGTGGTGCTCGCCGTGCTGGACGGGTCAGGGCCCGCGTCCACCGCGGCCCGTGACGCCCTGAAGTCGCTCAAGGTGCCGACCGTGGCCGCGGTGCTCGACGACCCGGCGGCCCGCACCATCGACGACGAGGGACGCGCGGTGCCCCCGGCCTACGCCGGCAAGATCGGGGCGATCGTCGTCGACGCCACCGCGCTCGGCACCATCGCCGAGCTCGAGGGTGTGCGGGCCGTGCTGCGGCCGGCACTCAAGGCACTGGAGGCCAGCGGACGGGTCATCCTGGTCGGGACGGCTCCGGAGCTCACTGATGACATCGAGGCAGCGGCCGTCCGGCAGGCGCTGGAGGGCATCACGCGCAGCGTCGGCAAGGAGCTCCGCAAGGGCGCCAGCGCCAACCTCGTCTTGGTGTCCCCGGACACGACGGGGTCCGCCCTCGCCTCGACGATGTCCTTCCTTCTCGAGGGCCGTTCCGCCTATGTGTCCGGGCAGCCCTGGCGGGTGCTGGGCACCGAGCCGGGCGAGGTGCTCGCCGACCGGTCGCAGCCGTATACCGGCAAGGTCGTCGTCGTGACCGGCGCCGCCCGCGGCATCGGCGTGGGAATCGCCGAGGTCTTCGCCCGGGACGGTGCCTCGCTCGTCGTGGTCGACATCCCGGCCTCCGGAGAGGCGCTGAGCAAGGTGGCCAACCGGTTCGGTGGCAGCGCGCTGCAGCTGGACATCACCTCACCTGACGCCGGGCAGCGGATCGCGGCACACGTGGCCGCGCGCCACGGCAAGGACGCCAAGATCCACGCGATCGTCCACAACGCCGGCATCACCCGCGACAAGCTCCTGGTCAACACCGACGAGGACCGCTGGCGCAGCGTCCTGGAGGTCAACCTGGCCGCCGAGCTGCGCATCAACAAGGTGCTGCTCGACCCGTCCGTGGACGGCGGTCTGGCCGAGGGCGGCCGCATCATCGGTGTGGCCTCGACCTCCGGCGTCGCCGGCAACCGCGGCCAGACCAACTACGCCGCGAGCAAGGCCGGTGTCATCGGTCTGGTCCGCGCAGAGGCTCCGGTCGTGGCCGACCGCGGCATCACTGTCAACGGCGTCGCACCGGGCTTCATCGAGACCGACATGACGGCGCGCATCCCGTTCGCGACCCGCGAGTTCGGCCGGCGCTTCAACAGCATGTCGCAGGGCGGCAAGCCCGTCGACGTGGCGGAGACGATCGCCTACCTCGCGGCGCCGGACAGCGGAGCGGTCACCGGCCAGGTGATCCGCGTCTGCGGCCAGTCACAGATCGGCGCCTGAGCATGACGGGAGCCAACCAGGACGTCGAGGTAGAGCTGCTCAACGGCCTGCCGAGCGTCGGCGCGGGGATCCTCCGCGGCCTGGTGCCCACCAGACGCGGCGGGCCGGACGGGACGCTCCCGGACCGGCGCGTGATGGTCACCGGGCTGAAGCAGGACGCCGACCGTCTGGCGGCCTACTCGCGGGTCTGCGGCTTCACGGTGCGCGACACCGTGCCGGCCACGTGGCTGCACGTGCTGACCTTCCCCCTGCAGGTGCACCTGATGGCCTCGAGCGACTTCCCGCTCGCGCTGGCTGGGCTGGTGCACGTCTCCAACGAGATGCGCCTGCACCGTCCGGTCGGCGTCGGCGAGGAGCTGACGCTGACCAGCAGCAGCGCAGACCTGCGGGCTCACCGGTCCGGCACCCAGGTGGACCTGCTCGGTGAGGCGCGAGTGGGCGACGAGGTCGTCTGGACGGGCCGCAGCACCTATCTCGCCCGGGGGCGCAAGCCGTCCGGTGCCGAGGCGCCGGACGGCGGTGTGCAGGACCGCTACGAAAATGCGGGTGAGGCGAGCGAAACCGCTACGAAAATTGGGGGGGAACCGTCCGCCCTGTGGCGGCTCCCCGGCAACCTGGGGCGGGAGTACGCCGCCGTCTCCGGCGACGTCAACCCGATCCACCTGTCGGCGGTGACCGCCAAGCTGCTCGGTTTCCCCCGCACCATCGCGCACGGAATGTGGTCGCACGCGCGGGCCCTGGCGGCGCTGGACGGTCGGCTCCCGGAGGCCTACACAGCCACTGTGGAGTTCCGCAAGCCGATCCTGCTGCCGGCCACCGTCGGCTTCTCGGCTGCGGTCGAGGGCGGCCGGCACACCTTCCGGGTGACCAACAAGGACGGTTCCAAGATCCATCTGATCGGCTCCGTAGCCTGACGTGCGGCGCACCCGCTGCCCGATTTCGCCAGCACCGGGTGCGCCGTGTAAAGTCTGCGGAGCGCTGCGCGCCGACCGGCCTTGCCCGGGCGCAGTAGCAGGCCCCTATAGCTCAGTCGGTAGAGCGTCTCCATGGTAAGGAGAAGGTCAACGGTTCGATTCCGTTTGGGGGCTCGGGGAGTTCCTCCCCGGCCACGTGCCGGGTTGGCGCCGCCCGAGGCGGGATAGCTCAGCTGGTTAGAGCGCACGACTCATAATCGTGAGGTCGCGGGATCGAGCCCCGCTCCCGCTACTGGCGCGATTCGGTCCACCGTCCGAGTTCGCGTATCCTTGAGTGTTGCTGCCCGCCGTTCTGCGGCGGGCGCCGCACGCACCACACCATCGTTTCGAGAGCAGGTTGCCCCGTGGCTACTAAGAGCGCCGACGTCCGCCCGAAGATCACTCTGGCGTGCACCGAGTGCAAGGAGCGCAACTACATCACCAAGAAGAACCGCCGCAACAACCCCGACCGGGTCGAGCTGGCGAAGTTCTGCCCGCGCTGCGGCAAGCACACCGCGCACCGCGAGACCCGCTGACGCTCCGGCACCCACGCTGACAGCACACAGGCCGTCATCCCCACCGGGATGGCGGCCTGAGCGCTGTCGGTAGGCTGCCGGACCATGGGTGTCAACGCAGAGTTCGCGGGTCGCAGCTACCCGCCCACCGAGCCGTATGCCGTCACGGCAGACCACATCGCGGCCTTCGCTCAGGCCGTCGGTGCCGCCAGCGCGCTGCACTACGACCGGGCTGCCGCCGAGGCGGCCGGCTACCCGGACGTCATCGCACCGCCCACCTATGCCGTGGTCGTGGCCCAGCGGTGCGACAGCCAGCTGGTGCTTGACCCGGCGGCGGGCATCGACTTCTCCCGCGTGGTGCACGGGCAGCAGGCCTTCACCCACCACCGACCGATCGTGGCGGGAGACCGGCTGATCGGCACACTCCACGTCGACTCCGTGCGCGAGGCTGGGGGTCATGCCATGGTGACTACCCGCAGCGAGCTGTCCACCCCCGAGGGCGAGCCGGTCTGCACGGCCACCTCCACGATCGTCGTCCGCGGAGGCGAGTGATGACCGAGCACCTGCAGCCAGTCGCCGGCACCGAGCTGCCGAGCCGCACCATCCCGGTGGACCGGGCCCGTCTGGTGGCCTACGCCAACGCCAGCGGCGACCAGAACCCGATCCACCAGGACGAGCAGTTCGCGGCATCTGTCGGGATGCCCGACGTCATCGCCCACGGCATGTGGACGATGGGGGCAGCCATCGAGCTGGTCACCGACTGGATCGGTGACCCCGGCCGCGTGCTGAGCTACTCCACCCGGTTCACCAACCCGGTCGTCGTGCCGGCCGCGGGCGGCGCCCAGCTCGAGGTGTCGGGCGTCGTGAAGTCGGTCGACGACAGCGGCGGGCGGGCCACCATCGAGCTCCAGGTGACCAGTGGTGGCCAGAAGGTGCTCGGGCGAGCCACCGTCGAGGTCTCTCTTGTCTGAGGCGACTTCGCTCGCCTCCCTGACCACCATGCGCGTCGGCGGTCCGCCGCGTGCCCTGCTGACCGCGACAACCCCCGAGGAGGTCGTCGAGGCCGTGGCGTCCGTCGACCGGGCGGGCGAGCCGCTGCTCGTCCTCGGCGGCGGCTCCAACCTCCTCGTCGCGGACGAGGGTTTCGCCGGCACCGTGGTGCAGGTGGCCACCCGGGGGATCACGGTGGAGTCGGCTGACGCGTGCGGCGGTGTCGTCGTGCGGGTGGCAGCCGGCGAGGTGTGGGACGACGTCGTGGCGCGTGCGGTCGTCGAGGGCTGGTCGGGCATCGAGGCCCTCTCCGGGATCCCCGGCAGCACCGGAGCGACGCCCGTGCAGAACGTCGGCGCCTACGGCCAGGAGGTCGCACAGACGGTGATGCACGTCCGCGTCTGGGACCGGACCGAGGCGCGGCTGCGCACGCTCTTCAACGCGGACTGCGAGTTCACCTACCGGCACAGCCTGCTCAAGGAGTCGATGCGCGTTGCCGGTCAGGTCACTCCCCGCTATGTCGTGCTCGACGTCACCTTCCAGCTGCACCCGACCGAGCTGTCCCAACCGATCGGCTACGCAGATCTGGCCCGGGGTCTAGGCGTCGAGCCCGGCGCGCGGGTGCCCCTACCGGAGGCTCGAGAGGCGGTGCTGGAGCAGCGACGCCGCCGGGGGATGGTGCTCGATGAGGCCGATCACGACACGTGGTCCTGCGGCTCCTTCTTCACCAACCCGATCCTGCCCAGGGAGCAGTATGCCGAGCTGGTCGCCCGTGCCGCCGCACGCCTGGGTGCCACCGGGCCGGTCCCGCCGAAGTTCCCCGGCGGCGACGGCATGGTGAAGACCTCGGCAGCGTGGCTCATCGACAAGGCCGGCTTCGCCAAGGGCCACGGTCTGCCCGGTCCTGCCGCGCTGTCCACCAAGCACACGCTGGCGCTCACCAACCGTGGGTCCGCGCGCGCCGCGGACCTCGTGGCACTGGCTCGCGAGGTGCGCGCCGGCGTGCGTGAGGCGTTCGGGGTGACCCTGGTCAACGAGCCGGTGCTGGTGGGCCTCTCCCTCTGACAGCGCGAACCGGCGGCCCGGCGCCGGGAACACCGCTACTTCGGCAGGATGCCGTCGCGGATCGCCGCCTGGATCGCGGTCCAGTCCTGCTCCGGGACGTCCAGCACGGCGGCCCAGATCGGCACCAGCTCCTCCTCGTAGCTGTGCCCGTGCCCGCCGTGGACGTCCGTCGAGCGCGGCATGTCCGAGGCCACCTGCCAGAACGTCACCCAGGTGAACCACCCCATGGCGGGAGTGACGTCCCGCCCCACGTTCTCGCCCAGCCAGTCCGGCTCGCGCACGAGCAGCCGGGGTGACCACCAGACCACCGGGTCCGACGCGTGCTGGGCATAGACCACGCGCGGCTGCTGCCACTCGTCATACGGGCCGCCGTAGAAGTCGTGCGCCAGTTCCTCGGGGCGGGTCACGAAGCGGATGTGGCGGCCGTTGTCGATGACGGGGGCGATCTCCGGCGAGCCCTGGCGTCGGTTTGCGGTCAGCTGCTGCCACATCGGCGTGAACCTCGGCGTCCCGGTCCAGACGGCCCCATCGACGGACGCGAGCATGTCCTCCGGTGAGGAGAAGGCCGACTGCCCGCCGTAGGAGCCCAGCGACTCGCCCGACACGACCAGCCGGGGCCGTGCGTCCTCCGGCAGCTGCTCCAGGCGCTCGCTGACCGCCTCGAAGAGCGCGCGGCCACCCGCGGCGGGCGTCGTCCGGTCCGAGATGTAGGCCAGGGCACTGGGGAAGTAGGAATACTGCATCGCCGCGGAGGCCACGTCGCCGCCGGTGAGGTACTCCACCGACTGCAGCGACCACTCCTGCACCCACCCCGAACCGGTCGGCGTGGCCAGATGGAGCACCGACCGGTCGAAGGCGCCGGTCCGCTCCAGCTCGGCCACGATCGCCTCCGCGGTCTCGGTGAGGTCGCGGTCGTCCTGCTTGCCGGCGTACACCCGGATCGGTTCGAGGGCGGCCGCCCCGGTGACGGCCTCGATCTGGTCAGCCCGGGGACCGTCCGCCACGACCACCTGCCCCTCAGCCCCCAGGCTCTCCCACGACTCGTATGACGTGGGGCTGCCGGAGCGCTCGGGCTCGGTCGGCATGGCTCGGTCCAGGGCGGGGGTCGCGTTGCGGGCCGTCGACCAGGACAGCGCCTCCTCCATGACCTGGCGGTAGAGCGCGTGGTTGCTCCACATCAGGAGACCGAGGAGCACGATGGTCGCGAGCACGCCGGAGAGGGCGAAGCGCGGGATGATCGGCCGGAACAGCCGGTTCAGCATCCGCCAGAGCAGGAGGAGCGCCCGCGCGGCCACCAGGATCACCAGGAAGAGAGCGATGCCGCCGAGGATCCCGAGCGCCTGGCTGAGCTGGTCCTGGGCCTGGGCATTGACCAGCTGCGCAATCTCCTCCTGCAGGCGCAGCGACTCGCGCCACGCCCAGGCCGTGCCGATCAGCAGCAACGTGAACCAGATCCACCGCAGCCAGTCCGGGGCGCCGGGGCGCATGCTCACCTGCAGGCCCAGCACTCGGGTCACGCCGCGCCACAGCCAGGCGAGGAACAGCCCGATCGCGTAGCCGAACGACGCGCTGAGCCCCACGTTCAGCGCGGTCAACCACCAGGTCCGGGGAAGCAGGCTCGGCGAGAGCGCCGCCCAGACGAGCAGGAGGGCCACGGTGAGCCCGACGGTGCTGAGATCTCGCCTCACGAGGCCAGCCAGCGGTCGATCGCGGCGAGCAGCTCGGTCTTGGTGGTCTCCGGTGCACGACTTCCGCGGATCGACCCGCGGGCCAGCTCCGCCAGCTCCTCGTCGGTCAGACCGTGGTCGGTGCGCGCGGACTCGTACTGTGCGACCAGGCGGGACCCGAACAGCAGCGGGTCGTCGGCGCCCAGCGCGATGCCCACCCCGGAGTCGACCAGCTGGCGCAGCGGGACGTCGCCCAGGTCGTCGTAGACACCGAGCGCCACGTTGCTGGCCGGGCACACCTCAAGGGTCACCCCGCGCTCGGCGAGGGCGTCGAGCAGCGCGGGGTCCTCCGTGGCGCGCACCCCGTGCCCGAGCCGGTCGGGGTCGAGATGGGCCAGGGCGTCGTGAACGTGCTCCGGGCCGAGCAGCTCACCGGCGTGGGGGACTAGGGCCAGGCCTGCGTTGGCCGCGATCCGGAAGGCCCGCTCGAACTCGGCCGTGTCACCCCGGCGTTCGTCGTTGGACAGGCCGAAGCCGACGACGGTGCCGGGCTGGTCGCCGGCATACTGCCCCGCCAGGCGGGCCAGGGTCCGTGCGTCGAGCGGGTGCCGGGTGCGGCTGGCGGCCACGATCACGGCGACCTCGGTGTCGGTGTCGCGAGTGGCCGCACGGGCCTCGTCCAGCACGATCTCGATGGCCGGGGTGATGCCGCCGACGAACGGGGCGTATGACGTGGGGTCGACCTGGATCTCCAGCCACCGGGACCCCTCGATCGCATCGTCCTCGGCAGCCTCGCGCACGATGCGACGCATGTCGGACTCGTCGCGGACGCACGCCCGGGCTGTGTCGTAGAGGCGCTGGAAACGGAACCACCCGCGCTCGTCGGTGGCACGCAGCCGCGGCGGCCAGTCCTCGAGCAACGCGGCGGGAAGCCGCAGACCATGCTTGTCGGCCAGCTCCCGCAACGTGGTGATGCGCATCGATCCCGTGAAGTGAAGGTGCAGGTGCGCCTTGGGGAGCGCCTGGACGGATCGCCGCATGAGCACTGTCTACCGCATCACCGCTCTGCGCTGAGACACACTAGGCCCATGTTCGAGTCGATGGGTGGGCTTCGCCGCAGCCGGACGGACGAGGCCCAGGGAGCGCAGGTGGAGGATGAGCCGAGCACGCAGCCCGGGTCCGAGCCCTCAAGGCCGGTGCTCGGGCTGGCCCTCGGTGGCGGCGGGGCCCGGGGACTGTGCCACATCGGGGTCCTCAAGGTGCTGGAGGAGGTCGGCCTCGGGATCGATGTGGTCTCCGGCACGAGCATGGGTGGCTTGATCGGCGCCTTCATCGCCGCCGGCTACAACGCCGAGGAGATGACCGCGATCGCCACCGACCTGAGGTGGAGCAAGCTGATCGACTGGAGCCCGCTGTCCGGGCGGTTGGTCAACACCAAGGGCTTCGAGCAGTGGCTGTCCGACGTACTTCCCGCGACGTTCGAGGAGCTGGAGATGCCGCTCGTGCTGACGGCGACCGACATCACGGACGGCCGAATCCACTACAGCCAGAGTGGGGACCTGATCACCGCCCTGCGGGCCACCACCGCCTACCCCGGCGCCATCCAACCCATCTCCGTCGGCCGGGCCCGGCTCGTCGACGGCGGTCTGCTCAACCAGATCCCGGTGGACGGAGCGCTGTTCCTCGGCGCCCACCGCGTGCTCGCGGTCAACGCCACGCCACTCGCCAAGGTGGACCACCCGACGGAGGACGCCGGCTCCCCGCGGCTGAAGCTGGGACTGGGCACGATCAAGGAGCTCATGCGGGCCGTCGACGTGATGCAGGCCCAGTTGACCATGGCGCGGCTCTCCTTCTACAAGCCGGACGTCCTGCTCGACCCCACCGTCGAGGGAGTGGACATCACCGACTTCCACAAGGCCGGGCAGGCGATCCAGGCTGGTGAGGACGCGGCGCGTCAGCGGGTGCCTGAGCTGGAGAGCCTGGGGCGTTAGCGGTTCTGCGGACCGGCGAGGAGGGTGCGTGCAGCAAGTGCGAGTGGTCCGAGCGGCCCGGGTCATCACGCCCGACCAGCAGCTGGCCGACGGCTGGGTGAGCTTCGCCGGGGACCGGATCCTCGGTGTCGGGGAGGGCGACCCACCGTCAGGCGCACTGGCGGGTGAGGCGTATGACGTGCTGGTCCCCGGGTTCGTGGACATCCACAACCACGGCGGGGGAGGCGCAGCCTTCGCCGACGGTGCCGACGCGGCACGCGCCGCCCGGGCCGCGCACCTTCGGGAAGGCACCACGACCGTGGTCGCCAGCCTGGTCACGGACACGATCGACCGGCTGCTCCGGCAGGTCCGGTCCCTGGCCCCTCTCGTCGGGGCGGGCGAGCTGGCCGGGATCCACCTCGAGGGGCCGTGGCTGGCGCCGAAGTGGTGCGGCGCCCACCCGCCAGAGCTGCTGACCGACCCCGACCCCACGGACGTCCGCGCACTGGTGGCGGCAGCGGCCGGAGGTCTGGTCATGGTGACGCTGGCGCCGGAGCGGAAGGGGGCCCTGGGCGCGATCGAGCTGCTCTGCTCGCAGGGAGTACGGGTCGCGATCGGGCACACGGATGCCACGTACGACCAGACGCGCGCGGCGATCGCGGCTGGGGCGACCGTGGCCACGCACCTCTACAACGCGTCCCGCCCACCACACCACCGGGAGCCGGGCCCGGCGCCGGCGCTGCTCGAGGACCCGAGCGTCCTGGTGGAGTCGGTCGTCGACGGCGTCCACCTGCATCCGGCTGTCGTGCGCGCCACCGCGCAGGCCGCGGGGCAGCGCTGGGTGCTCGTCACCGACGCGATGGCCGCCGCCCTCCTGGGCGACGGCTCCTCCCGGCTCGGTCGCCTCGCGGTGGACGTCGTCGACGGCGTCGCACGGCTGCGTGAGGATGGCTCCCTGGCGGGCAGCACGCTCTGTCTGGCGAGGGCGGTACGTACCGCGGTGGAGTTCGGCGTCCCACTGCCGGCCGCGGTACGCGCTGCGACGCTGGCTCCGGCGTCAGCGCTGGGGCGGGACGACATCGGCCGGCTGGAGCCCGGCTGCCGCGCCGACCTCGTGGCGCTCGGCGCCGACCTGCAGGTGAGGGCCGTCATACGACGGGGTCGGTGGGTCGACCGCTGACTTGGGCGCGTCTCGGCAAATGCCGTCGTCCTCCCGGGCGCCGAGAGGTTAGGTTGTCCCCGTGGGGATCATCGACACCCAGGGGTTGACCAAGCGCTACGGGCAGGTGACGGCTCTCGAGGGCCTGGACCTGACCATCGGCCAGGGCGTCACGGGGCTGGTCGGCGCCAACGGCGCCGGCAAGTCGACCCTCATCAAGATCCTCCTCGGGCTGCTCGGCGCCACGAGCGGGACCGCTCAGGTCCTCGGCCACGACATCCGCGCCGACGGGCAGCAGATCCGCACTCTCGCGGGTTACATGCCTGAGCACGAGTGCCTGCCCCCGGACGTGCGCGCGATCGACTTCGTGGTGCACATGGCGCGCATGTCTGGGCTGCCACCGACGGCCGCGCGCGAGCGTGCGGCCGACGTGCTGCGCCACGTCGGACTCGCCGAGGAGCGCTACCGCCTGATGGGCGGCTACTCCACCGGGATGAAGCAGCGCGCCAAGCTGGCCCAGGCCCTCGTCCACGACCCCAAGCTGGTGTTTCTGGACGAGCCCACCAACGGGCTGGACCCGGCCGCGCGTGACGAGATGCTGGCGCTGGTCAGCAAGATCGGTCGCGAGTTCGGCATCTCCGTCCTGGTGACCTCCCACCTGCTCGGCGAGCTGGAGCGGGTCAGCGACCACGTCGTCGTGCTCGATGGCGGCCACCTGCTGCGCTCGTCGGCCACCGCCGACTTCACCTCCGACACGGGGCTGTGGCTGGTCGAGGTGTTGGGCGACGGGGACGCGCAGACCACCATGGGGGAGCTGCTCGCGGCCCGCGGCATCTCCTGCCGCCCACGGGGACAGCTCATCGAGATCAACGCGCCCGGGCGTCCGGACCTGCACGACCTGATCCGCGACACCGCGGTGGACGCCGGGGTCGGGCTCATCCGTCTGGCTGCCGACCACCGCCATATCGAGGACGTGTTCCGGGAGGAGGCCAGCCATGGCAGTCCCCGCTGACGGCCGCCCGAGCGGCGTCATCCACGACATCGGCTACCGGCCCTACTCGGGCCCGCGGATGGGGCCGGCCGCCGCCGGACGCTCGCTCTTCCTGACCGGGCTGCTCAACGCCTACGGCATCGGGCGGTCCGGCAAGGCCAAGGTCCTGCCCATGACACTGCTCGTGGTGATGCTCATCCCGGCGGTGATCAGCGTCGCTGTCATGGTGGTGCTGAGCCTGAGTGAGGGCTTCATCTCCTACAGCTCGTATCCGGTCACCATGCTGCTGCTCATCGTGATCTTCGTGGCGGCGCAGGCACCGGTGCTGTTCTCCCGCGACCTGCGCTCCGGCGCCATCTCCCTCTATCTGGCCCGCCCGCTCAGCGCCACGGCATACGCGCTGGTCCGCTGGGCCGCCCTGTTCGTGGCAATCCTCATCTTCACCGGCCTGCCGGTCATCCTGCTGTATGTCGGTGCGCTGGCTGCCGAGGCTGACCTCGTCGAGCACACGGGTGACTTCCTGGCGGCGATGGTCGGGGTCGTGCTCCTCGCCGCGGTGCTCGCAGCGCTCGCGGCACTGGTCGCCTCGCACACCCGCCGGCGCGGGCTGGCGGTCGGGATCACCATCATCGCCCTGCTGGTGACCACCGGTGTGGTGACCGCCGTGCAGGCCGTCACCAGCGAGCAGGGCAGCGAGACGGCGGGCCTGGTGGCCGGACTGTTCTCGCCGTTCTCGCTGGTGGACGGCGTCCAGGGCGCACTGCTCGGCGGCAGCTCGTCGTTCGAGCCGTCGCCGGACGGCACGGGTTGGGGCCTGCTCTACCTGCTGGTGTCTCTGGCGGTGGTGGCTGGCGCCCTGTGGGCCCTGGTTCGCTACTACCGCAGGCAGGCAGGCCGATGAGCGTTCTCGACCTGGCCAACGTCTCCCGGTGGTACGGCAACGTCGTGGCCGTCAACGATGTGTCGATGGAGATCGGCCCCGGCGTCACGGGGCTGCTCGGCCCCAACGGCGCCGGCAAGACCACCCTGATCGCGATGATGGCGGGCTTCCTGGCGCCCTCGGCGGGGACGGTGACCCTGGACGGGGCACCGATCTTCGGCAATGTGGCGGTCTACCGGGGGCTCGGCCTCGTGCCCGAGCGGGAGGCCAGCTTCGGCTACCTCACCGGCCGACAGTTCGTGCGAGCCAACGCCGAGCTGCACAAGCTCGGCGCGCCGGGGGAGGCGACCGAGCGTGCCCTGGGCATCGTCGACCTGGTGGAACCCGCGGGTCGGCTGATCAGCACCTACTCCAAGGGCATGCGGCAGCGGATCAAGCTGGCCGCCGCACTGGTGCACGACCCCGGTGTCCTACTGCTCGACGAGCCCTTCAACGGCGTCGACCCCCGGCAACGGATGCACCTGATGGAGCTGCTTACGAGGATGGGCAAGGAGGGCCGCACGGTGCTGTTCAGCTCACACATCCTTGAGGAGGTCGAGCAGATCGCCCGGCACATCGAGGTCGTCGTCTCCGGGCGGCACGCCGCCTCGGGCGACTTCGGCGCGATCCGGCGGCTGATGACCGACCGGCCCAACAAGTACTCCGTGCGCAGCAGCGACGACCGGGCACTGGCCACGGCGCTCATGGGAAGTCCCAGCGTCGCGGGCGTGCAGCTCGACTCCCGGGGAGGCGTGGCGGTGCAGGTCACCGACTTCGGCGCGTTCGCCGTGGCCCTGCCACGGCTCGCGCGTGAGCAGGGGATCACGCTCCTGGAGGTCCTGCCCACCGACGAGTCGCTCGAGTCCGTCTTCGCCTACCTGGTGTCCACGTGAGCTCCACGATCGCCCGACTGGCGTTCCAGTCCCTCGTCGGACAGAGGCGCTGGTGGGTCCTGGTGGCACTGCCCCTCCTGCTGATCCTGCTCAGCGTGCTCGTCCAGGCGCTCACCGCCGAGGCCAGCAGCGCGTTCGAGGCGATCATCGTGGTGTTCGGACTCGGACTCGTGCTGCCGCTGGTGGCCCTGCTCGTCACCACGGGGGTGCTCGGTCCGGAGATCGACGACGGGTCGATCGTCTACCTGCTGTCCAAGCCGATCTCGCGCCACGTGATCGCCCTGAGCAAGCTCGCCGTGGCGGTCGGCGTCACCATCGTCCTCGGGGCCGGCTCGCTGCTCGTCTCGGGACTGGTCCTTGCGTCCGACACGCGGCAGGCGCTGGCGGTGGGCGTCGGCGCGGCGGTGGCCGGCGCCGCCTACTGTGCCGCGTTCGTGATGCTCTCGGCGATCAACCGACACGGCATGGTGACCGGGCTGATCTACGCGCTGGTGTTCGAGGGGCTGCTCGCGTCGTGGCTGTCCGGACTGCGCTACCTCAGCGTCTCCGCCTTCGGCCGTCGCATCGCCGAGGGTCTGGACGACTCGCTCAGCCTGGTCGCCGACAACCTTCCGCTCGCCTACGCCTGGCTCGCCAGCCTCGTGGTGATCGTCGCCGGCGCCTACGTGGCCGGCCTGCGGCTATCGCGCTTCCAGCTGAAGGGCGACGAGTAGCCTCACGGGCGGCGCGACCGCGCCGCCCGTGGAGGGACCGCACCGCCGGTAGGGGCACCGGTGGTCAGCGGGCGGTGTAACCGCCGTCGACGGTGAACTCCGCACCGGTGCAGAAGCCGGCGTCGTCGCTGGCGAGGAAGACGATCAGCGACGCCACCTCGTCTGCGGTGCCGAGCCGGCCCATCGGGGTCGTGGAGGTGAGCACGGCCCGGTCGGTCTCACCCAGGATCGGGGTCTCGATGAAGCCGGGGTGCACGGAGTTGACGCGCACACCCTGCGTGGCCCACCCGAGGGCCGCGCTCTTGGACAGCAGCCGCACGGCGCCCTTCGCCGCGTGGTAGGCCGGCCCGGTGCCGAAGCCGCCGACGAGCCCGAACATCGACGAGACGTTGACCACCGAGCCGTGACCCGAGGCCTTCAGGGCCTCGGCGGCCGCGCGCATCCCGAGGAAGACGCTCGTCTGCGTCACGGCCACGACCTTGTCCCAGGTCTCAGTGGTGGTCTCCTCCAGGGGCTTGTCGTCGCCGATGCCCGCGTTGTTGACCAGGATGTCCAGACGGTCGTGCTCGGCGAGCGTGTGCTCCACCGCGGTGGTCCAGCTGCCCTCGTCCGCCACGTTGACGTGGATGTAGCTCGCCCGGCTTCCGGCTGCCTCGACCTCCCGCACCACCTCCGAGCCCAGCTCGTCCTGGATGTCGGCGACGACCACGGTGCAGCCCTCGCGAGCCAGCTGCAGCACCGTGGCGCGACCGATGCCGCTCGAGCCCCCCGTGACCATCGCAACCCTGCCGTCGAACCGTGCCATGACTAGCCTCCTACCGGTGCGCGGGGCACCGCTCGTGGATGTGCGGAAAGGAACCTCGTCGGCGATGACCTGCTGCAGTCAGCGTCATCGCTGCTGCGCGAGGTGGAGTCGTCCGGCACCGCCATCATCTACTACATCATGTAGGAGATCAAGTCTCCGGAGGGGTCAGCGTGCCTCGCCGAGCAGGGTCTGGATCCGGCCCACGCCCTCAGCGAGGTCGTTGTCGCCGAGCGCGTACGACAGGCGCAGGTAACCCGACGGCCCGAATGCCTCGCCCGGCACGACAGCCACCTCGACCTCGTCCAGGATCAGCTCGGCCAGCTCGGCGGACGTCTGGGGAGTGCGACCGCGGAAGGTGCGACCCAGCACGCCGGCCACGCTCGGGTAGGCGTAGAACGCGCCCTGCGGGGTGGGACAGGTGACTCCCTCGATCGCGTTGAGCATCTCCACGATGGTCCGGCGCCGACGGTCGAAGGCCGTGCGCATCTCCTCGACTGCCTCCAGCGATCCCTGCAGGGCCGCGACGGCCGCGCGCTGCGACACGTTGGCGACGTTGGAGGTGGCGTGCGACTGCAGGTTGGTTGCGGCCTTGACCACGTCCGTGGGGCCGATCATCCAGCCCACCCGCCAGCCGGTCATGGCATAGGTCTTGGCCACCCCGTTGAGGACGACACAGGTCTCGGCGAGCTCCGGCACGACCACCGGCATGGAGGGCGCTCGGGCCCCGTCGTAGAGGAGGTGCTCGTAGATCTCGTCGGTCACCACCCAGATGCCGTGCTGCAGCGCCCACCGGCCGATCGCCTCGACCTGCTCCGGTGGGTAGACCGCGCCAGTCGGGTTGGACGGCGAGCAGAAGAGCAGCACCTTGGTCCGGTCGGTGCGGGCCGCCTCGAGCTGGTCGACCGTGACGAGGTAGCCCTGGTCTGCCCCGGCGAAGACGTCGACCGGCACGCCGCCGGCGAGCCGGATCGCCTCGGGGTAGGTCGTCCAGTACGGCGTCGGGAGGATGACCTGGTCGCCGGGGTCGAGCAGGGTGGCGAAGGTGTTGTAGACCGCCTGCTTGCCGCCGTTGGTGACCAGGACGTTCGCCGGCGCCACGGCATACTCGCTGTCCCGCAGGGTCTTGTTGACGATGGCGTCCTTGAGGTCGGGCAGCCCGCCGGCGGGGGAGTAGCGGTGGTTCACCGGGTCCTGGGCGGCCGCGACGGCTGCGGCAACCACGTAGTCCGGTGTCGGGAAGTCCGGTTCGCCCGCGCCGAAGCCGATGACCGGCCGGCCCTGCGCCTTGAGCGCCTTGGCCTTGGCGTCGACCGCCAGCGTGGCAGACTCGGCGATGGAGCCGATGCGGGCAGAGATGCGGGGCTTCTGGGTGCTCTCGGTCACCCGGCCATTCAACCACCGCGACGGGGGTATGCCGTGGGGCCGGGCGATCGTCGGCGCAGCCGGTGCCTGTTTCGCGAGGGCCCACCCGATCACGTAGACTGGTTCCTCGGGTGTTGACGCATCCCATGCTGGAGCCTGCCCACCGGGCGCCGGCAGCCACATAGGGCAATAGCTCAATTGGTAGAGCACTGGTCTCCAAAACCAGCGGTTGGGGGTTCGAGTCCCTCTTGCCCTGCGCGACGCGACCGCACCGGTCGCTGCCGACAACGAACGTGCGAGGAAGGTAGTCCGTGTCTGAGACAAGCGCCCGAGACACCCAGGGTGTCCGCAAGGGCCCGACGCAGGCCGGACCCGCCCGTCCTACCACCTACGTGGCCCAGGTCATGGCCGAGCTGCGCAAGGTGCACCGGCCGACCCAGCGCGAGCTGATCGTCTACACGATCGTCGTCCTGGTGTTCGTGCTGGTCATCATGGGCTACGTCGTGGGGTTGGACCAGATCTTCACGCGCGTGGTCGACTTCGTCTTCGGTCGCTGACCTGCTGTATTCGCCCGGTCGCCAGCCGACCACCCAGGCCGACCTGGTCGGCCGCCCCGGTCACATAGTGAGGAAGTAAGTAGCCATGTCCGAGCAGTGGACGAACAACGCCGACGAGGCGCCCGACGCCGACGCCGCCGCCGAGGCGAGCGTCGAGGAGTCCGTGGACGCCAGCAGCGTGGACGCCGACGGCCCTGAGGCTGCTGAGACCCCGGCCGACGCGGAGAGCGCCACCGAGGAGATCCCCGAGGGCGGCGCCACAGAGGGTGCTGACGACGCGGCCGACGAGGCTGTCGCCGACGGCGCCAAGGAGGCTGGCCCTGAGGATGCCGACGAGCCTGCCGGTGACCCGATGGAGGAGTTCCGCGAGTCCCTGAAGTCGCAGTACGGCGACTGGTTCGTGATCCACTCCTACGCCGGCTACGAGAACCGCGTCAAGCACAACCTCGAGACCCGCGCCACGAGCCTCAACATGGAGGACTACATCTTCCAGGTCGAGGTGCCGATGGAGGAGGTCACCGAGATCAAGTCCGGTGTCCGCAAGCAGGTGCGCCGCGTCCGGATGCCCGGGTACGTGCTGGTCCGCATGGAGCTCACGGACGAGTCGTGGGGCGCCGTCCGGCACACCCCCGGCGTCACCGGCTTTGTCGGCAACGCCCACCAGCCGGTGCCGCTGACCATCGACGAGGTCATCACCATGCTGGCCCCGGTCTTTGAGACCCCGGAGACCGGCGAGGCCGCTGCGGCCGCCAGCCCGACCGGGGCTGCAGGTGCGGGCCGGTCCGCCGCCCCCGAGGTCGACTTCGAGGTCGGCGAGTCCGTCACCGTCATGGAGGGTCCGTTCGAGACCCTGCCTGCCACGATCTCGGAGATCATCCCCGAGAGCCAGAAGCTCAAGGTGCTGGTCTCCATCTTCGGCCGGGAGACCCCGGTCGAGCTGTCGTTCAGCCAGGTCGCCAAGATCTGAGGCTGCACGACACCGCCCGCGCCGACCGGCGCGTGGCATGCAACCGGGTCATCGCCCATGGCGTGGGCCCATAACCGCAGAGGAACAACATGCCCCCCAAGAAGAAGGTCTCCGGCTTCATCAAGCTGCAGATCCAGGCCGGTGCGGCCACCCCGGCCCCGCCCGTCGGCCCCGCACTGGGCCAGCACGGCGTCAACATCATGGAGTTCGTCAAGGCCTACAACGCCGCGACGGAGTCCCAGCGTGGCAACGTCATCCCGGTCGAGATCACGGTCTACGAGGACCGCTCGTTCACCTTCATCACCAAGACCCCGCCCGCCGCCGAGCTGATCAAGAAGGCTGCCGGCGTCGCCAAGGGTTCCGGCGAGCCCCACAAGAACAAGGTCGGCAAGCTGACCCAGGCTCAGGTGCGCGAGATCGCCGAGTCCAAGATGGCCGACCTCAACGCCAACGACGTCGACCAGGCCGCCAAGATCATCGCCGGCACCGCCCGGTCGATGGGCATCAACGTCGAGGGCTGAGCCCCTCGCCGACCGTGGGTCGGCCCGCACCGGGCCGTCCCGCACGTGGCAGGGCCAGCGCTGGTCCGCAGACCACACCTCCACTCACCACACAGGAGCACTCATGAAGCGCAGCAAGGCATACCAGGCCGCCGCCGAGAAGATCGTCGACGGCAAGTTCTACACCCCGGTCGAGGCGATCGGCCTGGCCAAGGAGACCTCCAGCACCAAGTACGACGCGACCGTCGAGGTCGCCCTGCGGCTGGGCGTCGACCCGCGCAAGGCCGACCAGCTGGTCCGCGGCACCGTCAACCTGCCCAACGGCACCGGCAAGACCGCTCGCGTGCTGGTCTTCGCCAACGGTGACAAGGCCGAGGCCGCCCGCGAGGCCGGGGCTGACTACGTCGGTTCCGACGAGCTGCTGGAGAAGGTGGCCGGCGGCTGGCTGGACTTCGACGCCGTCGTCGCCACCCCGGACCTGATGGGCAAGGTCGGCCGTCTGGGCAAGGTGCTGGGTCCTCGGGGCCTGATGCCGAACCCGAAGACCGGCACCGTCACGATGGACACCGCTAAGGCTGTCAGCGACATCAAGGGCGGCAAGATCGAGTTCCGCGTCGACAAGCACTCCAACCTCCACTTCATCATCGGCAAGACGTCGTTCGACGCCGACAAGCTGGTGGAGAACTACGGTGCGGCGATCGACGAGGTCATGCGTCTGAAGCCGGCCTCCTCCAAGGGCCGCTACGTCACCAAGGCGACTGTGAGCACCACGATGGGCCCGGGCATCCCGGTCGACCCGGCGCGTGTCTCCAGCCTGGTTGACGCCACGCAGTGACCAGCTGAGCAGTATGCCGAGGGCCCGGTGAGCGATCCGCTCACCGGGCCCTCGGCATACGGCAGTCACTCAGCCCGGCTCGCGCCGCGTTGGTCCGGGTCTGCCCGCTGGGTGGACTCAGCCCGGCTCGCTGCCGTCGGGCCAGGCGGTGACGCAGACCTTGTTGCCCGCCCGGTCGGCCAGGATCCAGGAGCCCAGAGCAGTTGCCTCCTCGACCACCCGGCCGCCCGCGGCGAGCGCTGCCTCGACCCGTTGGTGCACGTGGTTGCGGGAGACAGACACGTCGATGTGCATCGCGTGCCGCAGTGGCTTGGCCGGGTCGAGATCCTGCATCCAGACGGTGGACGAGTGCCCCAGCGGGTCGATCGCGTTGTCGTCGGCCAACGGCGCGTAGCCCAGCACGGCCCGCCAGAATCTCAGGTCAATGTCCTCAGGGTGCGCCGCGATGGCGAGCTGCACCTCCTGGACCGCTGCCGGGTCGGCGACCGCGGCGAACTCGCGCGCGATCTCGGAGACGGCGCGCGCCAGCTCGACGTGCTCGGCCTCGAGCCCCCACACGTCGCGGTTCAGTCGCACCGTCACGTGGTGCGGCGAGATGGTCAGGAATGTCCTGGCGCCCAGCCGCGGGACGGCCGCCAGCGCCGCAGCGAGGCGCCCGCCCTCCTCGAGCGACTCCACCCGGTAGGCCGCGGCCGCGCCGCCGTGAAGCACCACCCAGTCCCCGAGGCCCTCGGCCGTGACGAACTCCCGCCACCCCTCCTCGCTCATGACCTGCTCCTCTCACCCCGGCGTTGCCCGGTGGTGCTCCGCCGATGCTAGCGACCTGCCTGAGACCGCGAAAGTGTGGCGCCGTGCGCCGACCGGGGTGCGCTCCTCGGCCGAGGAGTCCGGCAGGATGAGTGCATGAGCGAGTCGCCGCAGGACACCGACCGGATCCGCGAGGCGGTGCAGCAGTATGTTGCGCGCCAGCCCGAGCTGACCCGCGCCACCCAGGGATTCATCGCGCTGCTCACCTCGGCGCTCGACGACGCTGGCATCAACTACCTGGGGGTGAGTGGTCGCACGAAGTCGGTGGAGAGCTTCGCCGGGAAGGCGGCGCGCACCCAGGACGGGCGACTCCTCTATCCCGACCCGCTCGAGCAGGTCACCGACCAGATCGGGCTGCGAGTCATCACCTATGTCCGCGACGACATCGATGCGGTGGTCGAACTACTGGCCGGCGAGTTCATCGTCCTGGAGGACCGCGACATGGGGCGCGAGACGGCGAGCGAGGGGCGCTGGGGTTATGCCAGCCGCCACCTCGTCATCGCGGTCGACGCCAGCCGCACCCTGACGCCGGAGCAGGAGGCGCTGCGCAAGTTCACCGCCTCGGTGCAGCTGCGCACGGTGCTGCAGCACGCCTGGGCCGAGTTCGAGCACGACATCCGGTACAAGGGGACGGTGCCGGAGGTCCACGCCCCCGACCTGAACCGCCGCTTCACCCTGGCGGCCGGGCTGCTCGAGCTGGCTGACCAGGAGTTCTCGACGATCCGGGACCGGCTCCAGGCGGCGCTTCCCGAGCAGCCGAGTGAGGAGCCGGACGAGACCGACCCTCGACTCAGCCCGCAGGAGCTGGCCAAGTTCCTCGCCGGGAAGTTCCCGGATGCCGGGTGGTCCCGGACCGAGCACTACTCGTGGATCTCCGGCCTGCTGCTCGAGCTGGGCATCACCTCGCTCGACGAGCTGGCGCAGGTGGTGAGCTCGGTGGACAGCGCCGAGATCACGGACCGGATGGGCTACCGGTACCCCCCGGCCGCCGTCCGCCGTCTCGACGATGCGCTGCTGGCGGTGTTCGGGGCTGACTACCTGGCGCTGCACGGCAACGCCCACCGCGTCGAGCAGCTCGCAGAACGGCTGACCAAGCTGCCGACCCGCGACTGAGCGGAGTCCACTGATTTGGGCCGGGGCCGCCGGTGCCCTAGTCTGGTCCCATACCCAATGACCGCCGGTTGTCGGCGTGCCCGCGAGGGCGCCTCGACCGAAGGTCCGCACGATGCGGGCGACCTGCGTAGGTGAACTGAGCTGGACCGCACTGTTGCTGCGGTCATCCGAGCCCCGGTGCGCCTGCGCCGGGGCTTGTGTCGTCTGGACCGGGAGGGTGCCGGCACCACGACGAAGGAGGCCCCATGGCGACTGCTGCGAAGGCTGCTGCCATTGCCGAGCTGACGGACCAGTTCCGCAACTCGGGTGCGGCCGTGCTCACCGAGTACCGCGGGCTGACCGTGGCGCAGCTGACCGAGCTGCGTGGCTCGATCCGCGAGCACGCGACCTATGCCGTGGTGAAGAACACGCTCACCAAGCTTGCTGCGAACGAGGCCGGCGTCACCGACCTTGATGAGCACCTGCAGGGCCCCACCGCGATCGCCTTTGTGACCGGTGACCCGGTCGAGGCCGCCAAGGGCCTGCGTGACTTCGCCAAGGCGAACCCCAACCTGGTGATCAAGGGTGGCGTGCTCGACGGCAAGCCGTTGACGCCCGAGGAGATCACCAAGCTCGCCGACCTCGAGTCGCGCGAGACCCTGCTGGCCAAGTTGGCCGGGGCGATGAACGCCTCGCTGACCAACGCCGTCTACCTGTTCGCCGCGCCGCTGTCCCAGACCGCGCGCGTCGTCGAGGCGCTCCGCGCCCAGGTCGAGCAGGAGGGACCGGCAGCGGACGCTGCTGCCGCCCCGGCTGAGTCCGCGGAGGCCGACCCGGCCGCCGCGGAGGAGGCAACCACCGACGTCGCCGAGGGTGGCGACGACAGCTGAGACGAGCCTTCGGGCACGTCGAGGCAACATCCACACACCGCCACTCACGGCACCACTAGGAAGGAACGCCACCATGGCGAAGCTGAGCACCGAGGAGCTCCTGGAGAGCTTCAAGGAGATGACCCTGATCGAGCTCTCCGAGTTCGTGAAGCAGTTCGAGGAGACCTTCAACGTCACCGCCGCGGCCCCCGTCGCCGTTGCGGGCGCTGCTGCTCCGGCCGGTGGCGGCGGCGACGTCGCTGCTGCCGAGGAGCAGAGCGAGTTCGACGTCGTTCTCGAGGCTGCTGGTGACAAGAAGATCCAGGTCATCAAGGAGGTCCGTTCGCTGACCTCCCTGGGCCTGAAGGAGGCCAAGGACCTCGTCGACGGCGCTCCGAAGCCGATCCTGGAGAAGGTCGACAAGGAGGCCGCCGAGAAGGCCAAGGAGGCCCTCGAGGGCGCTGGCGCCACCGTCACCGTCAAGTGACACCCGCCGGGTTCGCCCGGCACGCCTTGACACAACGGGCGGGATCGACCACGGGTCGGTCCCGCCCGTTCTGCGTGTCCGGCACGCCAGCTCTGCTGCGTGTCCGCCACACCCCGGCCGGCGGTATGCGGTGTTCCGACGGACACACCGGCGTCTGCACTTGACGAGTCACACCGTTTGGGGGCATTCTCAGGTGCGATCACACGCACCGGCGTGGGTCACCGCTTGGGGGCGTGGTTGGACCGCCCCGGTCTTTCGTGTATGCTATCTCTTTGCGCTGCCCTGTCCCTGCCGCACCCACCAACTGAGGTCCAGATTCGCACTGTTGCGTCTGGTCCCACTTGAGTGTGGTCTGGGCCGGTGTAGCTGACCCGCTGCTCATGTAAGGCCTGTGGAAGGACCCATCCTTGGCTGCCTCGCGCACTGCGAAGACGACTGTGTCCACCGCTCGGACGGCCTCTGGCCGTCTGAGCTTCGCCAAGATCCGGGAGCCGCTGGAGGTCCCTGACCTCCTGGCGCTCCAGACGGAGAGCTTTGACTGGTTGCTCGGCAACGAGGACTGGCAGGCTCGCGTCGCCGCCGCCGCTGCCGGCGGCAAGTACGACGTTCCCGACCGGTCCGGACTCGAGGAGATCTTCGAGGAGATCTCCCCGATCGAGGACTTCTCCGGCTCCATGTCCCTGTCGTTCCGGGACCACCGCTTCGAGGAGCAGAAGTACTCCATCGAGGAGTGCAAGGAGAAGGACATGACCTACTCCGCGCCGCTCTTCGTGACCGCGGAGTTCATCAACAACACCACCGGTGAGATCAAGTCCCAGACGGTGTTCATGGGCGACTTCCCGCTGATGACCGACCGGGGCACGTTCATCATCAACGGCACCGAGCGTGTCGTGGTGTCCCAGCTCGTCCGCAGCCCGGGCGTCTACTTCGAGCGCTCGCTCGACAAGACGGCCGACAAGGACATCTTCTCCACCAAGATCATCCCCAGCCGGGGTGCGTGGCTGGAGTTCGAGATCGACAAGCGCGACATGGTCGGCGTGCGCGTCGACCGCAAGCGCAAGCAGTCCGTCACGGTGCTGCTCAAGGCCCTGGGCTGGACCGAGGCGCAGATCCTCGAGGAGTTCGGCGACTACGAGTCGATCCGCGCCACCCTGGAGAAGGACCACACGGCCGACCAGGACGAGGCGCTGCTGGACATCTACCGCAAGCTGCGTCCGGGGGAGCCGCCGACCAAGGAGGCCGCGCAGACGCTGCTCGACAACCTCTACTTCAACCCCAAGCGCTACGACCTGGCCAAGGTTGGTCGCTACAAGATCAACAAGAAGCTGGGTGTCGAGGCGCCGCTGAACGAGTCGGTGCTGGGTGTCGACGACATCGTCGCCACCATCAAGTACCTCGTCGCACTGCACGCCGGTGAGGACACCATCGAGATCGTGCGCCACGGCGAGACCGAGCAGCTGCGTGTCGAGGTCGACGACATCGACCACTTCGGCAACCGGCGTCTGCGCTCGGTCGGTGAGCTGATCCAGAACCAGGTCCGCACCGGGCTGTCGCGCATGGAGCGCGTCGTCCGCGAGCGGATGACGACCCAGGACGTCGAGGCGATCACGCCGCAGACCCTGATCAACATCCGGCCGGTCGTCGCCTCCATCAAGGAGTTCTTCGGCACCAGCCAGCTGTCGCAGTTCATGGACCAGAACAACCCGTTGTCGGGCCTGACCCACAAGCGCCGCCTCTCGGCGCTGGGCCCCGGCGGTCTGTCCCGTGACCGCGCCGGCATGGAGGTCCGTGACGTCCACCCGTCGCACTACGGCCGGATGTGCCCGATCGAGACGCCTGAGGGTCCGAACATCGGTCTGATCGGCTCGCTGGCCTCCTACGGCCGGATCAACCCGTTCGGCTTCGTGGAGACTCCCTACCGCAAGGTCAACGACGGACAGGTCACCGACGACATCGACTACCTGTCGGCGGACGAGGAGGACCAGTTCGTCATCGCGCAGGCCAACGCCGCGCTCAACGAGGACGGCACCTTCGCCGAGGAGCGGGTGCTGGTCCGTGCCAAGGGTGGTGGCGGCGAGGCGGTTGACGTCCCGGCTTCCGACGTGGACTACATGGACGTGTCCGCACGCCAGATGGTGTCCGCGGCCACCGCGATGATTCCGTTCCTGGAGCACGATGACGCCAACCGTGCCCTGATGGGCGCCAACATGCAGCGTCAGGCGGTGCCGCTGGTCCAGGCCGAGGCTCCGCTGGTCGGCACCGGGATGGAACACCGTGCGGCGCTCGACTCCGGTGACGTGGTCCGCGCGACCCAGAGCGGCGTGGTCCAGGAGGTCTCGGCCGACCTGGTCAAGGTCGCCAACGACGACGGCACCTACACGTCATACAAGATC
>DATGRS010000067.1:0-4386 GCA_035303365.1 Ornithinicoccus sp.
CGCCCTGAACCGGTCCCGCCGGACCTGCTGGACCGGCCTCGTGTGCTGGGTCGAGTACGGCTCTCCTCTCCGCGCCTCGTTCGACACGACCCGGTGCCTCGACGACGGCTGGTGTGAGGGCAAGCAGTGCTACTGCGGCAAGTTCGGCCAGTGCCCCGAGTCCGTCTCCACGGACGTGGAGGTGGCCCAGTGACCGCCCCCGAGAGCTGGACTCAGGACCCGGAGATGCGCCGCGCCATCACCGAGGCCATCACGGTCATCACTGGCCGCTGCGAGCCCTACGACCCGGACGCCCTGATCGGCACCCTGGTCAAGTACGGCTACTGCGTGATCCCGGCGCCTGAGCCGTTGGGGCCTCCTGGATCGGGGGTGGGTCGGTGAGTGTTCCTGTCCCGTTCCCCGCACACGACCCGGAGCGGTGCGCTACCTGCTCCGGCCGGCGCCGCAGCGACGCCCCCATGACCCCGATCAGCGAGGCCATCGCCGAGTGTCTTGAGAAGCTCGCTGGCGCCGTCCACGAGGCCCGCAAGGAGACCCCGTGACGGCGGCCGTCGCCCATGCTCATGACCCATCCCAACCAATCCCGCCGATTCCCCCCGAATCCCTCTCTACCTCTGAAGGTGTCTGATGGCTCGCATCCGGACCATCAAGCCCGACGTCTGGTCGGACCCCGACTTCGTGGCCTGCTCGCCTCTGGCGCGCCTCCTCTGGATCGGCACGTGGAACCACGCCGACGACTACGGAGTCCTCAAGGACGAGCCCGAGCGGCTCAAGCTCCAGATCCTCCCGAACGATCCCTGCGACCCGCACGCCCTCGTGGACGAGCTGGTTGCGCGTCGGCGACTGGTCCGGAAGGTGGCACCTGACGGTACGAAGGTGCTGGTCATCCGGACTTTCACGGTCCACCAGAAGATCGACAAGCGTGCGGTCGGCCGGTGGGGTCATCCCGACCAGTTCACCGACCCCCAGGACCCGACTGATCCCCCCGGGAACCGCCGCCCCGCGACCGATCCCCACCAATCCCAACCGATCCCAACCGATCCCAACCATACGAACGGAACGGAAAGGAACGGAACGGAAAACAACAAAGACGTCGAGCTGACCTCGCCGCCGGACCTCCGACTGGTCGAGGAGCCGGTGTCGCCTCCGGCGACCGTTCCCGATCAGGTCCGCCAGGTCTTCGCTGAGTGGCAGGAGGTCACCGGGCACAAGCGCGCGCTGCTCGACGAGGGACGCAAGTCGAAGATCCGCAAGGCGCTCAAGCAGTACCCGCTCGAGGACGTGCTCGACGCTGTACGCGGCTGGCGCCACTCGCCCTTTCACCGCGGCGAGAACGACCGTGGGACCGTCTACGACGAGATCAAGCTCATCCTGCGGGATGCCGAGCGGATCGAGCGGTTCCGGGACCTTGAGCGGAACCCGGCATCGCGGCCCGGCCGCAAGCAGAAAGCCGTCGGTGAGACGTCCGCGAGCTTCCCGGAGGCGACGTGGTGAAGCCCTACGACGTCGCCGCCGAGACCGCTCTGCTGAGCGACATGCTCAACCTCCCCGACATCGTGGCCGAGGTCTCCACCGCCCTCACGGCAGGGGACTTCTTCCACCAGGACGCCCAGATCGCTTTCGCTGCGATGGTCGACGCCTGGCGGCAGGGCCGCCAGCACGACGGAGCCTCGATCTCTGCTGTGCTGCGAGAGGCCGGACGCGACCCGGACCCGGCGTGGCTGGCCGACCTCGTGTCGTCCGGGACCGGGGCTTGGCGGAGCCACATCGACACGATCGTGCGGCACCGGGCCCGCCGGCAGATCACCGCCGCTCTCACCGAAGCTCAACAGGGTGTCGGGACCCCTGGGATGGACCCGTTCGCTGTGATCGATCGGCTCCAAGCGCACCTGACTGGCGTGCAGGCCCCGGCTGGGAAGCCGTCCGAGGACCTGTACCAGCTCGACGAGTTCATCGACCAGCCCGAGCACCAGGAAGCCGAGTGGGTCGTCCCTGGTCTGCTGCGCCGCGGCTGGCGGGTGGTCGTGGTGGCGACCGAGGGTGCTGGGAAGTCGATGCTCTGGCGGCAGTTCGCCGTGCTCGCGGCTCAGGGTTTGCACCCGTTGGAGTACCGGCCGATCCCGAAGTGCCGGACGCTGCTGATCGACCTCGAGAACCCGGACGATGCGATCACGGGGTCGTGCCGGAAGATCCGGGCGACGATCGATCAGGACGACTACGAGCCGGGCCGGGCGTGGATCTGGCATCGGCCCGGTGGGTTCGACCTGCGGTCCCGTGCGCTGCGAGCCGAGTTCGAAGCCAACCTCGCTCTGGTCCGCCCGGACCTGGTGTGTCTGGGTCCGCTGTACAAGGCGTACCAGCGGAAGGCGAACGAGCAGGATGAGCAGGCGTCGGCCGAGGTCCAGGCGACCCTCGACGATCTGCGCACGCGTTACGGGTTTGCTCTGCTGCTCGAGCATCACGCCCCGCAAGCCCAGGGTGACCAGCGGCACCTGCGCCCGTACGGGTCGAGCTTGTGGTTGCGTTGGCCGGAGATCGGGATCGCGATGCGTCGCGAGTTCCCGGACTCCGACGACCGGTCGGTGACTCTCGAGCGGTGGCGTGGCGATCGGATGACGAACGAGTGGCCGAAGCGTCTCGAGCAGGGCGTCCGTCTCCCGTGGGTGGCCGCATGACCCCGGACGTGGAGGCTGTGGGGGCGCTGGTGGGGGCGTGGGAGGCGTGGGATCAGGCGCCGTCTGTCAAGAACCGTGTGGTCCGCAAGCAGGCCGCGTTGGTCGCGGTCGCGGGCTGGGGCGGGTGGCTGGCGTTCGCACGGCGGGTGGAGGTGTTGCGTAGGGCGGGTGTGTCAGTGCGCGACGCCATCACCCAAACAGCAGAGGAGCAGCAGCGTGGCTGAGCCGTACTACGACGACGGCCACGTGGCCATCTACCACGGCGACGCCCTGGACGTCCTCGCCGGCTTCGACACGCCCGTCGACGCCGTTGTCACGGACCCGCCCTACGCCTCCGGTACCCGCCTGGAGGCGCACAAGTCGGCGAGCGGGGCAATGCTCCGCGCCGGGCGGTTCGCTGACCGGCCGATCGAACTGGACCAGATGACCACCACCGGCTTCGTGTGGCTCATGCGTGCCGTCGCCGCCGGTGTCCGCCCACTGCTCCCGGATGGCGGGTCGCTGCTGTCGTTCATCGACTGGCGCCAGTGGCCGAATCTCGTCGGTGCCTTGGAGACCTGCAACTACCGGGTCCAGGGCATGGTCGTCTGGGACAAGGGCAGCATCGGTCTCGGCAACGGGTTCCGTGCCCAGCATGAGCTGATCTGCCACGCCTCGAAGGGCGTCCCGACCGTGTACGACAAGGGCACAGGGAACGTCCTGCGTGCCGGCCGCCAAGAGCCCGTGGACCATCCGAGCCCCAAGCCCGTCGGCCTGCTCGAACGGCTCATCACCGTCGTCTCTCCACCTGGCGGCGTCGTGCTCGACCCGTTCATGGGGAGCGGGTCCACGGTGCGTGCGGCTGTGAACTGCGGGATGCGGGCGGTCGGGATCGAGGTCGAGGAGCGCTACTGCGAGATCGCCGCGACTCGTCTCGCTCAGGGCGCCTTCGACTTCGGGGCGGCGTCGTGATCCGGTCTGTGTCTCTCTACCCCAAGGAGCCCAACCCGTGATCAAGCGTTTCTGTGACCCGAAGGAGAACCCCCACCCGTGAGCGACCATCTGACGCCGACCATCACGGACCGCGGGTTCCGGCACCTTCCCGTGCTCGTCACCGGCAGCGGCGACCGGGTCCGGGTCTACGAGTCCTCAGCGGCGGACGGCCCGCACCTGTGGCTGCATGCCACCGAGCGCGGCGACGCCGGCATCGCAGCGTGCGTCCACCTAGACGCGGAGGCGGCGTGGGAGCTGCACGAACAGCTCGCCCACCTGTTGGGGCACCACTACCAGGGCGACGCACGGCCGCCCAGGGCGCGGGTTTCTAGTCCCGAGGACACCCAGCCATGAGCGACGAGGACCAGCCGTGAACAACACGTACGGGGTCTCGCACGAGATCGCGGAGCACCAGTGCCGTTTCGGTGGCCATGTGCTGGTCATGGAACGGCAGGCGGAGATCTTGGCGGGCTGGGTCCGTGCCCTCGCCGACCACCAACCCGACACGAAGGAGACCGAGTGACCGACTCGTACCGCTTGACCGGCTGGGAGCTCGACCAGCTCCGCGCGTCCGCAGAGCAGCGTGAGATCGTGGACGTGGCCGGCCGGGACCTGCTCGCCCTGGTCGACGAAGCGGCCACCGCCCGCCGCCGCAGCCCGAGCATGTGGGCGTCGCTGTGGGTGCTCCCGTTCGTCGCCGGTTCGCTCGGCTGGCTGTGGTCGGGCGACTGGCGGTGGA
>DATGRS010000068.1:0-18484 GCA_035303365.1 Ornithinicoccus sp.
GTCCTGATGGATCTGCCGATGCCCCGGGTGGGAGGCATCGAGGCAACCCAACGACTCCGCACGAGCCCCTCGCCGCCTGAGGTCGTGGTCCTGACGACCTTCCACAGCGACGACGAGATCGTCGGTGCGCTCCGCGCGGGGGCGAGCGGCTACCTGCTCAAGGACACCCCACCGGCGGAGATCGTGGCGGCGCTGCAGCGTGTCGCAGATGGTGACGCCGTGCTCTCCCCGGGCGTCACCCGTCGGCTGATCGAGCGCACCGTGAGCGGAGCGGCGCCCTCGGACCGAGCGCGGGAGCAGCTCAGCCGGCTCAGCGAGCGTGAGCGCCAGGTGGCGGACCTGGTCGCCGAGGGGCGCACGAACGCGGAGATTGCGGCCACGCTCTATCTGTCCGTCGCCACCGTCAAGGCCTACGTCTCCGCACTCCTGACCAAGCTCCAGCTCGACAACCGCACCCAGGTGGCGCTGCTCGTCCACGCCGCGGCATGACGCAGATGTGATGCTGGTGCCATGGCCAATATCTTGATCGCCGAGGACGAGGAGCGGATCGCGCTCTTCGTCGCCAAGGGGCTGAAGGCCGCCGGCTATCAGACGCACGTCGTGGGCGACGGCGTCAGCGCACTGCAGCACGCGTCCAGCGGTGACTACGACCTCATGGTGCTCGACGTGGGCATGCCCAAGATGGACGGCTTCACGGTGCTGCGCGTGCTCCGGTCGCTCGAGCACGACATCCCGATCATCATGGTCACCGCCCGGGACGCGGTGGGCGACACCGTTGCCGGACTGGAGGGTGGGGCCGACGACTACCTGACCAAGCCGTTCAAGTTCGAAGAGCTGCTGGCGAGGGTGCGCACCAGGCTGCGCCCGCGACCCGGCAGCAAGGAGTCGACCGTGCTCACGCACGGTGACCTCTCGCTCGATCTCACCACGCGAGTCGCCCAGGTGGGGGACCGCGACGTCGAGCTGTCCCCGCGCGAGTTCGCGCTGGCTCGGGAGTTCCTGGAGCACGCCGGCCAGGTGCTCTCGCGGGAGCAGCTGCTGTCCCGCGTCTGGGGCTACGACTTCGACGGCGCCTCCAACGTCGTCGACGTCTACATCCGCTACCTGCGCACGAAGCTCGGCGCGGAGCGCTTCGACACCGTGCGTGGGGTGGGGTACCGGCTGACCGAGGGCTGACCCGCCTCGCCTGGTTGAGCGGCCAGGCTTCGGCCGCAGCTGGGTGGCGCAGGCTGCCGAAAATGAGAGAGTTCTCATCTCGGTCTCATCTGCGCATCACCTGCAGCGGGCACACTGGGTCCATGAAGCTGCTCAGCTCACTGCTCGCGCTGGCCCTCGTCGGGGCCCTCAGTGTGTGGCTCTGGGTCGGACAGACTCCGTCGGAGACCGTGGCCGAGGGGGTTTCCGTGACCTTCGACTCCGCGCCGCTGGCCCCCGAGCAGGAGCCGCCCGCTCAGGCCACTGGGTATGCCGCCGCACTGCTGGGTCTGCGGACCGCTCTCGACATGTCGTTTGCCTCACCTGCCGTGCTCGACGACCCAGACCGGCTCTCGGACGCCATCCAGGAGGCGAAGAGCGCCGTCGACGATGAAGCAGAGGCACGGGAGGAGGCGGAGGAGGAGCGTCGCAGGGCCGAGGAGGAGCATGCCAAGGAGGAGGAGAAGCGAGCCAAGGACGCTGAGAAGTCCGCCCAGCCGGTCTCCCCGCCACCGGTGTCGCCGCCGAGCTACAACTGTGAGTGGGACGACGACGAGTGGGACTGTGACGACGACGATGATGATGACGACGACTGGGATGACTGGGACGACCGTTAGTACCGCGAGGAATATCGGGGCCCGTCGCGGCCCTTGACCCTGTGCCGGGTCGGACAAGGCGGTCTGCCCTTCTTCATCCGCCGACCTCCCGGAGTCCACCCGTGACGCTCACCTCTGCGCGCAGCACCGCAGCCCCCGGTCAGCTGCAGGCCTCCGTGCCGCTGGCCCTGGTGACGACCGCCTTGGTGGTCGGCGGCTTCGCCATCGGCACGACCGAGTTCGTCACGATGGGCCTGCTCCCGGAGATCGCGTCAGGCGTCGGCGTCAGCATCCCGATGGCCGGCCACACCATCTCTGCGTATGCCGTGGGCGTCGTGGTCGGGACACCCGTCGCAGCGGTCCTCGGGGCCCGTCTCCCGCGTCGCGGGCTGGCGCTCGCCCTGATGCTCGTCTTCGCCCTCGGCAACGCCGCCAGCGCCCTGGCCGGCAGCTACGAGACCCTGGCCCTCGCCCGGTTCGTCGCCGGGCTCCCCCACGGTGCCTACTTCGGGGTGGCCTCGCTGATCGTCGCGGCTCTCGCCGCACCGGGCCAGCGCGGTCGGGCGGTGAGCAGGGTGATGCTGGGCATCCCGATCGCGAACATGATCGGTGTTCCCGCAGCTACCTGGCTGGGTCAGCTGGTCGGTTGGCGATCGGCATACTGGCTGGTCGGAGGCATCGCGCTGGTGACGATCGCGCTCGTCGCCAGGTGGGTGCCCGCCAGCCCGGGCAACCCGGCCGCGAGCGGCCGCCGCGAGCTCGCGGCCCTGCGCAACACCCAACTCTGGCTCACGCTCGGCGTGGGCGCAGTCGGCTTCGGCGGCATGTTCGCGATGTACTCCTACATCGCTCCGACCGTCACCGAGGTCACCGGACTGGCTGGGTCGGCGGTGCCGTGGTTCCTGCTGGCCTTCGGCATCGGCGGCGCCGTCGGCAGCCTCGCCGGCGGTTGGCTGGCCGACTGGTCGGTGCTGCGCGGACTGGTCCTCAGTCTCGTGGGGCTCGGTGGCATCCTGGCGGTGTTTACCGTGACCGCGCAGTGGGCCATGCCGGCGCTGGTCACGGTGTTCCTCACGTCCGTACTGGCCTCGAGCCTGGTCGTGGTGCTGCAGCTGCGGCTCATGCACGTGGCCGGGGACGCCGAGACGATCGGCGCAGCCAGCAACCACGCCGCGCTCAACCTCGCCAACGCGCTGGGCGCATGGCTCGGTGGCGCCGTCATCGCCGCGGGATGGGGATACCAGGCTGCCAGCTGGGTGGGGGTCGCCCTGTCGCTGGCCGGGCTGGTGATCCTGGCGGTCTCCCTCGCCCTCCACCGCACCGGTCAGCGCGCCGGGCAGCCTGCGAGGATGGCGGCATGATCGTCGCCATCAGCATCAGCCCGACCAGCGGGGACGAGACCGGCGGAGTCAGCGAGGCGGTGGCCCGCGCCGTCCAGGTGATCCGTGACTCCGGCCTGCCCTGTGAGACCAACGCCATGTTCACCAACATCGAGGGCGAGTGGGACGAGGTGATGGCGGTCGTCAAGCAGGCGGTGGATGTCGTGGCGCAGACCTCGCCGCGCGTGGGCCTGGTGCTGAAGGCGGACATCCGACCGGGTTACGACGGCCAGCTGACGGCGAAGGTGGAGCGCGTCGAGTCCCGGCTTGCCAAGAACAGCTGACGCACCGTCCAGGTTGACCGCCGTCGCCGTGTGAACCTCGTGTTGCTCCCACAGCGCGGACCTCACACGCAAAGCCGACGGACGGTAGGACAGGGCCCATAACCCTGTTGCCCGCCGCCGTGTGGGTCTAGTGTCGGAAGGTCTCCACCTTCGTTGCGAGGAGCAGTGATGACGATCCGACTCAACCCCTATCTCGTCTTCGACGGCAATGCCCGCGAGGCCCTCGACTTCTATGTGAACGTGCTCGGCGGACACCTTGAGGTGAGCACGTTCGGCGACTTCCCGGGGGCCGGGCCGGAGGTCGCGGACCAGATCATGCACGGTCAGCTCGAGACGCCCGCGGGCTTCACCATCATGGCCTCCGACTCCCCGCCGGGGACCTCGCGCACCCTGGGCGACCACATCACGGTCAGTCTGAGCGGCGACGACGTCGAGACGCTGCGGGGCTACTGGGCAGGCCTGTCCGAGGGGGCCACCGTGCAGACCCCGCTCGAGGTCCAGATGTGGGGCGATGAGTTCGGCCAGCTGACGGACCGGTTCGGTATCGGCTGGCTGGTGAACATCTCCGGCGCGGCAGCGGAGGCCACCGCCGCAGGGGGCGACCCCCAGGGCGAGGATGCGGCAAGGGGCAACCCGAGCTGACCGGCTCAACGCGGCAGACTGCGACAGCCCTGATCGCAGCGCTGACTCTGGCGGGATGTGGTGGCGGCAGGGGCTCGACCGCTGCCGACCCGGGTGACGGCTCGGGCGCGTCCACGGCGGCGCGCGCAACGGTCGAGGAACCCACCACCGAAGAGACAACTACTGCAAGACCGCCCGCCGAGCCCTCGTCGGACGACGAGGTCTCGATCGCCTTCGTGGGGGACGTCATGCTGGGCCGCTCGGTCGGCGAACGCATCCTGGCCGGCGAGGACCCGTTCGAGGGTGTCGCCCACGAGTTGGAGGAGGCGGACCTCGTGGTCGGAACCCTGGAGACCACAGTCGGCGGGGCCGTCGGTGTGCCGGAGGACAAGGTCTACACCTTCCGGGCGCCACCCGAGTCGATGGACAGCCTGCTGTCAGCCGGCTTCGACCTGGTGGCGCTCGCCAACAACCACTCCTACGACTACGGCGCCGATGGCCTGGGCCAGACGATCGAGCTCCTGGACCGGGGTGGGTTGGAGCACGTCGGCGCCGGTGACGACGCCGAGGCGGCCCGCGCACCGGTGGTGCTCCGCCAGGGTGGTGTGGAGACAGCCTTCCTGGCCTATGTCTCCGTCCCGGACGACTGGACCGGCTACCGCAACCGGGACTGGGCAGCCACCGAGACGGCGCCTGGTGTGGCCTGGGCGAACCCCGACGACATCGCCGCGGACGTAGCCGCGGTGCGGCCGCAGGTCGACCACGTCGTGGTGCTCCTGCACGCCGGCGCCGAGGGCAGCCACCAGCCCAACAGTGTGCAGCGCGAAGCGGCGGACGCAGCCCTCGAGGCTGGAGCCACGGCCGTCATCGGCGCGCACCCGCACGTGCTCCAGGGGTTCCGGCACGAGGACGGTCGGCTCACCGCCTGGTCCCTCGGCAACTTCGTCTTCGACGGCTTCGACGACCCAGACACGACCCGGTCGGTGATCCTGACCTTGGACCTCGACCAGGAGGGGATCACGGACGTGGCGTGGACCCCGGTGCGGGTGGTGGACGACTTCCCGGTCGCGCTGGATCCGGGCAGCGCTGATGGGCGCTCAGTTCTTCGCCACCTGGAGTCGTTGCCGTCGCAGCGATGAGCTGTCGTGGCCGGACGGTGAGGTGGCGTGGCCGGAACGATGCGGCGGCGCGACGCGCTCACCCATGTCTCGGGCAACGGAGTTCCGTCCTCGCCCGATCGCACCCGCTCGTCGGTTGCCCGTAGGTTATGGCCATGTCCTCGAGCGCCCCCTCCCCGCACCCTGGCATGGGAGCGACCCTGCATGACGACGGTGCGACCTTCCGCGTCTGGGCCCCGAACGCCCAGGGTGTCTCGGTCACCGGATCCCACGACGACTGGACGTCCACGGCCGAGCTGAGCCGTGACGGCGACGGGTCCGCGGAGACCTGGTCGGTCCACGTGCCCGGCGTCACGGCAGGTGTCGAGTACCAGTTCCGTGTGCGCACCCAGGGTGGTGAGGAGGTATGGCGTGCCGACCCCTATGCGCGCATGATGACCAACTCGGTGGGCAACTCGATCGTCTACGACCCGGACGACTTCGACTGGGGCGAGGACGACTTCGAGATGCCGGTCTGGGACGACGTGGTCATCTACGAGATGCACGTGGGGACCTTCGCCGCCGACGAGCACCACCGCGGCACCTTCGACCGAGCGGCCGAGCGGCTGCCCTACCTACGTGACCTCGGCATCTCGGTGGTGCAGGTGATGCCCCCCTCGGAGTACGCCGGCGACATCAGCTGGGGCTACAACCCAGCCCACATGTTTGCGGTCGAGTCCTCCTACGGTGGACCCGACGCGTTCAAGCGGTTCATCAAGGCCGCGCACGAGCACGGCATCGCGGTGATCGTCGACGTCGTGCACAACCACATCGGCCCCTCCGACCTGGACCTGTGGCGGTTCGACGGGTGGCACGAGGACGACGGCGGCGGGATCTACTTCTACAACGACTGGCGCGCCGAAACCCCTTGGGGCGCCACCCGCCCGGACTACGGGCGGCCGATGGTCCGCCAGTTCCTCTACGACAGCGCCAAGCTGTGGCTGCAGGAGTTCCGCTGCGACGGGCTGCGCTTCGACGCCACCTCGTTCATCCGGTCGGTCGACGGCACCATCTACGACGCCGGCAAGATGATCCCGGACGCTACTGAGTACCTCCAGGCACTCACCTCCGGCCTGTCGGGGGCACAACCATGGAAGCTGCTGATCGCTGAGGACCTGCAGGACGACCCGACCGTCACCATGCCGGTGGACCAGGGTGGCCTGGGCTTCCACGCGCAGTGGGACGCCGGCTTCGTGCACGTGGTGCGCAACGCGCTGACCCAGCTCGACGACCAGCACCGGGACATGAACGCGGTCGCGGACGGCATCCTGGGCAGCGGTCGGGGGGCGGCCGGGACCCGGGTGATCTACACCGAGTCCCACGACGAGGTCGCCAACGGCAAGACGCGAGTGCCGGAGGCCATCGCGCCGGGCGCCGCGGACAGCGAGCCCGCCAAGAAGCGGGCCACCCTGGGCTCGGCCGCGGTGTTCTTCTCCCCGGGCATCCCGATGATCTTCCAGGGCCAGGAGATGCTCGCCGATCGCTACTTCGACGACTCCGTGCCGCTGGACTGGAGCGGCCTGAAGGACCACTCAGGGATCGCTGACCTGCACCGCCACATGATCGCGCTGCGCCGCAACCGTGACCAGACGACGGCCGGGCTGCGCGGGCCCAACGCCGACGTGCTCCGCGCCGACCAGGATAACGGCCTGATCGTGCTCCACCGGTGGGCCCAGGGCGGGCCGCACGACGACACCATCGTGGTGCTGAACTTCTCCACCTCGCCCGTGGTGGACTACCGGGTCGGCATGCCGCGGCCGGGGCGGTGGGCCGTGCGTCTCAACGCTGACTCCTCGGTCTATGACAGCGCGTTCGCTGACCACTCGGTGTTCGACACCGTGACCGACCCCGTCCCTGCGGACGGCTGCGCGCAGAGTGCCACGCTGGCGGTCGGCGCCTACAGCTTCGTCGTTCTCTCCCTGGAGCCGTGATGTACGCACCGGACCCGTCCCGCTACGACTTGATGACCTACCGCCGGAGCGGACGGTCCGGTCTTGACCTCCCAGCGGTCTGCCTGGGCCTGTGGCACAACTTCGGTGACGACGTCCCCTTCGAACGGCAGGAAGAGGTGCTGCGGCGCGCGTTCGACCTCGGCGTCACCCACTTCGACCTCGCCAACAACTACGGACCGCCGTATGGCGCGGCAGAGGAGAACTTCGGCCGGCACCTGGAGCGGTCGTTCCGGAGGTTGCGCGACGAGCTGGTCATCTCCAGCAAGGCCGGGTGGGACATGTGGCCGGGGCCCTACGGCCAGGTGGGCGGCTCCCGGAAGTACCTCGTCGCCAGCCTCGACCAGTCCCTCCAGCGGATGGGGCTGGACTACGTCGACATCTTCTATCACCACCGGCCCGACCCGAGCACGCCGCTGGAGGAGACGATGGGTGCCCTGGACTCGATCGTCAGGTCGGGCAAGGCGCTCTATGTGGGGATCTCGTCATACTCCGCGGACGCGACCCGGCAGGCGGCCGCGATCCTGGACGACCTCGGGACGCCCATGCTCATCCACCAGCCGGTGTACTCGATGCTCAACCGCTGGCTGGAGAACGACCACCTGCTGGACACCCTGGAGGAGGTGGGCGCCGGGTGCATCGCCTTCTCACCGCTCGCGCAGGGCATGCTGACCGATCGGTATCTGCACGGTGTGCCGGAGGGCTCGCGCGCGAGCCAGGGCAAGTCGCTGTCGCCGGACCTGCTCACCGACCAGGCACTGCGGCACATCCGCGCGTTGAACGACATCGCGGCGGGCCGCGGGCAGAGCCTCGCGCAGATGGCGCTGGCGTGGGTCCTGCGCGACCCGCGGATGACGTCGGTGCTCATCGGCGCGAGCAGCGTGGACCAGCTGGAGCAGAACGTCGGTGCCCTGGACAACCTCGCCTTCTCGGATGAGGAGCTGGCACAGATCGATGAGTATGCCGTGGACGCCGGCATCGACCTGTGGAAGCAGGCCCGCGAAGGGGCCTGACGGCGACCCGCGGCGGATCGCCTGCAGGTTGGCCACCACCGACTGCTCCGGGGAGATCACGTCCGAGGCCAGCCAGGTGACACCCAGGGTCTGGTAGCGGTTGACCCGCTCGGCCGTCAGACCGGCACTGTCGACGTAGAGGAAGATCTCCCCGGGCTCGTCGGCCACACTCCGGTAGTAGGTGACCAGGTCGAGCAGGTCCTGGCCCTCGGGATCCGGGTCGACCACGGGCATCAGCCCGTCCCAGCGCGCGCCCCGGCGCACCGGCCTGCGGTTGGGCCAGAACCCGCCACGAGGATCGGGATGCGGGGACGCTGCTCCGGTGTCGGAGGCAGGGCGACGTCGTCCACGTCGTAGAACTCGCCGTGGAGGGTGACCCGGTCGCCGCTCCAGAACCGGGTGATGAGCTCCAGGGCCTCGTCGTAGCGCCGGCTCACCGTGCGCGGGTCCCGTGCCGGGTGGCCGCCTACGTGCTCGCGACACGGGACCCGGGCCGGGAGATCTCCTCAGGGGACGACAAACCCAGGGTCGTTGTCCCAATCGTCCGGTGGTGCCGCGGTTTCCTCGCGTGCGCCGCTCCGCTCCGCCCCGATGCCCGCGATGACCACGAAGAACAGGCCGACGACGGGCCACAGGCCCGGTCGCTGGTGGAGGATCGCCAGGCCGAGCAGCAGCGCGATCGCGGGCTCGATGCTCATCAGCGTGCCGAAGGCGGCGGTCGTGAGTCGACGCAGCGCCAGCATCTCCAGGGCGAACGGGATCACGGGCAGCAGGATGGCCAGTCCCAGGCCGATGAGGGCGTTCTGCCACGTCAGGTCGGGAATCACGGATCCGCCGAGGACTGCCGTGGCGACGAGACCGGCGACCGGCATCGAGATGCCGAGCCCCTGTATCCCGGACACGTTGTCCCCGACGCGTTGGGTGAGCAGGATGTAGAGCGCCCAGCACGCGGCTGCCCCGAGTGCGTAGGCCACACCGACTCCGTCAACCTCCCCGCCCCACGGCTCGGTGAGCAGGAGCACGCCGATCAGGGCGAGGACGGGCCAGGCCACGGTGCGGCGACTCCTGCTGCGGAACACTGCGACACCGAGCGGGCCGAGGAACTCGAGGGCGCTGGCCGTGCCGACCGGGAGCCGCTCCACGGCGAACATGAACAGGATCGCGATCCCGGCCGTGACGACGCCCAGCGCGACGCAGGCGGCAAGGTCACGGCCCGGCATCTGAAGCGGCCGGGGGCGCACGAGCACCAGGAAGATCAGGCCGGCCCAGGTGAGCCGCAGCCAGGCGGCCCCGTCGGGCCCCATCCGGTCGAAGACGGAGAACGCGGCGACGACCCCGAGCTGGACGGTGAACATGGCGCCCACCGCCATGAGGGTGCCGGTGCGGGCGGCGGCCCGGGCGTCACCTGGTCCCGGACCCCCAACCCCTACGGGTCCGCCTACGTGCTGCGGTCCGCCCGCCGGGGCCTCCGTCATACGGCCTGCTGTCGGACCACGTCGAAGGGTGCCTGGGACGTCAGCCGGTCCGTGATGCCGGCCGTGACGAACTCCTTGGCGGCCCGCGCCGCCTCGAGCGGGGAGTTGCCGAGCGCGAGGCGGGCGGCTACCGCGGCCGCGAGGGTGCAGCCGGCACCAGCCACCGGGACCTCGCCGACCTTCGGAGCGGTCAGCAACTCGGTCGTGGTGCCGTCGTAGAAGACGTCGACGGCGTCCGGACCCGCGAGGCGCACCCCGCCCTTGGCGAGCACGATGGCGCCCGAGGTCTCGTAGATCCGACGCGCTGCCTCGGTCAGTTCCTCGACGGTGGACACCTGCATGCCGGACAGCGACTCGGTCTCGAAGTGGTTCGGCGTGACGAAGGTCGCCAGCGGCAGGATCTTGGCCCTGAGGGCGGTGTCGGTGTCCAGCGCCGCGCCGGGTTCCTGGCCCTTGCAGATCAGGACAGGGTCGACGACGACGTGCTGGAACCGGCGCTGCTGCAGGGCACCTGCGACGGTCTCGATGGTGGCAGGGGTGCCGAGCATCCCGAGCTTGACCGTCGACAGCTGCTCGGGCGGGTAGGCGGTCGTGATCGCCTCGAGCTGGTCGGAGATCACCTGCGGCTCGACCGGGACGAACCGGTGGCCCCAGTCCGCCTTCGGGTCGAACGAGACGATGCAGGTCAGCGCCACCATGCCGAAGACGTCGTGGGCCTGGAAGGTGCGCAGGTCGGCCTGGGCGCCGGCTCCGCCGGTGGCCTCGGACCCGGCGATGGTCAGGACAAGCGGGGCAGAAGTCATCCTCCGATAGTGCCACTGCCCGAGACGGCGGTGGAGTGGAGCCTCTAACATCGCGGACATGACTATGACTCTCGCCGTCGGACGGCCGACGCTGGCGGACCACGTGATCCCGCGGGCTCTGGCCACTGACATCGCACTGGTGGCCTCGGGCGCGGCCCTGACCGGACTGCTGGCACAGGTCGCGATTCCGCTGTGGCCGGTGCCGATCACCGGCCAGACGCTCGCTGTGCTGCTCGTGGGCTCGACGCTCGGCGCGAGCCGCGGTGCCCTCTCGATGCTGCTGTATGCGACGGTCGGGATCGCGGGGGTGCCGTGGTTCTCCGACGCCGGCCACGGCGTCGGCGTGCTGCTCGGTTCCACCGGTGGCTATATCGTGGGGTTCGTGCTCGCTGCGGCGCTGACCGGGTGGTTGGCCCAGCGGAGCTGGGACCGGAGGTTCCTGCAGGCTGCAGTGACGTTCCTGGCCGGGTCGGGCGTGGTGTTCCTCGTGGGTCTGCCCTGGCTGGCCGTGGTCACCGGCGCCGACCTGTCGCAGACTCTCGCGTGGGGCCTGTGGCCGTTCATCCCGGGCGGGATCATCAAGGCGCTGGTCGCTGCCGCGATCATCCCGGTGGCGTGGGAGGGTGTCCGCCGTCTCGATGCGGCCAAGGGCGGCGACCGGTCGTGATCCGGGGCCAGTCCGGGTCTCCCGGCGACCCGCCCGACGCGACTCCTGGCGGCTCGCTCGACGCGACTCCTGGCGGCTCGCCCGAGGCGACTCCTGGCGCCTCACCGGCGGCGTCTCCTGGCGGCTCGCCGGCGGCCGGTGCCCGGGAGGTCGCGACGTCGAGTGATGCGCTGCCGCTGGACGCGGCGCTCGCGGGTGGGCGGTCGCCGAGAGAACTGCCGCTCGCGGATGCGCAGGTGCTCGAGCCTGCCGACCTTGGAGCGCTGGGCCACCAGCTGCTCCAGGAGGCGACGGAGCGGCCCAACGGGTTGCGCACCCGACCGGTGGTCCGTGGACCTCGCCTCCACGCCGTGCTCTTCGCCCTGCGGGCGGGCAGCATGCTGCCTGAGCACGACGCCCCGCCGGCCGCCACGCTCCACGTGCTGCGGGGGGAGATGCGCCTGGTGGCGCAGGAGGACCAGTGGCTGCTGGAGGCGGGTCAGGTCCTGCCGATTCCGCCGGTGCGGCACTGGGTGGAGGGGCTCACGGACTCGGTCGCCCTGCTGACGGTCGTGCGCTGAGCCGACACGCTGAGGGACGGGTCAGCCGCCCCCCGACGTCGCTTCGCCGGTAGCCGCTCAGCCGCCGATGGCGCTCATGGGTCGGCCGGGCTGGAGGAACCCCGGATCGTTGATGCCGTGACCTGGCAGCTTGGCGGTGATGCATCTGCGGACCAGGTCCGCCAACACCTCGTCGGACGCCCCTTCGCGCAGCGGTGTGCGCAGGTCGGTCTCGGTGTTGGCGAACAGGCAGTTGCGCACCTGTCCGTCGGCAGTGAGGCGGACCCGGTCGCACGCACCGCAGAACGGCATCGTGACCGAGGCGATGACTCCCACTGTGGCGGGCCCGCCGTCGACGACGAACCGCTCCGCGGGCGCGCTGCCGCGCTGCTCCACCGGGGTGAGCTCGAAGTGCTCCCTGAGCCGGGCGAGCAGCTCCTCGCCAGTGACCATGTTGTCGCGTCGCCACGTGTGCCCCGCGTCCAGCGGCATCTGCTCGATGAACCGCAGCTGGTAGCCGCGCTCGAGAGCGAACCTGAGGAGGTCCGGGGCCTCGTGGTCGTTGATGTCCCGCATGAGCACGGTATTGAGCTTGAGCGGCTGCAGGCCGGCGGCGTCCGCGGCGGCGATGCCGGCCAGCGTGTCGTCCAGCCGGTCGCGCCGGGCCAGGGTGCGGAACGTCTCCCGGTCGAGGGTGTCGAGGCTGATGTTGACGCGGGTCAGGCCTGCCTTAACCAGGTCCTCGGCCATCTTGTCCAGCCCGAGGGCGTTGGTCGTCATCGAGACCTCGACACCGAGCGCTGAGATCCCGGCGACGACGTCGATGAGGTCGCGCCGCAGCAGTGGCTCGCCCCCGGTCAGCCGGACCTCCTCGATGCCGAGGTCTACGGCGATCCGCGCCAGGTGGATGAGCTCTTCGGTCGTCAGCAGGGTGGGCTTGGCCAGCCACGGAAGCCCCTGCTCCGGCATGCAGTAGGTGCAACGCAGGGAACACCTGTCGGTGAGCGAGATGCGGAGATCGCGATGGGCCCGACCGTAGGTGTCGACGAGTGTCATCAGTGATCCCATCCCCGCACCTGCGAGAGCAGGTGCGGTAACAGCGGTAGCAGAGCCTCGGTGGACTGTTCGACGCCTTTGAGGCTCCCCGGCAGGTTGGCCAGCAGTGTGCCCACCGTGCCGTCGCCGTCGGGGTCGGCGACACCCACGACACCACGGGACAGTGACGCGAGAGGCGTATGCCGTGCGCCCTCCCTACGGAGGTGCTCGGCAACGCCGTGCAGCTCGCGGGTCACGTACTTGCGCGTGGCCTCGGGGGTGAAGTCGCGCGGTGAGATCCCCGTGCCTCCGGTCGTGACGATGAGGCCGAAGCCCTCGTCGATCCCTTCGCGGAGTCCTTCGGAGACCGGCTCGATCCCGTCAGTGACCAGACGCGGACCGGTGACGGCGTAGCCCGCTTCCTGGAACAACTCGACCAGGCGCGGCCCGGAGCGGTCCTCCCTGGCGCCGCTCGACGCGCGGTCCGAGACGGTGATCACCAGGACGCGTGTGTCGCGTGGTGGGCCGGGGTTGTCGCTCATCACCCCATGCTAGGCAACGGCGGCGTCCTCTTCGGCCACCGCTCGTTTTGGCTCGGATCCGGTGACTTTGCCACCCTTCTTACCTCCTGTGCCTTCCTGCAGGTCAGGGCGGCGTGAAGCCGCTCGATGTTGACTGCGGCGCACTGATGCGGCCGCTGCAGGCCGCCGGTGACGGAGGTGCCGACCTAGTGTCGACCCGGCAGTTCGCCAGCTGGTCGACCCGGCAGCTCGCCAGCTGGACGACGATAGAAGGAGCTCCTCATGGGCACTTTCGACATGATCAAGGACGCTCTCGACGGCGATGACGTCCAGAACGCACAGAAGCGGGTCGACGAGGCCACGAGGGACGCCGCAGAGGCGAAGAAGGAGCTCGAGGAGGCCAAGGCCGAGCGCCGGACCGAGGCGGACAAGGACAAGCCCGTCGGTGACGACCTGAAGAACAGGGCGGACCAGGCCAAGAAGGAGCCCAAGCACGCGGACAAGCCGAAGGCCAGCAACGGTGGCCGCGCGATTACCTACACCGTCAAGTCCGGTGACACCCTCAGCGAGATCGGCGCGCGCTACGGCGTGTCCTACATGGACATCGCGAACGCGTCGGGCATCGAGAACCCAGACCTGATCTTCCCCGGCCAGGTCCTCACGATCCCGCAGAAGTGACGCAGGGAGGGGACACCCTCCGTGTATGACGGCAGCCAGGTCAGCGACCTGCCTGCCGTTTCTGCGCCGCGGGTCGGGTGACGATTTCGGGGGCCCGGCCGCGCAACGGCTTCCTGGTGCCGGCGCACGGGGGCGTCCGTCGCCGGCCACCACCCTGAGCGGACACGGGCGGCCGAGATCACCGGCCGAGTGCAGCCGCCAGCAACACGCCCAAGCTCGCGGCTGCGACGCATACCAGCAGCATGCCCAGTGCTGCGAAGGCTGCCGTACGCCCCGCACCCTCGCGCGCTAGTCGTACTGACTCCACCATGGCCGTCGAGAACGTCGTGTAGCCACCGCAGAATCCGGTGGCCACGACCGCGTAGGCCTCTGCGGTGATGCCGGACGACGAGGTCCCGCTGACGCCCGCCAGCACTCCGATCAGGAGCGAGCCGGTCGCGTTGATCACCAACGTGGCCACCGGGAACCCGCCCTGCCACCGTCGGTTGACCAGCCCGTCGATGACGAACCGCGCGGCAGCGCCCAGCCCGCCCGCGACCATCAGGAGCGCCACGGCGAGCGGTGCCAAGCTAGTCACGACGGACGCCCACGGTGCGCGCTGCCATGCGTGATCCGGCTCCCTGCCACGATGCCGAGGACGCAGGCGAGCAGCCCTGCACTCACACTGCCGAGTCCGTAACCGACGGCGGTCCCGAACCGGCCGTCGGCAAGAAGCTCGTGCAGTTCCAGGGCGAGTGCTGAGTAGGTCGTGAAGCCGCCGAGGACTCCTGTCCCGAGCGCGAGGCGGGCGAGCCGGATCCGTGACGTCTCGGCACCCGCGCGGAGCAGGGCCTCCAGCAGGAGCCCGAGCAGGAACGCGCCGACTATGTTGACTATCAGGGTGGGCCAGGGGATGTCGTGGGTCGCCGGGGACAGGTGCGCCACGGCATACCGGCCTCCCGTGCCGAGAGCACCACCGACCGCGACCACAGCCACCAGCAGGGGAGTGGGACGCACCGGCGGGCTAGTCGTCCCTGGCTGACGTGCCCGGGATCACCAGCACCGGCCGGTGCTGGGTGTGGATGAGGTGGCCGGCGATGGACCCTCCGATGACCTCGTTCATCCAGCCGCTGAAGCCGGGCCGTCGCCCGCCGACGGCGATGAGCGTCGCGTTCCAGGCGTCGGCTACCTCGGTCAGGCCGGTCGCGATGTCACCGACGGTGTCCTCCAGGCGCCAGGGCACATCCACCCCTGCCAGCGCTGTCGAGACGTGCTGGAAGACCCGCTCCCGCATGGCATCGCTGCTGCCGGCCGCCTGGTCGGGATCCAGTGGTGTGATCAGGCGAGTTCCGTCCAGGCTCGCGCCGTAGATCACCTGGGTCGAGTCCACCCACACGCACACCAGGCCGGCAGACATGGTGGTGGCCAGCGCGGCAGCCTGGGTGACGACATTGGGTCGCTGGTCGGCGTCAACACCGACGACGACGATGCGCTCCGGGCCGGCCGAGGGCCAGTTCGACGGTGGGGACGGGCTGCTCTCGGTCACGGGAACCTCCTGGGTCGCTTCCTCCCATCTTGTCGCGAAGAGGCTCCCGGCGCACTACTTGCCCAGAGTTGCTTCTACGTAGTGTGAGAAAAGGTGTCTCGACGCCGCGCCTCCTAGCTACCGTGTCGGTCATGACAGCGCCCGCTGAACACGTCCGCCACCTCGAGCACGCCGTGTCTCTCGCTCGTCACGGAGTCATGTCCGGCGCCGGCGGTCCGTTCGGCGCAGTGGTGGTGCAGGACGGCCGGGTTGTCGGCGAGGGCTGGAACAAGGTGGTGCGGACCAACGACCCGACGGCTCACGCCGAGATCATCGCGATCCGGGCCGCGTGTGCCGCCCTGGGCTCGTTCCAGCTGCCGGAGGCCACGATCTACTGCTCCTGCGAGCCGTGTCCGATGTGCCTCGGCGCCATCTACTGGGCGCGTCCGAGCGCGGTCTACTTCGCATCCACCCGCCACGACGCAGCCGCGGTGGGCTTCGATGACGCACTGATCCACCGAGAGGTCAGCCTGGTTCCCGACGCGCGTTCGCTGTCGTTCCAGCAGCTCGACGTGACCGGTGCGGCTGACGTCTTCGAGCTGTGGGCTTCGCGACCAGACCGCATCGACTACTGAGCACTTCTGGCTTCAGGCGAATCGTGAATGCTGGCTCCGACGGATGGGCACAGCTCAGGGCTGACCCCGCGTCTGCCGCGAGTCCTTGCTCCGGAGGCGCACTCCTGATCGTCGCGCCACCGTCGTCGGGCGACAACGCGGGCAGCACCGGAGGTGGCTCGGAGTAGTAGGTGTGACCCGTGGGCGTGGTGATCTTGATGGTTGTGGAGCCGTCCGGAAGCGTCACCGGCTCGTGCGTCCATCCGCGGGACTCCTTCGCGTAGTTGCAAGCCTCGCACAGGCCGGCCCCGCCTTCGGCGGTGGTCTCGCCCCCCGCCGCCCACGGGCGCACGTGGTCCGCGTGCCGGATGGGTGCGTTGCACCAGGGCGTGCGGCACACCTGGTCTCTGGCCACCAGGAAGCGGCGGAGGGCGCCCCGGAACCGTCGTCGTCGGGGATCACGCGCTGTCAGCACCCCCGTCTCCGGATCGGCGTACAGCCGCCGCAGCCAGATCAACGCCTCCCGGCGGCCCGCGGAGTCGCCGCTCTCCCTGCTGACGTCGCACTCCGTCTCTACGTCGCCGTGGGGAACGCCTTCGCCCTGCGGATCGCCGTCGCCGTGGGGATCGCCTTCGCCCTCTGGATGGCCGTCGCTGTCCAGACCTCGACCAGCAGCCAGATCGCGCGCGTACGGTGCCGGCACCGGGCCATAGCCCTCCACCGAGCCCGCTTCGTCGCTCAACCCGAGCAATGCCCGATCGGTCATGACCAGGCCCACCTCCACCGGCATGCCGTCCGCGGGCTCACGCCCCGTCAGCCGGGCGGTGAAGAGGTCAGCCCGCAGCTGGTCCATGGATCGGGGGTCGCCCGCCGACTTCAATGCCTTGGCGGCCTCGTCGAGCGCTTTGAAACACGCGACCCCCTGGGCCACCGGCAGGAAGCCGCTGACACACGACATCACGTCCGGAGCTGGACGGATGGAGATGCGGCGGTCCGCGGCGGCACGGCGACCACGGTTAGTCGCGGCATACGGGTCCAGCTCGTAGGACTTGGCCGCTGCCGCCGCTACGAGGGCGCGGTCCGAGACCTGGCCGAGCCGGCCCGCCAGGTGTGCGTCGACCTCTGCACGCTGCTCCCGGGTGAGGCACGCCGTGGCCTGGACCACCTTCGTTGCCGTCCACTCCGGAACGACGCCGGCCGACATCGCAGCATGCAGACACGGCATCTCCGTGACGACCGCCACCGCCATCCCCAAGTGCCGCGAGCCGGCGTGCGGAGACTCCCGCCGGGCCATCGCGAGCTGTGCCGCGATGCCCTTGCGTGCGTTCGACGGGGACTCACCGGCGTCTAGGGCGTCCCGGCGCAGCTGCTCGGCCGCGATCACGCTGACCCTGGCCTGAGCTGCTGCCGCCGCGTTCTTCAGGAGCTCGAGAGCCTGGAGGACGTCGCACAGATCGGCAGCGCTCGAGTCCTGCAGCGGTCCCAGGTCGCCGCCGGTGCTCATCCGTGCGAGCCACCCGTGCACCTCGTCGGCGGTGAGGCCGGTCGCCGCGGCCGCCTCCGCCCGGCTATCCACGGATTCGTCCCCACGATCTGGCCCCTGTCCGCCACCAATGGGCTGCTCCCCCCGCTCTGCCCTGTGCATCGCCCCTCCTCCCCGAGGTGTCGATCCGTTCGACTGAGAACAACTTTAGAACATACGTCCGACAATGGGACGGCTTGTCCACAGGATCGCCGAGCTGACCCCCGGAGGGGGTCACGATGCGACCGGGAGGGCTCGTGGTTGGGCCGGTGAGGTGGTGACTGACGCGGGCGGCCGTCCGAGAGAGACCGACGCCGATAGGAGGGATGGTCTGAGGTGGTCGCGCCAGCCGTCCTACCTCTTCGTGGGCAACGGACAGTCTGACCTGGTCGCGTCAGCCGTCCTACCTCTTCGTGGGCAACGGACAGTCTTCCTGGTCGCGTCAGCCGTCCTACCTCGTCGTGGGCAAGGCAAAGTCTGAGCTCGTCGCGTCCAGCCGTCCTGGCTCCGCGTGATTCACTGCAGCGTGCGCGAGATCTGGGACGCCGTGACGTCCACCCAGCCACCCCCCGGCCTCGGTGGTGCCGCGCTGCTCGCCCTCATCGCCTTCGCCATCACCTGGTCGCCGACCGGCTACCGCATCGTCCGGCACGCCGTGACAATCGTTCACGAGGCGGGTCATGCCACAGTTGCGGTGCTGACCGGCCGACAGCTTCGGGGCATCAAGCTGCACGCGGACACCTCAGGCGTCACGGTCAGCCGCGGTCGCCCGCGCGGGCCAGGAATGGTGGCCACGGTCGCCGCCGGATATCCCGCACCTGCCCTGCTCGGGCTCGCTGGGGCGCTGGTCCTGGAGCGGCAGTATGCCGTCGCGCTCCTGTGGGGCTTCGTCCTGCTCTGCGCGCTGATGCTCCTGCAGATCCGCAACTTCTA
>DATGRS010000069.1:0-2990 GCA_035303365.1 Ornithinicoccus sp.
TTGGCCCAGCCTCATCGGCACACCGAATGCCTCCATCCACGGGGCGAGGGTGGGCGATCGCGCTCTCACTGCCGACGCGAACAGGCTCGGGGTCGGCATGATGGTGCGGTGCAGAGTGGGTCCGTGCTGGCCGGTCGCTACCGGCTGACCCGCCCCCTCGCCTCAGGCAGCATGGGGCAGGTCTGGGTGGCGTATGACGAGACGCTGGGTCGGGAGGTAGCCGTCAAGGTGCAGTCCCTCACCGGCGGGGAGGACTCGCCGGCGGTGCAGCGGTTCCGCCGCGAGCCTGCAGCGGAAGGTCGACACCGGTCAGGGGCCGTCGGTCGAGAAGCAGGTCGCCGACCTGGATGAGCACATGCAGGAGCTGGTCGACGAGGGGGGCCTCGACCCGGCCGTCGCCGGCCAGATCATGACCGCGGTGCGACGGCTGGGATGACCAGTCGCCATACGGCGCGCTCGGTGGGCTGGAGAGTCGCCATACGGCGCGCTCGGTGGGCTGGACAGTCGCCATACGGCGCGCTCGGTGGGAGGGGGGAGGAGGGCTGTCAGCCGACCTCGTCCCGGGCGGCCGTGAAGGCGTCGACGCACGCACGCACGTCATCCTCGGAGTGCGCGGCTGACAGCTGCACGCGGATCCGGGCCTTCCCCTTCGGCACCACGGGGTAGGAGAACGCGATCACATAGACCCCGCGGTGGAGCATCGCGTCCGCGATCTCGGTGGCCTTGCGCGCACCGTCCTCCCCGGGGAACATCACCGGCACGATCGGGTGCTCGCCGGGCAGCAGCTCGAAGCCGGCCTCGGTCATCAGCGTCCGGAACAGCCCGGCGTTGCGACGCAGCTGCGCGCGCGGCTCGTCGGAGTCGCGGGCTATCTCCAGGGCCTTGGCGGAGCCCGCCACCACGGAGGGCGCCACCGCGTTGGAGAAAAGATAGGGCCTGGCCCGCTGCTTGAGCAGGTCGACGATCTCCTGGTGCGCGGCGACGTAGCCGCCACTGCCGCCACCCAGCGCCTTGCCCAGGGTCCCGGTCAGGATGTCGACCCGACCCATCACGCCGCAGTGCTCGTGCGACCCACGGCCGCCCTCGCCGACGAACCCGGTCGCGTGCGAGTCGTCCACCATGACCATCGCGCCGAACTCCTCGGCCAGGTCGCAGATCTCCTCCAGCGGTGCGAGGTAGCCGTCCATCGAGAACGCACCGTCGGTCACGACGACCTTGCGCCGAGCGTCGGACGCCGCCTCGAGCTGCGCACGCAGGTCGGCCATGTCGCGGTTCTTGTAGCGGAACCGCTGGGCCTTCGACAGCCGCACGCCGTCGATGATCGAGGCGTGGTTGAGCTCGTCGGAGATGATCGCGTCCTCGGCGCCGAACAGCACCTCGAAGATCCCGCCGTTGGCGTCGAAGCAGGAGGGAAAGAGGATCGCGTCCTCCGTCCCCACGAAGTCGGCGATCGTCCGCTCCAGGTCACGGTGCTGGGCCTGCGTGCCGCAGATGAACCGCACCGACGCCATCCCGAAGCCCCACTCGTCCAGGGCCGTGTGCGCCGCCGCCACGACGTCCGGGTGGTCTGCCAGACCAAGGTAGTTGTTGGCGCAGAAGTTCAGCGCCTCCGCCTTCAGGTCGTCCGCCGTCTTGGTGGTGACGTGTGCGGACTGTGGGGAGGTGAGCTCTCGCTCCACCTTGAACAGACCCGCATCCCGGATCTCCTGCAGCTCACCCGCCAGGGCGTCCTTCACGGCATACATCTGTGTCGCTCCTCAGCGTCGATGGTTGAGCAGTCAGCTCCAGTCGAGGATGACCTTGCCCACTTCCCCTGACCGGGCGGCGGCGAACGCGTCGCTCCACTGCTCGGCGGGGAAGCGGTGCGTGATCACCTTCCGGACGCGCTCACGCAGCTGCTCGGAGGTCTGCAGCATGAACGTCATCCGGTACCACGTGTCGTACATCTCCCGGCCGTAGATCCCGCGGATCGTGATCATCCGGGTGATCACCGGCCCCCAGTCGATCGCGAACGGCTCCTTGGGCAGGCCGAGCATCGCGATCTTCGCGCCGTGCGTGGCGTTCTCGATCATCTCCGACAGCGCCGACGGGAAGCCGGACATCTCCAGGCCGACGTCGAACCCCTCCTCCATGCCCAGCTCGTCCTGGACCGGGCGGATCCGGTCGCGCGAGACGTTGACCACGCGGTCTGCTCCGACGGCTTTCGCCAGCTCGAGACGGTAGTCGGAAACGTCGGTCACCACGATGTAGCGGGCTCCGATGTGGCGGGCGATCGCCGTCGCCATGATCCCGATCGGGCCCGCCCCGGTGATCAGCACGTCGTCCCCCGACATCGGGAAGCTGAGGGCCGTGTGCACGGCGTTGCCGAGGGGGTCGAAGACCGCACCGAGGTCCGCATCGATGTCATCGGGCTGCACCCAGACGTTGGTGGCCGGGACCACGACGTAGTCGGCGAACGCACCGTCCCGGTTGACCCCGAGGTTGGAGGTCTGCACGCACATGTGCTGACGCCCGGCGCGACAGTTCCGGCACCGCCCGCAGATCACGTGGCCCTCGGCCGAGACCCGCATGCCGACGCGCAGGTCGTACTTCCCGTCGCCGGTCGCCACGCCCTCGCCGAGCCCGACGATCTCCCCATAGAACTCGTGCCCGATGGTCAGCGGTGGCTTCAGCATGCTCGCGGACCACTCGTCCCACGACTCGATGTGCAGGTCGGTCCCGCACAGCCCAGCGCGCAGCACCCGGATCTTGACCTCGCCCCGTCCTGGCTCGGGCTCGGGCACGTCGATGAGCTCCAGCCCGCGGGCGGCGGCGGTCTTGACCAGGGCACGCATGGGAACCATCTTGACGCACCTGCCTCGATTTCGGTCAGGCAGCCTGCCGGTGATATTGTTCTGCGTCGCGCGCCTATAGCTCAATTGGCAGAGCAGCTGACTCTTAATCAGCGGGTTCGGGGTTCGAGTCCCTGTGGGCGCACCATCAGGTCCCCG
>DATGRS010000070.1:0-3011 GCA_035303365.1 Ornithinicoccus sp.
GCGGCAATGAAGGCCATCCGCGAGGCACGGGGGATCAGCCTTCAGCAGCTCGCCAAAGACATTGGCCGAGACGTCGGCTTCCTCTCCCGGGTCGAACGCGACCAGCAGGGAGCGGGAGACGAAACCCTCCACCGCTACGCCCAACGTCTGAACGTGCCCATCACAGCCATAACCCACAAGGAGATACCCCGTGACCAGGAAGAACCTGGGACCCCCGAACGCCAACACCCCCACTGAGTCCCAGCCGGCGGTCGACGAGCCGACGCTCATCCTGCGCCTGGCCGAGGTCGTCGAGCAGCTCGCCGCCAGGCAGACGGCCGCGGACCTGGAACTCCGCTGCTTCACCCCCGCCACGGCTGCCGACATCCTCGGCAAGACCGAGAACTGGGTCCTCGAAGCGATCTACGAGGGCCGCATCCCGTACACCCGCGTCGGCAAGAGCCCGCGGCTGACGGCCGCCCACATCCGCTGGATCCAGGCCCACGGCGAACAACTGCCCAACAAGTACGCCAAGCCCATCGCCGCTTAGAACGAACGGACTCTCCATGAGCTCCATAGCTCGCATCTCCCGCCCGCAGTCGTGGCGCGAGACGTTCATCCGCTCCCACGACTACCGGTGCCACTACTGCAACCGGTTCGCCGGCACGGTCGACGTCGGTCCGGACGGCAAGCCGTGGCATGTCGAGCACATGGACGCGCTCGCCAACTGCGGGGCGGACTCCGAGGAGAACCTGACCCTGGCGTGCGAGCGGTGCAACTCGCTGAAGTCGGTGCTGCCTTACGAGAACTTCCGCCGATACGCGCGAGCCGCCCTGTGGGCCGGGGAGTCGAGCCGGCTCGACCTCAAGGACCTGGAGTACCTGGAGGCCACGTTCCTTCGGACGACGTCCGGTACGTGGATGTACCGGGAGGTTGAGGACCCCGTCTCGGACTGCACTCTCCAGGTCATCGCCGTGCACACGGAGGAGGAGGAGATCGGCGGGGACGTCATCGCCAACTTCTCTGAGGGCCACGGCAGGACGGGCGGTCGGTGCAACGTCCGCTTCGCGATGCAGGCCCACCGGCTGATGCCGCGGCTCATCGCCGAGATCCACCTGCTGCATGCCGAGTTGGCGGTGGCTCGCAGCGAGACACCGCACGCACCTGACGCCGCCTGAGCGGCTGTGAGGCCGACCCCGCGCCTACGGGACCGGCCTCGTGATCCCCATCCAGAGCACGCAACGAAAGGGACCACCGTGTCCATGATCTCATCTCAGCCCGAGACCAAGAAGGTCTCGCTCGACACCGAGTTGCGGAACGCCGCGGCGAAGCTGCGGAAGCATGTGAAGCACGCGACCGACAGCCCTTGGGTCACCAGCTCGGTCTGGTCGCCGCGTGCTACGTCGACGTCCGCTGTCTACTCCCACGCCCACCCGGCGGGCACGGTCGACTCCGAGGTTGTCGCCTCGGGCCGTATCCGGTCCGGGTACGGCGGGATCCGTGAGCCCTGGAATGCCGAGTACATCGCCCTCATGCAGCCGTCCGTGGGCGCCGCGCTCGCTGACCTGCTGGACATCGAGGCCACCGTCGTTGCGTCCCGGATCGCGGAGGACGGCACCGACGAGTACGCCGCCGACTTCGGCACCGACCACCTCCTCCAGATCGCCCGCCTCATCAACGGCGAGCAGGGCGGTGCGGCATGAGCGACCTGACCCCATTCGACGAGATCACCGCCGCGCTGCCGCAGGTGTCCCCCTTCCAGGCGCTGTGGAACGAGGCGCGGGAGCTGCTGACCGAGGCGTACCCGCAGGGTTTCGACGTCCTGGACATCGGCCGCACTGCGTTCGACTGCCTGCCCGAGCAGGAGAAGCCGGCCGCGCTGGACGCCTTGTTCTACGCGTACTGGGAGGCCGAGCAGGACCGCAAGACCCGCGCCTTCCACGCCGCCGGAGGTGCCCTGTGAACGCCGACACCCTTGCCCCGTGGGACGGCATGTCCGACGACGACCGCTCCTACTGGGAGCACCAGGCCCGTGCCGTGCGACGTGCGGTCGAACAAGGCGGGTTTAAGGCCCTGGCTGCAGACGCTGCCACTGAGGCAGCCCTGCCGATGCAGGTGGGCGACCAGCCTCAGCCGCTCGACGACCAGCGGCTCGCGGAGATCCAGTCGCTGGACCTGCTGGCGATGATGCCGGAGAAGTCGGCGGCGATCGTCAGCGGCCACCTCGCCGCCCTGCTGGCGGAGGTCCAGCGCCTCAAGGCGGAACTGGCCGACTTCTCCGGCCGGGTGAACGAGCTGGAGTCCCGGCTCTGCGACTGCGAGCCGGTCCGGGAGCACAACGACTACAAGCGGCCCGCCTTCTACCAGCACGAGGCGCACTGCCCGGTCAGCAACCCCGCCAAGGAGGCCGTGTCGTGAGCGCTGACATCTACGGCGGGATCAACGTCGCCCTGAACGACGCCCCGATCCACTGCGAGTACGACCACGGCATCGACGGCAAGCCGCTCGCCCGGCTCGTCATCGGTGAGCCCGGCTCCTCGATCGCCATCACCGTCTCCAACTCGTCGCCGGAGACCGTCGCTCAGCTCGCCGAGGCCGCCGCCCGACTCCTCGCCTGGACCCAACGCCAGGCACTGAGGGAGGTGGCCTGACATGGCGACCGCCGTGGAGCCGCGCCCGCTGGCGGACTTGGAGCAGGACGCGCTCGCCCGCGTCGAGCAGGAGATGGCCCGCCGCGCCCGCGGCGTCAAGCCCTGGACGCCCGCCGAGTACCTGGACCGCATCGAGCAGGTCCACGTCCGCTACAACCACCGCCGCCACTGGCTGGACACCCACCCGCAGGAGACGCCGTGAGCATCCTCGACCTGCCGCCGACCCCGGCGGACGCGCCGCCGGTCATCCTGCCCGGCCTGCTGTCCGGGCTCGGCATCACCCGCCGGCCCGCACCCGCCTGGATCACCGACCCGGGCCTCATCGAGTCCATCGCCCTCGGACTCATGGACATCGACGACCTCGCGGGGGAGACCAATGCC
>DATGRS010000071.1:0-4544 GCA_035303365.1 Ornithinicoccus sp.
GTGCGGCTCTCCGACCACGCTCCCGTCGTCGTGGACTACGCGGTTGAGTCCCTGGAGCGTGGCTCTGGATCGCGATCGACACCCGTGCCCAGCCGCTGAATACTGCCACCATGCCAACGTTCGAGGACGAGGACTTCACCGGTGCCGAGTTCAGGGAGTGCGACCTGACCCGGGCACGCCTCATCGGGGTCGTCATGCAGGACGTCGAGATCGACGGACTCATCCGCAACGTGGTGATCAACGGTGTGGAGGTGACGTCCTACGTCGAGGAAGAGCTCGACCGGCGGCATCCGGTGCGGCTCCTCATGCGCTCCGCCGACCCCGCGGACCTCCGCGCGGCCCACCAGCAGCTTCGTGCGGACTGGGACACGACGGTGGACCGGCTCCGCGGCATGCCGGTCGGTGCGGAGCACGCGAGCGTGCGGGGCGAGTGGTCCGCCACGCAGACGCTGCGCCACCTCGTCTTCGTGCACGACTCCTGGTTCCGTCGCTCGTGCCTCGGGTCCACCATGCCGTTCACCGCGATGGGGATCGCTTCGGACTTCGTGCCGGACCAGGAGGAGCAGGGCCTCGACCCGACCGCGGCTCCCGACCTCGACGAGGTGCTCGCCGTGCGCGAGGCACAGGCTGCCGAGCTTGAGGAGTGGCTGTCAACCGTGACGGCCGACCAGCTGGCGGCTCCGGCTCCTGTGCCTGGAGGACCGGGCTGGCCGCCATACGCCCGGGGGAAGTCCGTCCTGGAGTGCCTGCACGTGGTGTTCCACGAGGAGTGGGCGCACCACGGCTTCTGCGTGCGCGACCTGGACCTGCTGCAGGGGTGACCCGGTCCGGGCAGGGTGACGCCCACCGGCCTGCATCGGCCGGTGGGCGCCATCCTGTATGCCGCAGGGTCAGCTGCTCCCGGACTCCCCCTGCACCGTGTGCTTGGCCTGCTGGGCCGAGGACTGCACGTCGTCCTCGGCCTGGGACGCCGACTCCTTGACGTCCTCGGCGGCGAGCTGGCCCTCGGACTTGACGTGCTCGACGCCCTCCTGAGCCGACAGCTTGACCTCCTCCGCTGCCTGCTGAGCGGGCTCCTTGAGGTGCTCACCCATCTCCTGGCCGACCTGTTTGACCTCCTCACGCCCCTGGTCCACGAGCGGCTGCGCCTTCTCCTGGATCCGGTGGGCCGCCTCCTGCTCCTTGTCCGTGGCCGGCAGGAGCGATCCGACGAGCCACCCTGCGGCGAGCGCCACCGCCCCGACCCCCAGCGGGTTGCCCTGGGTCTTCCGCCGTGCGGCCTGCTGAGCGTCCTGCATCGTCGTCGTCACGTGTCCGGCCTGGTCGGACATCGTCGAGGAGACCTCGTGCACCGCAGAGCCGGCCGAACCCTTCACGTCATCGGCAGTGCCCATGACCTTCTCCTTCCAGTCCGAGACCTTGCTGCGGACCTTGGCCTTCTGGCGGTCCGCCACGTTGCCGGGCGAGACGGTCTCGCCCAGCTCGTTGACGTTGTGCGACAGCTCCCGACGTGTGGTCTCGATCTCGCGACGGATCTGGTCGGGGTCCTGGTTGGTCGTCATCGTGTCTCCTCATTTCCCTTGAGCGCGTCGGGGATCTTCTTCGCGGTGCTGGCGGTCTTGGGCATGCCCTTGACCTCCTTGAGCTTGCTGCGGCCGGTCGCGGCCAGCACGGCTGCCACCAGGGCCCAGAGGGCGGCGACGATGAGTGCCGCCCAGCTGTGGCCGATGGCACCGCCGATCGCCCACCACAGGGCGATAGACAGGAACAGCAGGACGAAGTGGCCAGCGACGCCCGCGCCGCCGAGCAGCCCCGCCCCCTTGCCGGTGCGTGTGGCGGTGTCACGGAGCTCGGCCTTGGCCAGCTCCGTCTCCTGCCGGATCAGGGTGGAGAGGTTCTCGGAGATGTCCGAGATGATCTCGCCCACCGACGACAGGGGCCGGCCGACCTCCGGATCGCCCTGGGTCATCGAGGATCATCTCCGTAGACCGGCATCTCGTCTGCCTCAAGGTCGCTCGGGCTGCGGGCGTCGCTGCGGCCCCGGGAGGCGTATCCCCCGGTTGGTCCCGCGCCGATGCCGGACATCGGCCCTGGGTCGACCGGCCCCGGGCCGACGGGCGGGCGAGGATCGGGCATGTCCGCGCCTGTAGCTGTGCCGCCCGTGTCCACGACCGGAGGGGGATAGGCGCCACCCACCGTGGAGACACCTCCTGCACTGCCGGTGTATGCCGTGTCTCCCGCCGCCGACCGGCCCTCGCCCTGGTCAGAGGCGAGGGAGCGGGTCATCCGGCCAGCCACCAGGCCGACGCCGGCCGCGACGGCGATGAACGTGCCCGGCTTGCGCCGCGCGAAGCGCTTCACCTCGGTGAGGACGTCGCCCGGCTCGTGGTGCTCGAACCAGTCCGCAAGCCCCTGCGTGCGCTGCGAGGCCTCCCGCACCAGGCCGGTCGCCTGGCTGGATGGCTCGTTGCTGCCCTGCGCCATCGAGCTGAGCTCGTGGGACAGCGCGCGGAGCCCCTCAGCGAGGCGCTGCTGCTGGCTGCCCGCCTGGCTGCTGATCTCGGAGGAGGTCTCGCTGAGCAGGTTGCGGACCTGCTCGCTCACGGTCGCACCGACGTTGCGCACCTCCTCCTGAGTGGTCTGGGCAACCTGCTTGCCGGACTCCTTGGCGTCCTGGGCGACGTGCTTTGCCTGCTCCTTGGCGTCCTGGGCCACCTGCTTTCCCTGCTCCTTGGCGCCGCTCGTCGTGCCCGAACCGTGCTGGTCGGATCCGGGCAGGGCTTCCGCTGACGTGCCCGAACCGTCCTGGCCGGATTCGGGTTGGCCCGATCCGGGCGGGGCTTCCGCTGCCGTGCCCCGTGTGGAGCGGGTCGTCGGCCCGCGCTGGGTCAGAGGCGGCGACTGCGGGGTGCCACCAGGGCCGTCGAGCGGGGCCTCAGGCGGGCGCCCAACGTGCCGGGCGGGTTCTGGGATGTCGGGATAGGTCATCAGTGCTCCTTGGGTCTCGGCGACGCCCGCCACGCCGGGCGGCTGCGAGTTCTCGCAGCCGCCCGAACGGTGTGGTGTCGTGGGTCCCAGAGGTTCTCCGCGCTGCCGCGGGGGAGGACCTCTGGTCCGTCCTTTGCCCCGCTGGCTTGAGGCAGTTTCAGGTTGGCACCGCATCAAGGTGCTGTCGTGCCGAACCGGTGGGTGCGACCGCGGTCGTCACTGACGAGTTGTCTCACCGAAGTGCCGCAGCTTGGTATCGACTCCCCGCGGCAGGAGTCCGCCGCACTCACATCGCCTTGTGGTCACTCACCTCGCGCTGTAGCGCGAGGTGAGCGCCAGTGTTCCGAGGTGAGTACGAGGGCGACGACGTGAGAACCGCATGGGCGAGGTGAGTACGTGGGTGACGACGTGCGACCCGCATGGGCGAGGTGAGAGTCAGGGCGCCGAGCTGAGAGCCGGATGCCGACGCGAGAGCCAGGACGCTGGAGTGACCGGGCTCTTGTCACTCTGTCCGCCCGTGGCGCTCCGTGTCAGGCAGCAGGAGATCCGCAGCCTCCAGCATCGCGGGTCCGTACCAGGTCAGCAGCCGTCCGGAGACCAGGCGCGTCGGCGTCACGAACGCCTCGGGCCCGTCGTCCTCAGCGAACGCATACGGCTCGTCGGGGAGCAGGACCTCGTCCGCACCGGTGCCGTCGATCTCGGCCGGTTCCACGTGCGGATAGCGGGCCTCGTGGGCGCCGAAGACGTTGGCGAAGCCCGCTCGGGCGAGCAGGTCGCCGGTGTAGGTCGCCGAACCCACCACCATCCAGGGGTCCCGCCAGATCGGGACAGCGACTCGGGTGTGCGGCGCGGGCACCGGCCGGTCCCACGTCGCGCGCACCTGTGACAGCCACTCGGGCTCGTCCCAACCGAGGGCATCGGTGAACAGTCGCCCCATGGAGGTCAGCGCCTGCGGGACGTCCTCGATCACGGTGACCCAGACCGGCACCCGGGAGTCGCGCAGTCGGCGCACATCCAGCTCTCGGTTCTCCTCCTTGTTGGCCACCACCAGGTCCGGCTTGAGGTCGACGACGGTCCGCCAGTCCACGTTCTTCGTGCCCCGCACGCGGGTGACGTCGAGGTCGGCCGCGTGGGTGCACCAGTCGGTGGCACCGCAGAGCGCCTCAGGTCTGGTCGCGGCGATCGCCTCGGTCAACGAGGGCACGAGGGACACCACTCGCCGCGCCGTCGGCCGCACCCGCACGAGGGGTACACCGGTGTCATCGAGCAGTGCCACAGCGCCATCCTCACGGAACGGAGAAGGTCCCGGCCAGATGACCCTGACCGGGACCTTCGTGACGTGCGCGAGGGCGTAGTTGAACCCTCACGCCCTTTCGGGCACACGGACCTGAACCGTGCGCGTCTGCCTATTCCGCCACTCGCGCTTGAAGCATCGAAAGGCTAACCCACCGGCACCGAATCGCCCAAACCGCGGGGTCGCTGGGCGGTCGGACGACCGTCGCACCGATACGATCGCGACAGCCATGCCCGGGAACGGACACAGAGAGGAGGCGCGA
>DATGRS010000072.1:0-15219 GCA_035303365.1 Ornithinicoccus sp.
GTCTGGGCTGGTGGGGCGGGTGGACTTCATGCTGACGGAGCACCGGGTGATCATCGAGTTCGACGGAATGGTGAAGTACGGCGGCATCGACGGCCAACGGGCACTGGCTGCTGAGAAGCTGCGGGAGGACAGGCTGCGACGGCTGGGGTATGTCGTTGTGCGGCTGACGTGGCGCGAGCTCGACCATCCTGAGGCAGTGCGCCAGCTGATCGAGGCGGCCATTCATCAGGTGGCGGCCTGACCTACCGGGGGGCGCGGGTTCCTCCTACCGGGGGCGCGCGTTCCTCCTACCGGGCTCGGGTTCCTCCTACCGGGCGCGGGTTCCTCCTACCGGGGGGCGCGGGTTCCTCCTACCGAACGTATGAAAAGACCCGCGTGTGCTGGGGAGAACCCGCGCTCGCTCCGCCCCACGAAGCTGTAGACGACGGCCACCTCCTCGCTGGATGCCCGCCCCCGGGTGTCTGGTCTCGGACGCCGGCGTCGCACAATGGGCGCATGACGCAAACCCCCGCGACAGAGCACACTGATGACCACGAGCGGATCAACAGCGAGGTCCGCTACGCGATGTACTCCGTGTTCCGCACGGCGGGACCGCTGGGGGACGACCGGGACGACGTGGCGCACGAGCTCGAGGTGCTGCTGTCCACGATCGGCGACGAGGGGGTCGTCGTGCGCGGGATCTATGACGTGTCGGGTCTGCGGGCGGACGCCGACTTCCTGATCTGGTGGCACGCCGAGACGATCGAGCTGCTGCAGTCGGCCTACCAGCGGTTCCGGCGGACGTCACTCGGTGAGATCTGCGAGCCGGTCTGGAGCAACGTCGGGATCCACCGGCCGGCCGAGTTCAACCGTGGCCACATCCCCGCGTTCCTGGCAGGGGAGGAGCCCGGCGCCTACATCTGCGTCTACCCGTTCGTCCGGTCCTACGACTGGTACGTGCTGCCGGAGGACGAGCGTCGCCGCATGCTGCGCGAACACGGTCTCGCGGCGCGTGACTACAAGGACGTGCGCGCCAACACGATCGCAGCCTTCGCGCTCGGGGACTACGAGTGGCTGCTGGCCTTCGAGGCCGACGAGCTGCACCGCATCGTCGACCTGATGCGTGAGCTGCGGGCCGTCGACGCGCGGTTGCACGTGCGCGAGGAGATCCCGTTCTTCACGGGCCCGCGCGTCGACGCCGCGGCGCTGGTGTCCAGGCTTCCCTGACCTGGGCGGTTAGAAGTTGCCGCCGGAGCTTGCGGTCTGCTCCGTGCCGCCGGCGATCCTCGCCGGCTCGGCCGCGGGCTCCAGGCGCATGCTGATCGAGTTCATGCAGTAGCGCTGGTCCGTCGGGGTGTCGTAGCCCTCGCCCTCGAACACGTGGCCCAGGTGCGAGCCGCAGTTGGCGCAGAGGACCTCGGTGCGGGTCCGGCCCAGGGTGTTGTCCGTGCGGTACTCCACCCGGTCCTCGGCCAGCGGGGCGTAGAAGGACGGCCACCCGCAGTGGCTCTCGAACTTCGTCTCGCTCCGGAACAGCTCATTGCCGCAGGCTCGGCAGGAGTAGATGCCCTGGGTCTTGGTGTCGGTGTACTCACCGATGAACGGACGCTCCGTGCCGGCCTGGCGAAGCACGGCGTACTCCTCCGGAGTGAGCTGCTCACGCCACTCCTGGTCGGTCTTGGTGACAGCGTAGGTCTGGTTCTCGCTCATAGTCTGATAACACTACGCCCGCTCCAAACAATCCGGCACACCGTCCTCTCAGGCGTGTTCCGGTGGGACTGGCGGACTCCGACCAGGTCCGTGGCGCTGCTTGTGGGAACGACTCGGTCGGGGCGGTCGATGTCGTGCACGCGGAAGGCCACGTCGCCGCAATTGTGACGACGCCCGTCGGGTAACCCCGGTAGCGTCAGGGGTATGGCGAGTGCTGCGCAGATCCTGGTCGTGCCGGGTCCGGAGGGGGACCGTGAGGTGCGGCTGAGCAGCCCGGACAAGGTGGTGTGGCCGGCCACCGACCAGGGCGAGGCGATCACCAAGGCTGACCTGGCGGCATACCTCATCGCGGTGGGGGAGCCGCTCCTGCGGGCGCTTGCCGACCGACCGGTGACCCTGCAGCGGGTGCGCGACGGGATCGAGGGGGAGATCTTCTACTCCAAGAACCCTCCCAAGGGGGTCCCGGAGTGGGTGCGCACCACGATGGTCACCTACCCGTCGGGGCGCAGCCACCCACAGGTCGTGGTCGACGAGGTGGCCACCGCGGTCTGGGCCGCGCAGATGGGCACCGTCACGTTCCACCCGTGGCCGGTGCGCAGCGCCGACAACGACCACCCGGACGAGATCCGCATCGACCTGGACCCGCAGCCCGGACTGGGCTTCACCCACATCGTCGAGGTCGCCCGGGGGCTGCGGGAGGTGATGACCGACGTCGGCCTGACACCGTTCGTGAAGACCACCGGCAGTCGGGGGGTGCACGTCTTCGCCGCGATCAAGCCGAGGCTGGAGTTCCTCGAGGTGCGGCACGCCGTCATCGGCATCGCCCGTGAGCTCGAGCGGCGGATGCCGGACCTCGTGACGACCGCGTGGTGGAAGGAGGAGCGTGGCCAGCGGATCTTCGTCGACTTCAACCAGGCAACCCGGGACCGCACGCTGGCCGCGGCGTGGTCGCCACGCGTGCTGCCGGGCGGTCCGGTGTCGGTGCCGATGACCTGGGAGCAGCTGGGCCAGATCGCGCCGGACGAGTTGACGGTGCGTACCGTGCCGGAGTGGTGGTCGGAGCACGGCGACGCCTGGGAGCACCTGCACGACGAGGCTGGCTCGATCGACGGTGCCTACGCCCTGTGGGAGGCCGACCTGGAGCGTGGTCTCGGCGAGCTGAACTTCCCGCCGGACCACCCCAAGATGCCGGGGGAGCCGCCCCGCGTGCAGCCCAGCAGGAAGGTCGCCGAGCACTGGGACGAGCACGGCAACCGGGTCGGTGACTAACGTCAACCTCCGTGATGGGTGGCGGGAGATCAGGCAGACTGACCTCATGGACCTTCCCGTGATGCCACCGGTCAAGCCGATGCTCGCCAAGCCGGTCAAGGGGATCCCGGAGGGTCAGCTCTACGAACCGAAGTGGGACGGCTTCCGGTCGATCATCTTCCGGGACGGCGACGAGGTCGAGATCGGGTCGCGCAACGAACGTCCGATGACGCGCTACTTCCCCGACCTGGTGGTTGCCGTCCTGGCCAACTTCCCGGATCGGGCCGTCATCGACGGAGAGATCGTGCTGGCCGACACCGAGGCCAACCGCCTCGACTTCGAGGCGCTGCAGCAGCGGATCCACCCCGCCGACTCCAGGGTCCGCAAGCTCGCTGCCGAGACACCGGTGAGCTTCGTGGCCTTCGACCTGCTGGCACTGGGTGACGAGGACCTGACCGGGCTGCCGCTCGAGCAGCGCCGCACGCGACTGGAGGAGGCGCTCGCCGGCGCCGCACCGCCGATCCACGTGACGCCGCTGACCCGCGACACCGCTGTGGCGCAGGAGTGGTTCGAGCAGTTCGAGGGCGCCGGGCTCGACGGCCTGATCGCCAAGGACCCGCAGGGCACCTACCAGCCGGACAAGCGGGTGCTGAGCAAGATCAAGCACGAGCGCACCGCGGACTGCGTGGTGGCAGGCTACCGCGTGCACAAGTCCGGGCCGGACGCCGTGGGGTCGTTGCTCCTCGGGCTCTACGACGACGACGGCACGCTGGCCTCGGTCGGTGTGGTCGGGAGCTTCCCGATGGCCCGCCGTCGCGAGCTGATGGAGGAGCTGCAGCCGCTGGTGACCGAGATCGAGGGACACCCCTGGGACTGGGCGGCGTCCTTCGAGGGCACCCCGCGCAAGAACGAGACCAGCCGGTGGAACGCCGGCAAGGATCTCTCGTTCGTGCCGTTGCGGCCCGAACGCGTGGTGGAGGTCAGGTACGACTACATGGAGGGGCGACGCTTCCGGCATACGGCTCAGTTCGTGCGGTGGCGGCCCGACCGCGAACCGACCAGCTGCACGTTCGACCAGCTGGAGCAACCGGTCTCCTTCGACCTGTCGGAGGTGCTGGGTGAGTAGGTCCGGGGCGGTGATGGAGCGGGTCACGCCGGTCGTGACGAAGATGGCCGCCCCGATGCTGTCCAGGATCGCCGCACCGGCCCTCGCCAGGGTCCCGGAGCCGGAGCCCCCGCGGGTGGTCCCCAAGCTCAGCACGGTCCTCGCGGTCGGGGGCGTCGCCTCCGGGGTCAGCATGGCGCTGGCCTCGCTCGGTGTCGCAACCTACTTCGCCCGACGGGTCGTGACGCCGGAGCACGAGAAGAAGGACGACACCTGGATCGTGTCGGTCGATGACGAGGAGGCGGGGCAGGACACCATCACCATGGTGGCGGCGCCGCACACCCTGTCACCAGGCAGGTACGGCCTCTGGCTCGAGCATGGCGCCGGTCACGCCCGCGTGGGCGATGTCGTCTCCACCGACCTGTCCGCACGCAAGGCGACCGACCGGACGGTCGTGCGCGAGCTGATCGACGTCGACCAGGGTGACCTGGATCCCGGGCCGGCCCGGTGGAACTCCTACTACTACTGCGGGGACCCCGGATCTGCGGTCGGGCTCGACTTCGATGACGTCTGGGTGCCCTCGGACATCGGCGACCTGCCGGCCTGGCTGGTGCCACCGCGTTCGGAGGAGGACCGGCCAGACGAGTGGGCGGTGCTCGTGCACGGCCGCTCGGCCAAGCGCGAGGAGACCATTCGCGCCCTGCCGGTGCTGCACGACCTCGGGTTCACCAGCCTGGTGCCGATGTACCGCAACGACCTGGGAGCGCCGCCGAGCATCGACGGTCGCTACAACCTCGGGTTGTCCGAGTGGCGGGACGTGGAGGCGGCGATCTCGTATGCCGTGAGCCGGGGAGCCCGCAGGGTCACCCTGCTCGGCTGGTCGATGGGAGGGGCCATCGTGCTGCAGACCCTCGACCGGTCGGACTTCGCGCGGTTCGTGGACCGGGTGGTCCTGGACTGCCCGGTGATCGACTGGGGGGTGGTGCTGACCCACAACGCCGACCTCAACCGGATTCCGCGGGCTGCCAGCATGCTGGGCAAGCTGCTCATGGGACGGAAGGCGACCCGACACCTGGTGGGCGTTGCCGAGCCGTTGGACATCGCCGTCACCAACTGGGTGGCGCGGTCCGACGAGCTGAAGCACCCCATGCTGCTGATGCACTCCCGCAACGACGACGTGGTGCCATACGGCCCGTCGGAGGAGCTCGCCGCCAAGCGGCCCGACCTCATCACGCTGGACCTCTGGGACGGCCCGTTGCACTGCCGCGAGTGGAATACCGACCGCGAGCGGTGGGAGCAGGCGGTCCGCGACTTCCTCGCCTGACCGATGCGACCAGATGTGCGCCGTGCGACGTCCAGGCACTCACACGGCGCACATCTGGTCGCACGGCCCGCAAGTGAGGGCAGCTGATGGGGCACAGGGGTGACAAGGACGCTTGACTAGCACGGGGGGAGTCAAGTACCCTTGACAAGTCAAGTTCCTTTGACTTCGGGAGAGAGGCGTTCAGTGCGCAACGACGTCCGTGACCTCCGGCTCGCCGCCGGTCTGTCCCAGCGGGAGCTGGGGGCGGCCTTGCAGGTCTCGCGACAGACCGTGAACTCCATCGAGACGGGCCGCTACGACCCGTCGCTGCCGCTGGCCATCGCCATCGCCCGCCACTTCCACCGCACCGTTGAGGAGATCTTCCATGTCGACCACTGAGATGACCGGCCGCCAGAAGGCCGTTGTGCTGCTCGTCATGATGGTTGCCCTTGGTGGCGTAATCGTGATCGGCCTGGTGCTGCGGGAGCACGGGCCGGGCAACATGGGAACCGGATTCCTGCAGGGTGCTGCCGTCGGGGTCCTCGGCGTGACCGTCATGGCCTGGCGGGTGACCCGGGCACCGGACCGGGCCACCGTCTTCGAGCGGGCGTTCACCCAGCAGGGCGACGAGCGGGACGACGCGGTCCTGACCCGGTCGCTGGCCGTGCTCGGCCTGGCGGCCTTCCCCCTCACCGGTGCCGCGACCATCGCCATCGGGCTGGGCCTGGACGTCGCGATGGTGCTCGCACTGCTGCTCATGGCCCAGCTCGTGGTTGGAGTCGTGGCCTTCACCATCGTCGGGCGGCGCAGCTAGCCGACCTCGTCAGGGCGCGGTTGTGCGGGGCGACGAACCGGCATGATCGAACTCGGCGGCACCCGAACGCCTGCGGCCGTAACGGAGCATCAGGTCACTCTCGACCTCGAGCACGTGCTGCAGCTCGAAGTGCGCGAGGGCGGGCGTGCCGGCGGCTGCCTCGACGATCCGTGGGCCGGTCCCGCCCACGACGACCGGGCGCAGGGTCAGGCACAGCTCGTCCACGACGTCGGCCTGGAGCCAGCCGCCCAGCAGGTGCGGGCCGCCCTCGGTGAGCACCTGCGCCAGGCCACGGCCGCGCAGGGCGTCGACTGCCCGCGTCGGCTCGACCAGGTCGGTGCCGCATGGGAGAACGGTGTGTGGGCCCAACTGTGCGGTGAGGTCGTGGGCGACGGCGTCCGCGCACAGCACCAGCAGGTCACCGGTGTCGGATTCCTCGGCCAGCACCTTCTCGGGCAGGTCACCCGAGGCGGTCACCACGGCGAGCACTGGGTGGTCTGCCCGCCCCGCCCCGCGCCGCACCTCGAGCAGCTCAGGGTCCTGGGTCCGCAGCCGTCCGTAGCCCTCGGCCCGGACCGTGCCCGCGCCGACCACGACCACGTCCGCCATGGCGCGCAGCACGTCGAAGACCTGCTTGTCGGCCGCGGAGTTGATGGAGCCGGACAGCCCATCGCCCCCGGTGGCGTGGCCGTCCAGTGTGGTCACGAAGTTGGCCCGGACCCACTGAGCCGAGCTCACGGCATACGCCTCGAGCAGTTCAGCGGTGGGCGGCAGGCCCGCGGACATGGTCACCATGCCTCCATCGTGGCCCATCGCGTGGAAGGATGGCGCGATGGGCAAGAACTCGAAGAAGAACAGGTCGCAGAAGAAGACCGACAAGCGGTCCGCCACCCCGTTCAGCGATGCCCTGCGGGTCGGCGACGGGTTCGTCCTCGCGGACCTCGACACACGGGCGACACCGGAGTTCGACGGTGACAAGCTGGCCGGGCGGGAGGCGTTGGCCAGCGCCGACGAGGAGATGGACCACCTCCAGGAGCAGCTCTATGCGCACGGGCGAACCGGCGGGCAGGAGCGGATCCTGCTGGTGATCCAGGGGCTGGACACCGCGGGCAAGGGCGGGATCATGCGGCACGTCGTGGGGTCTGTCGATCCGCAGGGCATCGAGATCACGGCCTTCAAGTCGCCGACCAAGGAGGAGCTGGCCCACCCGTTCCTGTGGCGGGTGCGCAAGGCGCTGCCAGGAGCCGGGATGATCGGGGTCTTCGACCGTTCGCACTACGAGGACGTGCTCATCGTGCGGGTCGACGAGCTCGTGCCACGGGCCACGTGGAGTCGGCGCTACGGGACGATCAACAAGTTCGAGCAGGAGCTGGCGGACGACAACGTGACCGTCATCAAGGTCATGCTCCACATCTCCAAGGACGAGCAGGCCGAGCGGCTGGGGGAGCGGTTGGACAACCCGGAGAAGTACTGGAAGTACAACCCCGGAGACATCGACACCCGGGAGCGCTGGGACGACTACATGGAGGCCTACCAGGCCATCATGGACAAGACCTCCACCGAGGCCGCACCGTGGTTCGTCGTGCCGGCCGACCGCAAGTGGTATGCGCGGCTGGCGGTCCAGCAGATCCTGCTTGAGCACCTGCGTGCACTGGACCTCGAGTGGCCGCCGGCCGACTTCGACATCGAGCACGAGAAGGCCCGGCTCGCTGCCAGTTGACTAGCCGAGCTCCGGCTGCGGGGTCGCCGTGAGCACGACCACCGACTGGGGTGGCACCGGGTACGTCTCCCCGGACTCCCAGGCGGCGCTGTGCTCCGCCCCGGTGGTGTCGACGACCACGGTCCACGCGGCCGCGTCGATGCCGTCGGGCAGCGTGAAGTCCACGGACTCGTGGTGGGCGTTGAAGAGCAGCAGGAAGTGGTCGTCGACGACTGGTCGTCCCATCCGGTCCGGCGCCGCGATGGCCTCACCGTTAAGGAAGACCATGATCGACCTGGCGAAGTGGGAGCGCCACGCCTCCTCGTCCATGACCACGCCGATGGGGGCGTACCAGACGATGTCGCCCAGGTCGCTCTGCCCGCCGTGATCGGCGTCGCCGGCGAAGAAGCGCCGCCGGCGGAAGACCGGGTGCTCCATCCGGAGCTGGATGAGTCGAGCGGTGAAGCTCAGCAGTTGCTGCTCACCCGGGCCGAGTTCCCAGTCCACCCAGGAGAGCTCGTTGTCCTGCGCGTAGACGTTGTTGTTGCCCATCTGCGTGCGGCCGAGCTCGTCGCCGTGGGCGATCATCGGCACCCCCTGGCTGAGCAGCAGGGTAGCTAGGAAGTTCTTCTGCTGCTTGAGCCGGAGCGCGTTGATGTCCGGGTCGTCGGTCGGACCCTCGACGCCGCAGTTCCACGAGCGGTTGTGGTTCTCCCCGTCGAGCCCTCCCTCGCCGTTGGCCTCGTTGTGCTTCTCGTTGTAGGAGACCAGGTCCCGCAGCGTGAAGCCGTCGTGGGCAGTGACGAAGTTGATCGATGAGATGGGACGCCGGCCGCTGTGGGCATAGAGGTCGGAGGAACCGGTGATGCGTGAGGCGAACTCACCCAGCGTCGAGGGCAGGCCGCGCCAGTAGTCGCGCACGGTGTCGCGGTAGCGACCGTTCCACTCCGTCCACAGCGGCGGGAAGTTGCCCACCTGGTAGCCGCCGTCGCCCAGGTCCCAGGGCTCAGCGATGAGCTTGACCTGGGAGATCACCGGGTCCTGCTGGATGATGTCGAAGAACGCGGACAGCTTGTCGACCTCGTGGAACTGGCGGGCCAGCGTCGCGGCGAGGTCGAACCGGAAGCCGTCCACGTGCATCTCGGTCACCCAGTAGCGCAGGGAGTCCATGATCAGCTGGAGCACGTGCGGGCTGCGCATCAGCAGGCTGTTGCCGGTCCCGGTGGTGTCGTAGTAGTGCGAGGGGTCGCTGTCCACGAGGCGGTAGTAGCTCTTGTTGTCGATGCCACGGAACGCCAGAGTCGGCCCCAGATGGTTGCCCTCGGCGGTGTGGTTGTAGACGACGTCGAGGATGACCTCGATCCCTGCCTGGTGTAGGGCCTTCACCATCGTCTTGAACTCGGTGACCTGCTGCCCCTGCGTGCCGTGGGCCGCATAGCCGTTGTGCGGGGCGAGGAAACCGATCGTGTTGTAACCCCAGTAGTTGGACAGTCCCTGCTCGCGCAGGTTGCCCTCCTGGACGAACTGGTGGACCGGCAGCAGCTCGACCGCAGTCACCCCGAGGGACGTCAGGTGCTCGATGACCGCCGGGTGGCCCAGCGCCGCGTAGGTGCCCCGGATGTTCTCCGGAACGTCGGGGTGCAGCATCGTCAGGCCCTTGACGTGCATCTCGTAGATGACGCTGTCGTGGTACTCGTGTCGCGGCGGCCGGTCATGCTCCCAGTCGAAGAAGGGGTTGACCACCACGGACAGCAGGGTGTGCCCGAGCGAGTCCTCCTCGTTGACCACGCTGGGGTCGTGGAAGTCGTAGGAGAAGAGCGGCTGTTCGCCGCTGGTCTGGCCGTCGAAGGCCCGCGCGTAGGGGTCGAGCAGGAGCTTGGCGGGATTGCAGCGGTGTCCCTCATCGGGTGCATAGGGCCCGTGCACCCGGAAGCCGTAGCGCTGGCCGGGCTGGATCTGCGGCAGATAGCAGTGCCAGACGTAGGCGTCGACCTCGGTGAGAGGGACCCGGGTCTCGGCCCCCTCATCATCGATGAGGCAGAGCTCGACGCCGGTGGCGACCTCGGAGAACAGCGCGAAGTTGACCCCACTGCCGTCAAAGGTGGCGCCGAGGGGATAGGGCTTGCCGGGCCAGATTTCCATAAGTTCTTTCGTCGGAGGTATTGCGTGCGACGTCCGTGTCGGCGCGCACCATTGTCCAGTATGTCGGGGTGACGGCCGGTCAGCGCCTAGGAGGGACCCCGCGCCCGCCTTCACGGAATCTTCACGCGCGACCTCGGTGGGTCTTCATCGTTCGGGGGTGGACTGAGAGCAGTCAAGGATCGAGAAGGGAAGGACCATGAAGGCACACAAGACGGTCACGACGGCACTGGTGGGCGCCACCGTCGGCGCCGTGCTGGCAGCCGGGGCAGGAGTGGCGATCGCGCAGAGCGTCGCCGACTCCGGGACCGCGGCCACGGCTGAGATCGAGGAAACCCTGCTCTTCATCCTGGAGGAGGAGCGGATGGCTCGCGACCTCTACGACGCGTTGGGGGAAGCGCACGACGGGCTGTCTCCGTTCACGCAGATCGAGCGTTCCGAGCAGCAGCACTACGACGCGGTGGCCAAGCTGGTGACCCTCAAGGACGGCACCCTGCCGGAGGAGGGCTCACCCGGTGTCTATCAGGCTGACGGCCTGCAGACGATGTATGACGACTGGCTGGGGCGCGGGCTCACCAGCCCCGAGGCCGCGTTCCAGGTCGGCGTCGAGCTCGAGACCGCCGACATCGCGAATCTCCGCTCGACGATCGAGGAGATCGACGACGCGGATGTGGACCGTGTCATGAGTCACCTGCTCAGAGCCTCCGAGCACCACCTGCAAGCCTTCGAAGCTGCGGCAGCCGGTGATCTGCCCGAGCTGACTGACATGGGTGGTCACCGGCGTGGCCCCGGTGGCAAAGGCCCGCGTGGGCAGGGTGTGCGTGGGCACGGCATGGCTGAGGACGGCGGCAGGATGGGTCCCGGAGCAGGCCCCGGCGAGCGGGGTCACGGCTCGGGGCAGCGAGGCATGGGCCGCGGCATGGGGCCGGGCACGGGCGACTGCCCAGCAGTGCAGAGCGAGGACTGAGCGGTCAGTCGGCGTAGGTCGGCCCTGTGGGCCGGGCCGGGAGGCGCAACGAGAAGCGGGCCCCCCGGCCCGGACCCGGGCTGGAGGCGTCGAGCTCACCCCCATGTGCCCGGGCCAGGGCGCGGGCGATGGTCAGGCCGATGCCGGACCCTCCGCCGAGGACCCGAGAGCTGTCACCGCCCTCGTCGCCGGCCCCCGTGGCAGTCTCACCGCCGCGGTAGAACCGCTCGAAGACGGCTGCCTCCTCTCCTGCCCGCAGTCCCACACCGTGGTCGGTCACCTCGACCAGCACGGTGTCTGGCGACGTCACGGAGCCTGTTGTGCCGCCGGTCGCTGAGGTCGTGACCCTCACCTCGATCTGACCGTTGGGGTGGCTGGCGCGCAGGGCATTGACGAGCAGGTTCGTCAGCACCTGTGTGATCCGGTCAGGGTCGTGTGGCACCACCAGACTCTCGGGAACATCGAGTTCGACCCGCACGCCCTGGGCCTGCGCCCGGTCCTGCACCGCGCTCACCGCCCCGACGACCGTCACCGCGAGGTCCGCATCCATGAGGCGTACGTCGAGACGGCCCTCCTCGGCGCGGGAGAGGCTGCTCAGGTCCTCGGCGAGCCGCTCCAACCGCCGTGTCTGCTGGACGATGCGCCCCAGGCCGTCCTGGTCCGCCGGCAGCACGCCATCGAGCATCGCTTCCGCATAGCCTCGCGTCACGGTCAGGGGCGTGCGCATCTCGTGTGCCACCTCACCGATGAGCCGCGCCCGCCGGGCCTCGGTCTCGTGTAGCCGCTCGGCGAGTCGCTGCACGTCCTCCGCCAGGCTGGCCAGCTCGGTGGTGGTCTGGGACGGGACATGTACGTCATACCTGCCGAGCGCGAGCTGGTCAGTGGCCGTCCGAAGCTGTTCCAACGGCCGCGCCGTCCGCCGTGCCGCCAGCACACCAAGGACCACCGCGACGAGGAGGCCAACCATCACGCCGGCGATCACCGCCTGGTCGACGCTGTCGACGAACTCGGCCCGGAAGCCGGGCATACCCGCCTGCCCGTCCGCACCGTGACGGGGCCCCATCCCCTCTCCGCCACCTATCACACGATCCCAGCGTTGCAGGGCGACTAGGCGGACGACGACGACGATGACGAGACCTGAGACAAGGGCCACGAGCAGGTGCGACAGCACCAGGCGAGCACGGAGTGAACGCCACAGGGTCATGGCTGGCCGTTCGTGCGTGGGAGGAACTTGTAGCCGACCCCGCGCACCGTGCCGACGACCTGCGGTGCCGACGCGTCGTCGTCGAGAGCCCGGCGGAGGCTGCGCACGTGGACGTCGACAACCCGCTCGTCACCGACGTGTGAGTACCCCCAGACGCGCCGGAGCAGCTGTTCCCGGGTGAACACGCGGCCGGGCTGTTCGGCGAGGGTCCAGAGCAGGTCGAACTGGAGCGCCGAGAGCGGCCGGAGCGTGTGGCCCCGCCGGACCTCTCGTCGGGACCGGTCGATGGACAGCCCCGGGAAGGACAGTGCCTCGGTGCCCGTCGGCCCGGTGGCCGGCTCCCGCCCGGGCTCGGCGCGGCGCAGGACGGCCGCGACCCGCGCGGCCACCTCGCGGGGTCGGAACGGCTTGGTGACGTAGTCGTCGGCGCCTGCCGCCAGCCCCATGAGGATGTCCCCCTCCTCGGCCCGTGCACTGACCATGACCACCGGCAGATTCCGTTCTCGCCGCAGCCGCCGCAGCACCTCCAGTCCGTCGAGGTCGGGCAACCCGACGTCAAGGAGGACCACATCGGGACGCGGCTCAAGGCCCGCCTGGTGCAACGCGTCGGCCCCGGTGCCGGCCTCCCGCACGAGGAAACCGTCCCGAGCGAGGTAGGCGGACAGCAGCGCACGGATCTGCGGCTCGTCGTCGACCACCAGAGCGGTGCGGATCACGGCCTCACCTCCGTTGTCAGGCTACTCCGGGCGGCGGCCCGTCCTGATGACACGTCGCGTCGACGAAGGCGCGGGCCAGCGCCGCGACCGTGTTCCCCGTCGTCGCGTCCGTCCTCACGGTCGCTCAGGTCCTACGGTTGGCATCATGACGGTACGGCGCAGGGTCCGACGGGTCCTGGCTCCAGTGCCCGGGGCGCTGCCCGCGGCCCGGTTGGTCGTCGAGGTGTTCCGGATCTCGTTCCGCTACCGGGTGACCGGCCTCTCTGCGGAGGCCGGCTTCTTCATGCTGTTGTCTCTACCCTCGCTCCTCCTGGGCCTCGTGGCGGGGGTCGGCTTCTTCGCTGCGCGCTTCGACCCGGGTCTGCTGGCCGACGTGACCGACGCCATCGCGCGGTTCAGCTCCCGGTTCCTGACCCCTGAGGTGGTCAGCGAGACGATCGTGCCGACGGTCGAGGACACGCTCTCCGGTGGTCGGGCCGATGTCCTCTCGCTCGCCTTCCTGGTGAGCCTCTGGTCGGGATCCCGCGCGCTGCACGTCTTCATGGACGCGGTCCAGATCATGTATGCACAGAGCGGGCTGCGCAGCATCGTCGGTGCCCGGGCGATGTCACTGAGCCTGTATGCCGGGGCGATCCTGTTTACCGGCCTCACGGTGCCCCTCGCGGTCATCGGACCCTCACTGCTGCGCGAGTGGCTCCCGGCCGAGTTGGACTTCCTGGTGGCCGCCTACTGGCCGGTTGTGGCGGGCCTGGCGCTGATCGGCCTGACGGGGCTCTACCACTACGCGCCGAAGGACAAGACACCGTTCCACCGGGACCTGCCCGGAGCGTTCGTCGCCGGAGTCATCTGGGTCGTGAGCTCCATCGTGCTGCGCCAGTGGGCAGCTGTCGCCGTCGGTGGTGCGACGATCTTCGGCCCCCTGGCGGCGCCGATCCTGGTGCTGATCTGGTTCTACCTCGCGGCGCTGGCGGTCTTAATCGGTGCGGCGACCAACGCGGCGGTTCGTCGACTCTGGCCGACGGACGACTACCGGGGACCGATCGAGCGGGCGGGGGAGTGGTGGGACCGGGTGCGCTCGGACGACGAGCCGGAACTTCCGTTGACGCCGGTCGAGGACCGCGAGGCACCCGACTCGGGTGAGCTTGCGGGGCGCGCACGACCCCCCAGCGACGAGTGACACGCGTGGGGCTCATGGGGGCGAATCGATTTGGTGCTGGGCCCCACCGTCGGCTAATGTTCCGTGACGCCTGAGGGGAACACCCGAGGGAAGATGCGGACGTAGCTCAGTTGGTAGAGCGCAACCTTGCCAAGGTTGAGGTCGCCGGTTCGAGGCCGGTCGTCCGCTCGGAGGCACCAGCACCAGAGGCCTCTACGGTGGCGTGGCCGAGAGGCGAGGCAACGGCCTGCAAAGCCGTCTACACGGGTTCAAATCCCGTCGCCACCTCGCACGGTTCCACGCATTAGGGCGATTGGCGCAGTGGTAGCGCGCTTCCTTGACACGGAAGAGGTCACTGGTTCAAACCCAGTATCGCCCACCATATAACCGCAGCTCAGAGGCCCTTTCGAGGGCCTCGACTTGTCTCCGAGGAACAAACGAGGAACAACGGGCGGGTCCTTCTGGGCATCTGTGGGACGCTCATCCGGCCCGCCGCCACCCGCCGACGGGTCGGGCGTCGATAAACTTCTCGATCGAGTCGAGCTTGATCCGCAACGTCTTTCGGCCGAGCCGGACGGCGTCGAGGTGCCCGTCGGCGATGTAGCGGCGCACGGTCTTCGTCGAGACCGCGAGGACCTCGGCCGCCTCGGCCAGCGACACGAGCTTGTGGGTGATGGTGGCAGCCATGGTCATCTCCTGGGTCGGTGGCGGCCCGCCTGGCCGCGCTCATCCCCAAGGGCCGCCGGGTAGCCGCGAGTGGCCATCAGCGTCTCCCGGGCTCCCAGTTCTGTTGGGCAGCGACCATGCCGAAAGGCGGCCCCGGCAGCTCGGAAAGCCCGGACAGCAGGAGGGTCGGCGAGAACGTCGTACCTACTAGTTAGAGTTGCGCCTGGGATCACCGGTGAACTGAAGAGCAAGATCGACCGCGTCTGGGCCTCGTTCTGGTCCGGCGGCATCAGCAACCCGCTCGAAGTGATCGAGCACGTGACCTCTCTGCTGTTCATTCGCCGCCTCGACAACCTCCAGATCCTCGCCGAGAAGAAAGCCCGCTTCAACGAGGGTGTGATCGAAGACCCGGTGTTTCTCCCTGGTCAGTCGCACTGCGTTGGAGCCAGTTCAAGAACGCCTCGCCCGAGGTGATGCACCAGGCCATTGTCGACGAAGTGTTCCCGTTCCTGC
>DATGRS010000073.1:0-7885 GCA_035303365.1 Ornithinicoccus sp.
CGGCGGCTCCGGTGACCGTGCGCTCACCTACCCGCGCGTGATCAGCATCGGTGCTCCCGCCGTGATGGCGGAGTCGGCGGAGGCTGCGGTGGGGGCTGGCTTCGCAGAGATCAAGATCAAGGTAGGAGCGGGGGATGCCGGGGACACCAGGGACGACGTGGCGAGGATCAAGGCGGTGTGCGAGGCGGTCGGCGAGCGCGCCCGGGTGCGGGTGGACGTGAACCAGCATTGGGCGACACCCTCCGTGGCGGTGCCGACGATCCGGCAGCTCGAGGGGTTGGGCCTGCGGTGGATCGAGCAGCCGGTGCACGCGCCAGACATCAAGGGCCTGGCGGAAGTCCGCGCGGCCACCTCGGTGCCGATCATGGCGGACGAGGCGGTGCACGGCATGGCGTCGCTGCTGCGAATCATCGGCGAGCGGGCGGCCGACGCGGTCAACCTCAAGCTGATGAAGTCCGCTGGCATCCAGCCCGCCCTGGCGATGGTGGCTGCGGCCCAGGCCGCCGGCCTCACGGTGCAGATCGGGTCGATGGTGGAGTCGTCCATCGGCTCGGCGGCCGGCTACCACCTGGCGGCGGCGCGGGCTCACGTGGGCTCGACCGAGCTCACCGGGCCGTTGTTGTTCAGCCGGGACGTGGGCGACCTCGACTACGACCCCCCGAGCGTGCGGCTGTCCGGCGACGCTGGGCTGGGGCTGTCGATAGACCGGGACGCGTTGGCGGACCTGACCGTGGCGGAGCCGGTCACCGTGCGGTGAGCCCGGAACCGTGGGTGGTTCCACACTGACGTTGGGCCAGATCCAGCAGCGCCTCGCCGTCCTCCGTGTCGGATCCGCAACCCCAGCATCCTCGCGTCCGGGACCAGAAGCAGGTCTACCCGCACCCGGTCAGGCCTCGTTCAGGTCTCGGCATCAGTTGACTCGGGGTAGGGACCCGGATGGAGGCCCCTGACCAGCGAGGTGATGCAGAGCTCGAACGCGTCACTGTCAATGCGGCCGGCCTCGGCGCGCAGACGATGTGCTTGTCCCAGGTAGGGGAAGCGACCTTTATACACAGCGGGGTCGTCGGAGAACCCGGCCGCGAACGGCGTGACGGCCGCTCCGATGACCACGAACTTCACCGCGCCGGCGATCTCGGTGGCCCGTCGTGGGCGCCATCCGGTGCTCACGAGCCCGGCATGGACGCGGTCAGCCATGGCCAGGAACTGTTCCCGGTGCTGGGTGCCCGACGCGACCAGCGGGGCCACGGCCGGGTGGGCGGCCAGGGCAGCCCGGTAGGAACGTGCCCAGCGGAGCAGGCCACTCTCCCAGCCCTGGTCGAAACCACTCGTGTCCACGTCGGCGATCACCAGATCGACGACGTCGTCCAGGACCTGCTCGCGCGTGGCGTAGTGCGAGTACAGCGACGGGGCGCTCACGCCCAGTGAGCTGGCCAGGCGGCGCATCGAGAACTTCTCCAGGCCGTCGGTGTCGATCAGGTCCAATGCGGCATCGCGGATCCGCTGCCGGCTCAGACGGGGGGTGGCGGGTGTGGCCATGGTCGGCTCCTGACTCGGAGGGTGAGCCGCGCTAGCAGCCCTGGCAGTCGTTACCTTACAGTGTTAGGCTCGTGCCTAACACTGTAAGACTCATCAAGCCTCGATGGAGAACCCGCCATGGCCCAGCCCAAGCCCCCAGCCCACCCGCTCGCACTATTCGGCACCGACCTCCTCATCTCCGAGGAGGACCGCGCCATCCGCGATACCGTGCGCCGCTTCGTCGAGGAGCGCGTCCGGCCTGAGATCGCCGACTGGTACGAGGCCGGGACCGTTCCGGTGCGGGAGCTCGCCCCACAGCTCGGCAAGCTCGGAGTGCTGGGGATGCACCTGGAGGGGTACGGGTGCGCCGGCACCAGCGCCACGGCCTACGGGCTGGCGTGCATGGAGCTAGAGGCGGGCGACTCCGGCCTGCGGTCCCTGGTCAGCGTGCAGGGCTCGCTGGCGATGTTCGCGATCTGGCAACACGGCTCCGAGGAGCAGAAGCAGGAGTGGTTGCCGCGGATGGCCGCCGGTGAGGCCATCGGGTGCTTCGGCCTCACCGAGCCGGACTTCGGGTCCAACCCGGCAGGCATGCGCACCCGCGCCACCCGCTCGGGCGACGACTGGGTCCTGACCGGCAACAAAATGTGGATCACCAACGGCTCCATCGCCGACGTGGCCGTGGTGTGGGCGCAGACCGAGGACGGCGTCCGCGGTTTCGTCGTCCCCACCGACACACCGGGGTTCACCGCCCCTGAGGTCACCAAGAAGCTGTCCCTGCGCGCGTCGGTCACCAGCGAGCTCGTCCTGGACAACGTCCGGCTGCCCGATTCGGCCATGCTGCCGGGCGCCCGGGGCCTGTCCGGCCCGCTGTCGTGCCTTAACGAGGCCCGCTTCGGCATCGTCTTCGGCTCCCTGGGCGCTGCCCGCGACTGCCTGGAAACCGCCATCCAGTATGCCGGAGAGCGCGAGATCTTCGACAGGCCCCTATCGGCCTACCAGCTCACCCAGGCCAAGCTGGCGGACATGACCCTGGAGCTGGGCAAGGGCATGCTCCTGGCCCTGCACCTGGGCCGGCTCAAGGACGAGGGCACGCTGACCTCCGACCAGGTGAGCCTGGGCAAGCTCAACAACGTCCGCGAGGCCATCGCCATCGCGCGCGAGACGCGCACCATCCTCGGTGCCGCCGGGATCACCCTGGAGTACCCGGTCCTGCGGCACGCCAACAACCTCGAGTCGGTCCTCACCTATGAGGGGACGTCCGAGATCCACCAGCTGGTGATCGGCCAGGCCCTGACCGGGCAGGCCGCCTTCCGCTGACGGTGTCGCACACGGGACCGGCGCCCAGGTTGTCCCGGGCGCCGGTCTCGTCGTCTCAGCCTGCGGTGGGGGACTCCTCGTCCAGCCACTGCGCGTCCTGGTGCTCCCCCAGGTCCGGCGGCGGGGACACGTAGGAAGCAGGGGAGCGCGACAAGGAGATGGGGTTGGCGACCTGTCGGCTGTGCCGCCCGCCGCCCGCCACCGTCACCACGGGCTGCAGCCCGAGCTGCTCCGCCAGGTCGAGGGCCTCGCCAACGGTGTGGACCGGGCCGGCCGGGACCCCCACGGCCCGCAGAGCCTCGCTCCAGGCTGCAGCTGATCGGGTGGCAAGCAGTCGCTCGAGCTCCCGACGCAGCTCCTCCCGGTGCATCACTCGGTCGGTGTTGGTACGGAAGCGCTGGTCCGCGGCGAGGTGGGGCTCGGCGAGGACCGCCGTCAGCCGCTCGAACTGGCGGTCGTTGCCGACGGCCAGGACGATCTCGCCCGCCCCCGTCGTGAAGGTCTCGTAGGGGGCAATCGAGGGATGGGCGTTGCCCGTGCGCTGCGGTGAGACCCCTGTGGCGGCGGTGCCCGACGACTGGTTCACCAAGCCGGATAGGAGAGAGGAGAGCAGGTTGACCTCTACGCGCTGGCCCCGGCCGGACCGGACCCGCTCCAAAAGGGCAGCCTGCGTGCCGGCGAGGGCGTGCAGACCGGTGATGACGTCGACCAGTGCTACGCCCACCTTGCTGACGGGGCCGTCGACCGGCCCGGTGACGCTCATCAGACCACCCATCGCCTGGACGAGCAGATCATAACCGGGCATCGTGGCGCCCGGTCCGGTGCCGAACCCGGTGATGGCGCAGGTGATGACCCGCGGGTTCACCGTTGCCAGCGACTCATGGTCCAGTCCGAAGCGGTCCATCACCCCGGGTCGGAAGTTGTCGATGACGACATCGGCGGTGGTGGCCAGGTGCCGGGCACGGTCCAGGTCCGCCTGGTCGGTCAGGTCTAGGACGACCGACCGCTTGTTGCGGTTCGCCGCAGCGAAGTAGGTTGCCCGGCCGGAGTCGTCCACGGGAGGCGCCCACCGCCGGGTGTCGTCGCCAACCCGTGGCTCGATCTTGATGACGTCCGCACCGAGGTCGGCCATCAGCATGGTGGCGTAGGGACCGGCCAGCACGCGCGAGAAATCAGCGACCCGTATGCCGGCGAGGGCGCCGGCATACGGGTCGTGGGTGCCTCCGGTCATGCTGGCTGCGGTGCGCCGGCCGGGAAGGGGACGCGGACCGACAGCAGCGGTGGGTACTGCTGGCAGCCAAAGACGTCGCTCTCCCCCGGGCCGCCGCTGGCCGCGAGCCGCTTCAGCGTGAACTTGATGGCGAACGCGGGGTCGAACTCGACGAAGTCGGTGATGCGGTCGTCGCTGACCCCAAAGAGCTCACACACGGTCTGTCGTGTCAGGGTCCTGCTCCGGCGGACGTGGTCGTAGGTGGCCTTGTCGGCGAAGATGATGTCGAAGGTGATGCGGTCCGTGCCGGCGTTCTTGCTCCGGACCGTCTTGGCCAGCTCGCCGAGAGTGGTGCTCTGGTGATCGTTCACGGAGGTGCCCTCCTGGGGGGTGCTCATGCGTGTGCCTCCACGTCGACGACGTGCAGGTCGAACAGGGACATGGGGTCCTCTACCGGCACGATGTGGTTCATCGTCCAGCGGTAGGACGTCGTGGCCGGCAGCACTTCATCCGTGACGAAGGCGGCCGTGCCAGCAGTCCCCTTCACCTCCGGGAGCCGGGCATAGAACAGCTGGCGGGTGGCATAGAGGGTGACGGCCTCGGCGAGTTCGGCCGTCTCCGCGATGCCCTCGACGACGATGCCGAGCTCGTGGCTGTTGATCTCCTTGACCGGCTCGAGGTCACCCATCACACCGTTCTTGCCGTAGACGGTGAACGACAGGTGATAGTCGACGTCGCTGAACTCATCGGCGACCTGCCCCTCCGAGAGCTCGATCACCTTGTCGATGTGGGCGATCGTGTAGGGGTCGCGGATGCCTGCGATCCCGAGGTACTTCTCCCCAACCCGACCGGAGCCCTCGATCTTGACAGTTATGGGCCCCTCGACCGGCACGTAGCGCTGACCGGTGATCCGGGTGGTCCGCTCGTCGTACTGCTCGTAGACACAGTCGGTCATGTCCAGCATGCCGCCCGCGAAGTACTCGAAGTAGGGGTTGGACCGCTCGTACATGGCATGGCCGGCAACGCTGGCGACCGTGCAGCGTTGCCATGGGGCCATCGCGGTGACCTTGACGTCGTCATTGGTGATGGTGGCGATCACAGACTCCTTGGCGCCGTAGGGCTCCGCGCAGAACGAGGCGCACTCCAGCACCTTGCCGGCGTAGTAGGCGTGGTCCTCGGGAAAACCCTCGAATATTGCCGGCGCGGCGAACACGGCGCAGTCGCTGCTGCGACCCCCGATGATCACGTCGGCACCAAGCTCCAGCGCTTTGATGAACGGGTGGACACCGGCCACGGCCACGGCCCGGGTAGTGGCGTCGATGTCCTCCAACGTCAGCGCGGACCGATCGTCCAGTCCCTCGATCCTGACACCAGCGGTGTGCAGGTCCCGCAGCGCGGAGGTCTCGACCTCAGAGTAGAAGTAAGCGATCTTGAACGGCGCCAACTGGTGCTCTGCGGCCAACTCCGTGATCATCCGGACGAAGAGGTCGACGCGGCTGTTGCTGCCGCAGTCGCCCGCGGAGCCGATGATCATTGGCACGTCCTGCTCACGCGAAGCGAGCAGCATGAGCTCCAGGTCGTGGCGCTGCCAGCGCTCCATGCTGACGGACCGGTCCGCTCCTAGGGCGGTGGCCCCGATGTCGTCGCTACCCGAGTCCGCGCAGTAGTAGTCCGGCCGTGTCTCGACGGCGAGCCGGAAGCTCTCCTCCTTGGTTGGGGCGAAGCCGAGGTGCCCGTTGGGGCTGACGATGCGTAGCTGTTCCTTCACGGAACGACTCCTGACGAAGCGTGGTTTAGTGGTTATAACCACATATACCAACAATCGCGTCCCGAGGTCAAGAGCGCGGCTCTGCGGCGATCGTGACCCGGCGCTTGACCGCGAACTTGTAGCGGTCGGCGCGATAGTAGGCCCGCCGGAACTCCAACGGTCCGTCGTCGTCCGACATGACGGACTCGATGGCCAGGATCGGGGAACCCTCCAGCACCGCGAGATGCTCGGCCAGCTCAGCCGAGGCGGACACGGCGTCGATCGTCTGGCTGAGCATCATCGGGACACGCTCGACCGACCCGTGGCGGTAGAGGTCCAGGGTGGAGAAGGCTCGCCCCTCGCCCTGCAGCTTGTGGGCCGCCCGGACCATCTCGCGTCCGAGAGCCGGCGCGAAGTAGCTGTCGTAGTAGACCACCGGCGTAGAGTCCCCGCGCCCCAGGAGCCGGAGGTTGTGCACGGGGGTTGCCGGGTCGGTCCTCAAGATCCCGGCTAAGGTCAAGTCGCTGATCAGAGTGCCTGCCTCGAGGATCTCTGTGCTGGCCAGGTACCCCTGCTCCGCGAGGGTGAGCTCGAAGCTGCGCACGGCAGACAGGTCCTGCTCCACCCGCTCAGGGGTGCCGACAAAGGTGCCGACTCCGCGCCGCTGCTCCACGAGGCCCTCCGCGGCGGCGAGGCGCACGGCGTGCCGAACGGTGATCCGGCTGACACCGAGCAACTCCGCTAGCTGTCGCTCGGAAGGTACCTGTTCGCCGCGGACCCACTCGCCCTCGGAGACCCGGCTGCGGATCTCCTCCAGGACCTGGAGATAAAGCGGTGTCGAGCTCATGTGAGGCACCATCGCCGCCACCCTCTGTGATCGCCTCGTCGGCCCCGAGCGTGGTGCGCACCACAAGGGCCCTGTCCCAGCCCACAGCATAGGGCAGAGCCCACCCGGTGAACCGGTCTGCAGAAACCCTTGTCATGCTGGTACTGCTTTGCTAGGTTGTCGCAAGCCGGTTATATCCACGCTGACGCCGGGCAGCCCACCCCGTCGAGGAGGACGTGTTCGTGGACCGACACACCCCCCTGCTTCAGGTGCGTGACCTCACCGTGCGTCTGGGACCTGTCGCTGCGGTGAGCGGTCTGTCCTTCGACGTGCACCGCGGCGAGTTCCTCGGGATCGTCGGTGAGTCCGGATCCGGCAAGAGTGTGACCGCCAAGGCCATCCTGGGCCTGCTCCCCAAGAGCGCAGAGATCCGTGGCAGTGTGCAGCTTGAGGGCGAGGAGCTGCTGGGTGCCTCGAGCGAGACCATGCGCCGCGTCCGCGGCGACCGGATTGGGCTGGTCTTCCAGGACGCCCTCGCCGCGCTGGACCCCGTCTACACAATCGGCGACCAGCTGGTCGAGGCGCTGCAGGCGCACGCAGACGTCTCCAAGAGAACTGCGCGCAAGCGGGCCGCTGACCTCCTGGGCGAGGTGGGGATCCCCAAGCCGGTCGAGCGGCTGGACTCCTACCCGCACCAGCTCTCGGGCGGGCAGCGGCAACGCATCATCATCGCCGCTGCGCTGATCGCAGAGCCGGACCTCATCATCGCCGACGAGCCGACGACCGCCCTGGACGTGACGGTTCAGAAGCAGGTGCTGGACCTGCTGGCCGAGGTCTGCCAGCGACGTGAGGCCGCCGTCATGCTCGTTACCCACGACCTGGGCGTCGTCGCCCAGACCTGTGACCGGGTGGCGACCTTCTACGGCGGCCTGCTGGTGGAGGAGGCGGATGTGTTCAGCCTCTTCGACAATCCGCGCCACCCCTACACCCGCGCTCTTCTGCGCTCGGTCCCGCGGCTCGGGGAGGACTCCCCGTTCGAGGCCATCCCCGGCTCGCCCGCCCAGATCTACATCAGCCTCACCGGGTGCCCCTTCGCGCCACGGTGTGAGCTCGCTGAGGCGGTGTGCACGGCTGGGGTTCCCCCGGAGTTCTGGGAGGGCGCACACCGTCACCGGTGCGTAGTCGAGGGAAGGGCGCAGGCATGACCCCCAAGCTGCGGGTGCAGGAACTGGTCAAGACGTTCCAGTCCGGCCGGGCGCTCCTCGGC
>DATGRS010000074.1:0-17948 GCA_035303365.1 Ornithinicoccus sp.
CCGTAGTCGCGCAGCAGCCGTTCGGCGTCACCGCCGCTGAAGCTGGCCTGCGCCTGGTTGAGGGCGGTGTCCGCCTTGGCCGCCAGGTCAGTGGCGGCAGCCTTGGCCTTGTCCAGGAATCCCATGCCTGCGAGCATATCCCCGCGGGACCCCTCCTGACAGTGGTCAGCCGGGGCGGATGAGCCGGCCAAAACGCGGGGTGCGCCGGCGAGGATGAGGGAGCAGCGACCATCATGGCAATTCACGGCAAGTTGTTCAGCGACCACGCAGAGAACCAGTCGACCGACCCGTTCGTCCAGCAGAACAAGAAGCTGCTCAAGGTCTCGATGGCCTACGGGCCGGTGTGGGCAAAGACGGGTTCGATGGTGGCCTACCAGGGCAACATCAGCTTCAAGAACCGCGGGTCGGGCGGCCTCAACAAGATGCTCAAGTCGGCCGTCACCGGCGAGGGCGTCGACATGATGGAGTGCACCGGCGAGGGGGAGCTCTTCCTGGCTCAGGACGCAGCGGACATCCAGGTGTTCTACCTCGAGAACGACATGGTGTCGGTGAACGGCAACAGCGTGCTCGCCTTCTCGGCGTCGATCGACTGGGACATCCACCGCGTGCAGGCGCGCGGCGGGATGATGGCCGGCGGGCTCTACAACGTCTCGCTCCGTGGCACCGGGTACGTCGCGGTGACCACTCACGGGGAACCGGTGGCGCTGGACGTCGCGAGTGCGCCTACGTTCGGCGACGCCCAGGCCGTCGTGCTCTGGACCTCCGGCGTCCAGATGGACATCAAGATCGACACCGGGGGCCTGAAGTCGATGGTGCGCGGTGGCACGGGGGAGCTGCTGCAGATGGGTTTCCGCGGGCAGGGCTACGTCCTGGTGCAGCCCTCCGAGGGAGTCGTCACCGGGGGCCACCAGTCCTCCGGCGGCGGTGGCGGGGGCGGCGGTGGCTTCCTCGGCGGCTTGATGGACGGCTGACATAACCGGCAGTTACGGATCCGTGACAGAAGACGTTCTTGTGTAATCTGTGCTCGGTCCGGCACAGTGGACGGCATGAGCACGGTGACGGAGCGCGGTCTCTCCACCCTGGCTGCACAGCTGTGGGCACCGGTACCTGGCTATCTCAACGCCGCGACCCTGGGGCTTCCCCCGCGTCGCGTCGTCGCCGCCATGCAGGAAGCGCTGCTGCACTGGCAGACGGGCGAGGCGTGCCCGGTGGAGTACGGCGAGCTGGCCGAGCAGGCGAGGCGGCAGTATGCCGATCTGGTCGCCGTCCCGCCCGGCCTGGTGTCCATCGGGTCGCAGGCGTCGGTCCACGCCGGCACGGTGGCGACCTCAGTGCCGAACGGCGCGGAGGTGCTCTGCGTGACCGGGGACTTCACCTCGATGGTGTTCCCCTTCCTCGTCCAGCAGCCGCGGATCTCTGTGCGCCAGGTCCGTCTCACCGAGCTGGCTGACGCGATCACGCCGACGACGTACCTGGTGGCGTTCAGCCTGGCCCAGTCCAGCACCGGTGAGCTCGTTGACGTGGCGGCGGTGCGGGAGGCGGCAGCGCAGCACAACGTGCTCACCTTCTGCGACGTGACCCAGGCAGTCGGGTGGCTACCGGTCGATGCCGGGACGTTCGACCTGACGGTGTGCTCCGCCTACAAGTGGCTCTGCCAGCCGCGTGGCACGTCATACCTCACCGTCCGGCCGGAGGTGGCCGCCCGACTGACGCCGAACAATGCCGGCTGGTATGCCGGGGAGTCGGTCTGGGACTCCGTCTACGGACCCGACATGCACCTTGCGGCTGACGCCCGCCGGTTCGACGTGTCCCCGGCCTGGCTCTGCTGGGTCGGTGCTGCGGCTGCCGCGGAGGTCTTCGCCGAGCTGGACATCACGCAGGTCCGCGACCACGACCTGCGGCTCGCGAACGCGCTCCGCGAGCGTCTCGGGGAGGAGCACTGTGAACGACCGGTGGTCACCCTCGACGACCCGGACGGAGCCTCCGCGGCGCGCCTCCAGCGGGCTGGTGTCACCTTCGCCAACCGCGCCGGCCGGGTGCGCCTGGCGTTCCACGTCTGGAACACCGACGCCGACGTGGACCTCGTCGCTCGGGCGCTCAGCTAGCCGCGGCGCACGTCTCAAGCCAAGGACCCGTCACGGAGCGCCCCACCCCCCCGGCTCACCTGACCCCGGTTCATCACCGCGTGGCCACTCGAGCTGCGGGACTCAGTGCGGCTGCGCGCTCGGGGCGGCACTGAGCAATTGATCCACCGGCAGTGCATCAATTGTCCAGCGAGTAAGTCATTTACAGGCCAATGTTTCTGCGCCACAATGTCCCTGTGCTGAGCACGCGAGACCCGTTTGCGGTCGTCGTGGGGATGGTGACAAGCGTTTCCTTGGCACCTGAGCGTCTCGAGGACCGCGTGGATGCCATCATCGATATCCTCGTCCCCGAGACGTCCGCCACCGTCGGGCTGCTGATCCGAGCCGACGTGACGCGCCTCGGCGTCCAGGTTCTCGGCGGGCACGTGCACCCCGGGGCGCAGCAGGGGATGAGGCAGCAGGTCCGCGCCCAGCTCTCAGACGCGCTGCTGTCCCGGATCGTGCGGGGCGACCTGACGCCCACGACCGCCGCACGTGCCTTCGGTGCGGAGGAGTGGGAGCGGTCGACGACCCGCATCGGATGCATGATCGCGTTCGGCGTGGACCAGGTCGCGACGCTGCCCGTCCACGGCGGCACGGATCTCGTCACGTTCATGGTGGGGCGAGCCGGCCCCGACTTCACCGATGCGGATCTCGCCATGCTGAAGGCGGTCCAGCCGGTGGTGACCGGGTTGGGCATGCTCCTGCGGCTACCCCGCCAGGCCCAGGCCCAAGGCCAGGACAGCGATCCGCTCGACCCGTCGCTCACCGTGCGCGAGGTCCAGGTCCTCGAGCTGCTGGCGCTGGGCTACAAAGCGGCGGTGATCGCCCGCATGGCGGGCTGCTCGACGCGCACCGTCCACCGCCACCTCGGCAACATCTACGACAAGCTCGGAGTGAGTGACCGGCTGAGTGCGGTCAACCGGGCACACCTGCTCGGTGTCATCACCGACACCGACCTACCGGTCAGCTGAAGCGCACCACCCCGCAGTCATCACCATGGGCACTTCTACCCATCCTCTCGGGACTTGAGGACGACCACAATCACCCTTGAGGACGACGCGTTGTCACACCGACACACGCCAGAGTTCTCTCGAGGTCGACCACTCCGGATCGACCCCCATCCCTGGAGGAATGCACATGAGACTCTTCACCGCCCGTCGGGCCAGCGCAGTCGTGGCCTCTGCTGCTGCTCTGACCCTCGGACTGGCCGGCACAGCTTCGGCCCACCACTGTTACAAGGTCAACTGGAGCGAGGTCGCGCACGCACACCACATGCAGGGGAACACCGCGTGGATGCCGCTGAGCGACCTTGTGGAGATGTACATTCTGCCCGAAGTCTTTCAGGGCGCGTGCGAGGGCTTCGGCGACCGCGCCGCGGAGCTGTACATGAAGGGCACCGGGCTCGTGCAGGAGCCGCTGATCCACAGCAAGGCCACGATTGGCACCGGCGAGAAGGCCCACCCGAAGGGCAAGCAGCCAATGAGCATCGACTTCCTGGGCAACCACGAAGCGCTGCTCGACGAGGTCATCTTCCAGATCGCCACCGAGTGTCTTGCCGACTGAGAGCTCCAACCATCCCGTGACAGTGCCGGGCGACGATCCTCCTTCCGGGGCCGTCGCCCGGCACTTTCGCATCCGCCCTGCGCGGCGTCATACTCCGGTGGCGGCCAGTGTCGCAGGGGGATACGTTCGGGATATCCCGGCAGAAGGCCTGGGACCCACGAGCAAGGAGTAGTGGACGTGCCCATCAACAGCGAGCACCTTGCAAGCCTCACGGATGCCCACGTGATCGACGAGAACGGTGACAAGGTCGGCGGAGTGGGACAGATCTATCTCGATGACGCGACGGGCCAGCCAGCCTGGGCGAGCGTCAAGAGCGGCCTCTTCGGCCTGCGGGAGTCCTTCGTGCCGCTCGCCGCGGCGAGCATCGTCGACGGCAACATCCGGGTGCCCTACACCAAGGACCACATCAAGGACGCCCCGCGCGTCGACGCGGAGAACCACCTGGACGACAGCCAGCAGTCCACCCTTTTTGAGTACTACGGCGTGGACCGCGGCGCACTGGGTGGGTCGGCGCAGGGCGGAGAGTATGCCGGTGGTGCTGACCGCACGGCCGCGTTCAGCAGCGAGGAGACCGCTCAGGACCTGTATGACGGACGCACGGAGGGTCTGCCGTCGTCCGACTCGAACTCCAACTCCGACGCGGACTTCGATGATGAGCGGGACGGCGCGGTGACCGCGGAGTACACCACTCCCGGGACGGACGACATGACGGCCGGCGCCGGCGTCAGCGGGAGTGATCTCGGCAGCGGCGAGCTCACCGAGGGCGATGTCGCTCCCGCAGCTCCGGACACCGGGCACGGCGGTGACTGGGGCCGTGATGCCGCGGCGATCGGTGCGGCCTCCGCGGCCGGCTCGGGTGCGGCTCGTGCGAGCGCCGAACCACGGACCGACGACGACACCGGGCTGGCTCAGGACGGGACGTTCCAGCACGACACGCCGGCGACGCGCTCCGACTGGGCGGCAGAGCAGGCACCCGAGGAGCCGGTGTCAACCGACTGGCACACGCCGTTGACCGACCCGGCGGATGAGGAGCAGACCGAGGTAAGCCGTTCGGGCTACTCTCCTGACCGGCCTGCTGCCCATTCTTCGGCCTACGAGGGCCACGGGGACGCGGCCGGGGCGATGACCGGCAGCGCAACCTTCGCGGCCGGGGAGACCGGTGCGGCCTATCGGACGGACGACCAGGTCGACGAGGGAGCCGTCTACGCGGCGGATGCTGACGCCGCGGCGGCGAGCGACTCCGGCCAGTACGGCACGGTCGAGCCGGTGACCACCGACTCAGCTCCGGATGCGGGCTCGACCGCCGGTGAGGCCGGAGGATTCGAGCGGGTCGGGGATGACACCGTCGTGAGCGGTTCCGACACGCCCACCGGCACCGGTTATCCGCGTGACGACTCGACGGGCTTCGGTGGCACAGAGGTGGCCGGCGCTGCCGCAGGAGCTGCTGCGGGCGGCTATGCGGCAGATGTGTCCACCACGGCATACGAGACACCGGGAGCGGAGACAGGTCACCCGATCACCGGCTCGACCCCGGACGCCGCCTTCGCCTCAGACGTGGAGCAGCCGGCGGACGCCATGACCCAGCCGGACGAGGCCGCGATGGGCTCGGGTACAGAGTTCGGCGCCGGGGACCCCACGCTGCCGGCCGGCACCGACGACGGCATGGGCGATGACGAGGGGTTCGGACGGCAGGGCTACCGGCCTGACCGGGACGGCACGGAGATGTCCGACGAGGAGCGTCAGCGGCTCAACGAGGCGCGCGGGGCGCTCTGAGCCACGTTCACGAACACAACCAGCGCCGCCCGACCAGGAGTCACGAACACAACCAGCGCCGCCCGACCAGGAGTCGGGCGGCGCTGGGTGTCTAGGTGCCACCTGTCGGCGAGGGGGGAGGACCGTCAGGTGGCACCGGTCAGTGAGCGGGCAACACGTCGATGACACCGGAGCCGCACCGCTCGGTCGGTGCGTGAGACCGCGCTACGTAGGCCCTAGCGAGGTCAGACCCGACGGAGTACTGCCGTCACCTTGCCGAGGATCACGGCGGCATCGCCGTCGATGGGGTCGTAGGCGTCGTTGTGCGGCATCAGCCAGAGCTTGCCGTCCTTGCGCTTGAACGTCTTGACCGTCGCCTCGTTGTCGAGCATCGCTGCCACGATGTCGCCGTTAGTGGCGTCATCCTGGCGGCGGACCACGACCCAGTCGCCGTCACAGATGGCCGCATCGATCATCGAGTCACCCACGACCTTGAGCAGGAACAGCTCGCCGTCGCCGACGATCTGCTTGGGGAGCGGGAAGATGTCCTCAACCGCCTCCTCCGCCAGGATCGGACCGCCGGCAGCGATGCGCCCGACCACCGGCACATAGGTCGCGGAGGGGCGGGCGTCCCCGATGCCGGTCTCGTCGTAGTCCTGCTGGACGGTCTCGTCGTAGCCGCGCTGCACGACGCTTGCCACGTCCTCCTGCAGCTGACCCGCCCGTCGGTATCCCGGAGCCGTTCCCTCGCCGCTGCCAGGCAGCACGACCTCGATGGCGCGTGGGCGGTTGGGGTCGCGCCGCAGGTAACCCTTGCGCTCCAGCATCCGTAGCTGGTAGGCCACCGACGAGGGGGAGGCCAGCTGGACCGCGGTGCCGATCTCCCGGAGGCTCGGGGGATAACCTCGCCGGTCCACCGAGTCGCGGATGACGTGCAGCACCTTCTCCTGTCGCGGGGTCAGGTCCGCGCGCCCGTCGCGCTCCGGCATCTCGTGAATGTCAGCCATCGTGTTGCCCCTCTCACTCCGACAGCCTCCCGAAACCTGCAGGTCAGGGGCTCTGTCAGTGGTGCCTGGTTGTCTATCTGACGTGCACCTATCGTACGAGCATTCGAACGCGGTGGCAAACACCAGTTCGATGTGGCGTGTCGACAACACTCGTACGGCTGTGCTAGACATAGGACATGCGTCCGACGCACAAGCGTTCGGAGCCAGCAGAGTTGGAGGGACCATGAGCGCCATCGCACTGCACGACCTCCGGGACATCGAGCCGGTCGAGGTCAGCCGTACCCCGCGGCGCAACCACCTGCGACTGGTCACCCCCGGCGAGCTTGCCCCGTCTGAGGCCATCCCGTCGATGGGGCGGGGCGAGGCCCTCAGGTTGACCCGTCGTGGCCGGCTGGCCATCACCCTCGCGGCTGCCACCGTGCTCGTGCTGACGCTGGCAGCGGCCCTAGGGATGTTTCCCGCAGCCGCATCGGGCGAGCACAGCGTCGTGGTGCAACCGGGTCAGACCCTGTCGCACCTGGCGGTCACCGAACTCCCGGAGCTCCCGATGGACCGCGCGATCGTGGCGATCCAGGTGGCGAACGACCTGAACTCGCTCGACGTGCAAGCGGGCACGGAGCTCACGATTCCCCGCCCGTGACGTAGTCAGGCGTCGTCGGAGCTGGTGACGGCCTCCCACACGATGGGCAGCTGCTCACTGGGGATGAAGAACCCGCTGATGTGCGGGTCGAACATCAGGCCGTGGATGCCGGCGCTGGTGTAGGCGCTGCTGGAGCGGACCACCTCGACCGGCGGCAGCGCGATGGCGTTGAGCGGCTCATCTGCGCCGATCATCTGCTGCTTCACCGCGAAGTCGTGTGCCCGCTCGGACGAGGTGAACGCCAGGAGCATCAGCTGGCCGTCGATCTCTGCGGCGGCGGGAGACTCCGTCCCCGCGTCCCCGACGGCGATGAACCACCAGTGCTCAAGGTCCATCGTGACCCGCCACAGGGCGGCCATCCCGACCTGGTCCTCAGGACCAGTCACCTGCGCAGCAAGCCGGTCCGTCTCGTTCTCCTCGATGGAGGGGGACGATGTGGGGCCGGCGGCCTCGCCTGCGTCGCGGGTCGGGTCATTCACGTCGGTCATGGTTCCAGTCGACCACACCGCAGGTCAAAACGTCCGCCGCGGGGCCGCCTCAGGTAATGGCCGGGGCCGGGAGGATGCGCTGTCCGGTCTCCGTGCGTTGGCCAACCAACGGCGTCGGCGGCAGGATGCCGTCAATGCGCGGGCCCATGCCGTCCAGCGGCACCGCGACTCCCTCGTGGCCGACCGTCACCTGCTGACCCCGCACCTCCACCTCGACCGGTCCGCCGTCCTCCACCCTGAGGCGGATCTCGTCGTGGCGCACGACCACGTGGAGCCGCGAGCGCTGCCACAGCATGTGCCAGCCCAGCTCGGGCCACGAGTCGGGCAGGCGCGGATCGAAGTGAAGCATGCCCTCGTGGTCGCGCATCCCGCCGAACCCGTTGACCAACCCGCCCCAGACCCCGCCGGTCGACGCGACGTGGACGCCGTCCGCGGTGTTGCCCTGGTGGTCGTTCAGGTCGACGAAGAGGCCGTCGTAGAAGTAGCGCAGGGCCATGGCGTGATAGCCCACCTCGGCGGCCACGATGCACTGGACGACCGCCGAGAGCGTGGAGTCCCCGGTCGTGATCGGGTCGTAGTACTCGAAGTTGGCGCGCTTCTCCTCCTGCGTGAAGAACTTGCCGCCCAGGAACATCGCGAGCACCACATCAGCCTGCTTGAGCACCTGGTAGCGGTAGATCACCAGCGGGTGGAAGTGGAGCAGGAGCGGACGTTTCTCGTTCGGGGTCTGCGCCAGGTTCCAGACCTTGCGCTCGAGGAAGTGGAGGTCCTGTGGATGGACACCCAGCGACTCGTCATACGGGATGAACATGCCCTCGGCGGCCCGCCGCCAGTCCTCGATCTCATCCTCCCGGAGTGCGAGCCGGGCGACGGCCCGCGCGTAGTGGGTCGGGTCGGAGGCGCGCAGCTCGGTCACCGTCCGCACCGCGTGGAAGAGGTTCTCCCGGGCCATCACATTGGTGAACAGGTTGTCGTTGACCACAGTGGTGTACTCGTCCGGCCCGGTGACGCCGTGGAGGTGGAAGCTCGTGTCCCCGTTGGTGGCCCAGAAGCCGAGGTCGGCCCACATCCGGGCGGTCTCGACCAGGATGTCCACCCCCTCGTGGCGGAGGAACGGACGGTCACCCGTGGCCCTGACGTACTGCACCATGGCGTGGGCCACGTCGGCGTTGATGTGATACTGCGCCGTGCCCGCAGCGAAGTATGCCGAGGCCTCCTCACCGTTGATCGTGCGCCATGGGAAGAGAGCGCCGTTCTGCGACATGTCCTTGGCCCTCTCCCGGGCGGCGTCCAGGAGCTGGTGACGAAAACGGAGGGCGTTGCGCGCGACCTGCGGGCAGGTATAGGTCAGGAACGGCATCACGTAGATCTCGGTGTCCCAGAAGTAGTGCCCGCCGTAGCCCGAGCCGGTGACGCCCTTGGCGGGGATGCCCGTCGTCTCCGCCCGCGCCGCCGCCTGGGCCAGCTGGAACACGTTCCAGCGGATCGCCTGCTGCACCCCCGGCTGACCTGGGGTGTTGACGTCGGTGCGCGTCCAGAAGTCGTCCAGCCAGGCCCGCTGGTCGGCGTGCAGGTGCTTCACACCGTCGGCCCGGGTCCGGTCAAGCGTGCGCTGGCACCGGTCGATCAGCTCGCGCACCGGCACGCCCCGGGACGTGTGGTAGGCGACGTACTTCTCCAGGTGGATGGGTTGGCCCTGCTTGGCCTTGATGCGGAAGACGTGCTTGGTGCTGTCCTCCGCCGCGCTCACCTGCTCGTCGTACTGGTTCTCCGTCTCCATCACGTGGTCGGTCGCCAGCGCCAGGGTCATGCGCGACTCGTGGCAGACGTACCCGAGCACCGACCTGCCGTCCCTGACCCAGTGGGCCCGCGGGTCCAGCACCCGGCGGTCGAAGCCCTCGGCCTTGCGCGGGTCCCCGCCCTCGCCCATTGCGGCCGACCGGACGAAGTACTCGTCGAAACCGTCCTGCCGGTTGAGGACCTGGCTGGAGATGACGATCGGCGCCTCTCCGTCGAGCATCTCGACGTCCATCGTCATGAGCGCCAGGTGCCGCTCGGTGAAGGAGACCATCCGCGTGGTGGTGACCTTGACCCGTTTGCCCGACGACGTCCGCCAGATCAGCTCGCGCCGCAGCATCCCGGCGCGGAAGTCCACGGCGCGTTCGTAGCGTTCCAGGTCAGCCTGGACGAGCAGCAGCGGCTCGTCATCGACATACAGCTTGATGACCTTGGGGTCCGGCACGTTGACGATGGTCTGTCCGACGCGCGCCAGACCGTAGGCCTCCTCGGCGTGCCGGATCCTCCAGGTCTCGTGGAAACCGTTGATGAACGACCCGTGGGTGTGGGCGTCGCGGCCCTCCTCCACGTTGCCGCGCAGGCCGAGGTAGCCGTTGCCGACGGCGAACAGCGTCTCGGTGACGCCCAGGTCACTGCCGTCGTATGCCGTCTCGACCAGTCGCCACTCATCGACGGGGAAGCGGGTGCGGTCCATCGGGTCACCCGGCGGGTCCAGGAGGGGCCGCTCGTGCTGACCCTCGGACATGTCTGCCGCGGCCTCCATCATTCTCCGATCAGCTCGGCCAGGTCCCGGACGACGACCTCGGCGCCGCCGTCGATAAGGGTCTGCTCGCCGGCCCCCCGGTCCACGCCGATCACCAGGCCGAAGTCGCCGGCAGCACCCGCCTGCACGCCACTGATCGCGTCCTCGACCACCACGGCCCGGGAGGAGGGAACCCCGAGCTGCTCCGCGGCATACGCATAGGTGTCGGGTCGTGGCTTGCCGGGCAGCCGCTGCGCGGTGGCGACCGTGCCGTCCACGAGGACCGGGAAGCGTTGGTCGATGCCGGCGGCGCGCAGCACCTCCGGCGCGTTCCGGGAGGAGGAGACCACGGCCATGGCGACCCCCCGCTCCTCGAGGTGGTCCAGGAGGGCGAGGGAGCCGGGGTATGCCGTGATGCCGTCCTCTCGGAGCACCTGGGTGAACAGCTCGTTCTTGCGGTTGCCGAGACCGCAGACGGTCTGCGCCGTGGGCGGGTCCTCGGGCGAGCCGTGGGGCAGGTCGATGCCGCGCGAGCCGAGCAGCGCGGCGACGCCCTCGTAGCGTGGCTTGCCGTCGATGTGGGCGAAGTAGTCGTCCTCGGTGTAGGGCGACACGCTCGGGTGCGCGGCCAGGAAGTCGGTGAACATCCGCTCCCAGGCCCGCATGTGCACCTCGGCCGTCGGCGTGAGGACCCCGTCAAGGTCGAACAGGGCGGCGTCGTAGTTCTCCCACTGCACCTGCCCACCCTAGGCGAGTCCTGATGGAGGCGGTGCACCTCGTCCCGTATCCGGGGTGGCCCTGTGGACGGGTGCGCCAGGTGTCGGCGGCGCGACGTAGCGTGTGGCCGCATGAGGGAACACGCACTCGAGGCACTCCGACGGCTCGTCGGGCGGGACGACGCCGACTTCCGGGACGGCCAGCTGGAGGCCGTCGAGGCGCTGGTCGACCGGCGCGAGCGTGTCCTGGTGGTGCAGCGCACCGGGTGGGGGAAGTCCGCCGTCTACTTCGTGGCGACCGCGCTGCGACGTCAGCAGGGCGCCGGCCCGACCGTGATCGTCTCGCCGCTCCTGGCGCTCATGAGGGACCAGATCGAGGCGGCTCGGCGCGCCGGCATCAACGCCGTGTCGATGAACTCGGCCAACGCCGAGGAGTGGGGAGCGGTGCGGCAGCAGCTGGCGGACGACAGCGTGGACGTCCTGCTGGTCAGCCCGGAGCGGCTCAACAACCCTCGGTTCCGTGACGAGCAGCTCCCCGACCTGGCAGCACGCTGCGGGCTGCTGGTGGTCGACGAGGCGCACTGCATCAGCGACTGGGGCCACGACTTCCGGCCCGACTACCGCAGGATCCGCACCCTCCTGGCCGGACTGCCGGCGGACACGCCGGTGCTCGCCACCACCGCCACGGCCAACGAACGGGTGGTGCACGACGTCGTCGAGCAGCTGTCCGTGGGCGCGGACGGCTCGGCACGGCAGGTCAGCACCATTCGGGGACCGCTGGCCCGGGCCTCGCTGCGCCTGGGGGTGCTCGAGCTGGAGACGCCGGAGCGGCGCATCGCCTGGCTGTTGGCTCACCTGGGCGACCTGCCAGGCAGCGGCATCGTCTATGCCCTCACGGTCGCGGCCGCCGAGGACCTCGCGGCGACCCTGACGCGAGCCGGCCACACGGTTGCGGCCTATACCGGCCGCACTGACCCGGCGGACCGGCTGGAGCTGGAGCGCCGGCTGCGAGACAACGAGGTGAAGGCCCTGGTGGCCACCAGCGCCCTCGGGATGGGCTTCGACAAGCCGGACCTGGGCTTCGTGGTGCACCTGGGCGCGCCCAGCTCTCCGGTGGCCTACTACCAGCAGGTCGGCCGCGCCGGCCGCGCCACCGAGCGCGCCGACGTCTTGCTCCTGCCGGGCGTGGAGGACCGCAACATCTGGGCCTACTTTGCCTCCGCCGCGATGCCGCGTCAGGAACAGGCCGACGCGGTGCTCACCGCGCTCGCGGGCGCCACCAAGCCGCTGTCGACCGCCGCGCTGGAGACCCAGGTCGACGTGCGGCGCACCCGCCTCGAGCTCCTGCTGAAGGTGCTCGACGTGGAGGGTGCCGTGGAGAAGGTCCAGGGCGGGTGGACCGCTACCGGACAGCCGTGGACCTACGACGCGGAGCGCTATGAGCGGGTGGCGCAGGCCCGCGACCGTGAGCAGCAGCTGATGCTGGACTACCAACGGACGCAGACCTGTCGGATGGCCTTCCTGCAGCACTGCCTCGATGACGCGACCGCGGCGCCGTGCGGACGCTGCGACGTGTGCGCCGGCGTCTGGTATCCCACGGACATCCCGGCCGACGCCGTCGACCTGGCGCTAGGGCAGCTCGCGCGGGTCGGGGTGCCCGTCGAGCCGCGGGCGCAGTGGCCGACCGGGATGGACCGGTTGGGCGTCCCGGTGCGGGGCAAGATCGCGCCGGCGGAGACGATGGCGACCGGACGGGCCCTGGCCCGGCTCTCCGACCTGGGCTGGGGGCAGCGGGTGCGCGAGCTGGTGCAGGGGTCGGACAGCGTGGTGCCGGACCAGGTGGTCAACGCGGTCACCAAGGTCCTGGCCGACTGGGACTGGTCGCAGCGGCCGGTCGCGATCGTGTCGATGCCGTCGCGGCAGCGGCCGCAGCTCGTGCGCTCCCTCGCGACGCGGATCAGTGAGCTCGGCCGACTGCCCTACCTGGGTGAGCTCTCGGCTGCCAACGGTGGGCCGGCGGGGGAGTCCGGTGGGAACAGCGCGTTCCGGCTCGCGGCGGTCTGGGACCAGTTCGAGGTCGGTCCTGAGCTGGGCGAGCAGCTCGCGCGCCTGCGCGGCCCCGTGCTGCTGATCGACGACCTTGTGGACTCGCGGTGGACGATGACCGTCGCCGCGCGAGCGCTGCGTCAGGCCGGCGCCGAGCAGGTGCTGCCGCTGGCGCTGGCCCAGGCCGGGTGAGTGGTGAGCCCTGGCGGTCAGTCGGGCGATTCGACGGGAAGGTGGTCGGACAGCGAGAGGTAGCCACGGAGCAGTCGGTGCAGTCGCCCGAGCGTCTGCGTGCGCAGGGTTGCCCGAGCGCTCCGCTCAGCCGCCTCGAGGTCGCGGGAGGCTTGCATGATCAGTGAGTTCACGTGCTCGGCCATGGCGTCCGGGTCGGGCTCGCCAAGGTCCCTCAGGGCCTCCCGCAACGGCACCTGCAGCTGGGCGTGGAAGTCCTGCATGGGTCCATGCAGCACCTGCGGGTTGACCACCCGGGTGAGAGCTCGGGCGACCGCCTGCTCTGAGCTGGCGAAGAGGTCGATGTTGGCCTCGACGTAGGCCCAGACCCGTGACCCTGCCGTGGGTGCGGCGGCCACCTTCGTGAGGATGTGCTCCGCCCAGGAGGGGAAGACCTCCGTCACCACCGCCGTGAGCAGCTCCTCTGCGGAGTCGAAGTACTGGTAGACGCTGCTGCGAGCCAGACCGACGCGCTGGCCGACCGCACCCATCGAGGGCGCCTCGCCGGTCTGGGCCAGGAGCGCACGCGCCGCGTCCAGCAGGGCGCGCCGCTGCTGGGCGTGGTGCTCGGCGACGGTGGCGGCATCGATGCGGGGCATGGGTCCAGCACTCAGGCCAGTGGTTGCCCGGGACCGGCCGCCCTGACCCAGCCCTGGTCGTGTTCCCCGTCCAGCGGGTTGAGCTGACCGTCGATCATCTCCAGCACCCGATCGCAGTGGTGCAGCACCTCGTGGTCGTGGGTGACCATCACCGTGGCGACCCCGTGCTCGTGGGCCTCCCGCGCCAGGAGGGCGACGACGTCCTGGCTGCGTTGCCGGTCGAGCGCAGCCGTCGGTTCGTCCACGAGCAGCAGTTGCGGGCGGGTCACGAGCGCCCGGGCGATGCCGACACGCTGGCGCTCACCACCGGAGAGCTGGTGGGGACGGCGGTTGGCCTTGTGCTCCATGCCGACCTCGGCGAGCAGGCGCTGCGGGTCGCGCGGGTTCTTGAACCGACCGAACGTCAGCGGCAGCTTGATCTGGTCGCTGCTGGTCAGGGCGGGGATGAGGTTGCCGGACTGGAAGACGAAACCGATCCGCTCACGGCGGATCCGGGTGAGCTCCCGTGGCGAGGTTCTCGTGAGGTCGACGTCACCCAGGCGGACGCTGCCAGAGGTGGGCGCCGTGAGGGCGCCAGCCACGGCGAGCAGGCTCGACTTGCCGGATCCCGACGGTCCGACGACGGCGACGATCTCGCCCGGCTCGACCTCCAGGGAGATCTGGTCGAGGGCGACCACGGTGTCGTCGCCGTCTCCGTGCAGCAGGGTGACGTCGGTCAGGGACAAGGCGCTCATCGGCTGCCTCCAAGTGCGGTGAGGGGGTCGACACGGGTGATCCGCACGACGGCGATCGCGGCTCCGACGAGACCGAGCACCAGCAACAGCACGGTGGCGCCGATGATGGGGCCCGCCTCGAGGGCGAAGGGCATGGGGGTGGACGCGATGGCTGCGCCGGCCGTGAGCCCGATCCCGATCCCGATGGCGGCGGATATCACCAACAGGATGATCGACTGGAACAGACTGTCGCGCAGGAGGTAGCGCGTGCTCGCGCCCAGGGCGCGGAGCACGGCGATCTCCTGACGCCGCTGGATAGTCAGCACCGTGAAGAACGCTCCGACGACCAGCGCGGAGATCGCGTAGAGGAACCACTGGATGAGCTGGAGCGTGGAGGTCTCTGCGGTGTACCCGGGTGAGGCGCCGAAGGACTCCTCGAGCGTCAGTGAGGTGGTGCCAGCGGCCTCGTCAACGGCGGCATGGTCGACGTCTGCCCCGTCCTCCAGCTGGATGCCGACCGCGGTGAACTCCTCGTAGACCCGGTCCGGGACCACGTCGCCCTCGCGGACGCCGGCCCTGGCCTCCTGCCAGGACCGCAGCGGCAGGTAGCCGACATCCACGTGACCGAAGGTGTGCTGGTCCTCGAGGACGCCGACAACTTCCAGCTCGGCGCCGGAGGGCTCCAGGACGATTGTGTCGCCGGTCTCGATCCCCTCCTCGGCGGCGGTGCTGCTGATGACGACCTGGCCCTCGGCAACCTCGGGGGACCCGAACGCCACGGCTGGGTCGAGGAAGGAGTCGTTCTCGACGCCGAAGAGGGCGAGGTCGATCTCCACACCTCGGTCCGTCCTGGCGTTCACGAGGGTGTTGCCGAAGGGTGCAGCGGCCGCTACCCCCTCCTGGTCGGCCCAGGTGTCAAGCGCATCCTGGCCCACGACGCTCCGCGAGAACGCTGAGTCCTTCGAGACGTTCTCCTGGAACGCGAAGGAGGACACCTTCAGCCGCTGGAGGCCGGAGACCCCGTCGTTGGCGAGGCCGACGGACAAGCCGCTGAGCAGCACCACAAGGATCGCGATAAGGGCAACGACCGCGCCCATCAGGGCAAAGCGGCCGCGGGCGAACCGGAGCTCGCGTATAGCAAGAAACATGAGTTGAAACGTCCTGACGTCGTACCGACAGTATGTCGGCATCTTACCGTCCCTGCGTCGCCATCCTGACCACCAGGTCTCCGGCCCGCCGACGGGCCGCCTGACCCTCGGCACCCGTCTCGCAGAGCGGTGGGCTCAGATAACCCCCGCCGCGCGCGCGGGCTCCGCATAGGCGACCGCGAGAGACGCGATGGTCTCGCGTGCGTTCAGCCCGCTCGGGTTGGGCACGACCCAGAGCCGGGCTCCCTCGAACCGTTCGGGCTGCTCACCAACCGCGGCACCACGTCGACCGAAGGCCGTCCGGTAGGCGGTGATCCCGGCCACCGCGACGACCCGGGGACGCGCTCGCGCCACCGTCACGCGCAGCCGCTCGGCCCCCTCTCGCAGCTCGGCGGCAGAGAGCTCATCGGCCCGGGCGGTTGCGCGCGGGCTCAGGTTGGTGATGCCGATGCCACGTTCGAGCAGGTGCTCCCGGTCATCGTCCGTCATCCCCGCCGAGGGGTCGATCCGCCTGGTGACGATCCCGGCCTCCAGCAGGGCGGGATAGAAGCGGTTGCCCGGATGGGCGAAGTGCGTCTGCGTCGCCGCCGTCCACAGCCCGGGGTTGATCCCGACGAACAGCAGCCTCAACTCCGTGGATCCCGCTCCCTGCTCGGCAGGGCGGCTTGACCTCGCCCCCTGCTCCGGAGGCAGCAGGTCGGGCACCGCGGCCCCGCGGAACGACTCCAGCTCGGCGCGGGTGAGGCGCCGGTTGTTCGGTCGCGACGCGGTCGTCACCGTCTCAGACCAGCTCGAGCCCGTCGGCGACGACGCGGCCGGCCCGGAGCACGGTCCGGTCCGCCGGGCGGTCCATCACCGCCGAGGTGACCGTCTCGCCGGCCACGAGCAGGAGGTCCGCCGGGTCACCGACAGCCACCCCCGGCCGGTCCTCGACGCTCGCGAGCCGCGACACGGAGGTGTCGACGATGGATCGGCCGCCGCGCGTGGCGACCGCGACGGCGTGCTCGATCAGGTCGTCGGCGCGGTAGCCCATGGTGAAGGCCAGCTGCCAGGTGCGGTCCAGCATGTCGCCGTTGCCGTACGGCGACCAGTAGTCTCGCTGGCCGTCCTGACCGAGCCCGACCCGCAGGCCGGCGGCGGTCAGCCGGTCGACCGGCACCCGCGACCGGCCGCCGGGTGCGACGCCGGCCATGGCGATGTCAGCCTCCGCGAGACGGTCCAGCAGGCCCTCGGTCTTTGTCGCGTCGTCGAACAGGGCGTAGCCGTGCGAGATGAGGACGTTGCCCTGCATCCCGAGCGCGAGGGTCCGCTCGACGATGAGGTCGGCGCTGAACAGCCCCAGGTCGCCGGGCTCGTGCAGGTGGATGTCGATGGGCAGGCCGTACTTCTCGGCCAGGCCGAACACGATGTCGAGGTGCCGCACCGGGTCCCGGTCCAGCGTGCACGGGTCGATGCCGCCCACCACGTCGGCACCCGCGCGCAGGGCGTCCTCCAGCACCTGCGGGGAGCCGTCCTCACGGAGGAGCCCGGCCTGCGGGAAGGCCACGACCTGGACACTCGCCCGTTCGCGGTGCGTCTCGCGGGCGGCCAGCACGGCCTCCAGGCGCTCGAGCCCGGCGTCGACGTCGACCTGGGCGAAGGAGCGGACGGTGGTCGTCCCGTGGGCGATCTCGAGGCCCAGCAGGTTGGTGACGCGCTCGGTGATCCCGACCTCGGCGTCCCGCCAGTGTGCGCGGTCGTTGAGCATCATGGTCCAGACCCCTGGACCGCCGGTGTGCGGGCGGAACGGCAGGCCGACCCGGTTGGAGTCCAGGTGGCAGTGGGCGTCCGTGAAGGTAGGCAGCGCCAGACGTCCCCGACCGTCGACGACCATGGTGGAGGCGTCCGCCGTGCCCCCGCGCGGGGAGGCGCCCGGCGGGGCGACGTCGGTGATCACCCCGTCCACGACCATGAGGTCGACGGCCGCACCACCCCACGGACGGACGTCGCGGATCAACGTGCTGGTCCGGGCCGGGGCGTGGTCTGTGGTCACCCGGCCGACGGTAGCGCGGGTGCCGCGCATCGAAGGACCGGGGAGGTATGCCGGGTAGCCGACCTACTGCCCGGCGGCGGCGAGGATCTGTGCCCAGGTGACCCGGCGGGGCGACCCGGCGCGGTCCGGGGTGGCGAGTGTCGCGATCGCACGGGCGCGCTCGGTGCGGCCGAGCTCGTCCCCGAACCGGTCGACGACCAGGATCGCCCGGGGTCGCGCGAGCCCGCCCATGACCTCGCGGACGGCATCCATCAGCTCGACGGCGACCGCGTCCAGGTCGGGGTCGCGTCCGACCTCGGGTGAGAGAGAGACGGCCGCCACGAGGGCGCGGCCGAGCTCCGGGTCCTT
>DATGRS010000075.1:0-12464 GCA_035303365.1 Ornithinicoccus sp.
GTACCAGCCGACGTTCCTGCTGGCGGTCCCGCGGGTCTTCGAGAAGGTCTACAACGGCGCCGCCCAGAAGGCCATCGATGGTGGGCGGGGCAGGATCTTCCTGCGGGCGGCGGACGTCGCCCAGCGATGGAGCCGTGCCCACGACCACGGTGGCCCGGGGCTGCTCCTCAAGGCACAGCACAGGCTGTACGACGCACTCGTCTACAAGAAGCTGCGCAACGCGATGGGCGGCCGGGTGAAGTACGCGGTCAGCGGCGGCGCCGCACTCGGCGAACGCCTCGGCCACTTCTACCGCGGGATCGGGCTCATCGTCCTGGAGGGCTACGGCCTCACGGAGACCACTGCCCCCGTCTCGGTGAACACGCCCGAGCTGATCAAGATCGGTACGGTCGGCAGGCCACTGCCTGGGGTCGGGGTCCGGATCCTGGACGGCGAGGTGCTCGTGCGCGGAGTCAACGTGTTCCAGGGCTACCTGAACAATGAGGAGGCCACCGCCGAGGTCTGGCAGGACGGCTGGTTCCGGACCGGCGACCTGGGTGAGCTGGACGAGGACGGTTTCATCAGGATCACCGGTCGGGCCAAGGAGATCCTGGTGACCGCTGGTGGCAAGAACGTCTCCCCGGGACCCCTGGAGGACCAGCTGCGCGCCACGCCACTGATCTCGCAGGCGCTGGTCGTCGGGGAGGCCAGACCCTTCATCGCGGCGCTGATCACCCTCGACCAGGAGACGCTCCCGCCCTGGCTGGAGCGCCACGGGCTGACCGGCCTGTCCTTCGAGGAGCTGCGTCAGCACGAGAAGGTGCGCGCGTCGGTCCAGCGGGCCATCGACAAGGCGAACGAGTCGGTCAGCAAGGCGGAGTCGATCCGCAAGTTCGAGATCCTGGAAGGCGACTTCACCGAGGAGAACGGCTACCTGACTCCCTCACTGAAGCTGAAGCGCAACCTGGTGACCAAGGACTTCTCGGAGCAGATCGAGGCGCTCTACACCTGACCTGGCTCGTCACTGCTGCGAGACGAGAGCACGCAACCACACCTGCCAGCCGGTCAGCACGTCGTCCTCCGGCATGCCGAGCACCCGCTGCATGGCATGCGGAAGCGGTGTGCCGCCCTCGACCTCCTCGTAGAGGCGGACCAGGTGCTCCTCGGACCACCGCTCGCTGATGTAGACGCATGCCAGCCACGACATGGCGTAGGTGCCCCAGGCATTGGTCCTGGTCCGCTCGGGTCCCACGTTGCCCCCTGGGTCCGGCCACGCCTCAGGCAGCTCGTCACGGCGCACCGGATCGAGCGCAGAACCGGCGACGGTCACCGGTGTGCGAGCGGCACCGCGCTGAGCGGTGTACTCCGCCAGTCCCTCGCCGAACCACCGCGGAACCGGGCCGTCGCCCTGCATGCTCAAGTGGGTGACCTCATGGGTCAGGACGGACTGGCGTCCCTCCGGCGTCAAGAGGTCCCAGGAGTCGGGGTGCACCACGATGTACGCCTTGGCCAGGGCGCCGACCGTGACGGCGGGAGCATTCTGGCTGGCTGCTGCGCCGCCGGTCAGCTCGGTGAACTCGACCGCCGTGGCCGGCAGCACCACACTTACGGGGCGGCGCACCGAGTCCTCCCCCCAGAGGTCCTCCGTCTGGATTAGCGCCTTCTCCGCCATCGCCTCATAAGCGGTGATCCGCTCAGCTGACGCCGACCCTGAGACCTCGACCTGTCGGGCCTGGCATCCGGCGAGCAGGAGGGCCGTAACCACCATCGCGGCGACGCCTCGCCGCACTCGGCCCGGCAGCCGCACGGCACCGCCCGCCCGACCGACGCCGGCCCGGACGGGCGCGCCACGCTGCGCTCCCGACATACGCCCAGCCTATGTGGGCGGCGGCTGAGCGGGTCCGCAGCCGAGGGCGAGGGCATGCCGCGGCTCAGCCCACCGCCACGGATGGGGTCGTGCTCTGTGCCCGCACCCCGTGTGCGTCGGCGCGGCTGATTAACCCAGCCCGCACGAAAGCCTCGACAGCCTCGGTCTCCTCGAAGTCCAGTGGCATCGTCGCGGGGCGCTCCCGCGGCTCGCGCGATGCCTCAGCCGTGCGCGCCTGGCGCGGCCCGACCGCGGGGCCTTGCAGCCACACCTTGGCCAGGACCGGCACGAAGCAGTCGTCGCAGTGCCGACCACGGACCGGGCAGGTCTCGCAATCGATCGTCATGCTCATCGATCTCACCTCCGTCTGCGTTGGGTACTCCAACTGATGTTCCAAACGCTAGAGGCGAGGTCTGACAGACCCAGGACGGGTGGATCATGGAGGTGGGCCGGAGGCCTCGTCGGGGTGTCTCGGCCCCTGTGTCGGTGGGCGGTCATACGTTTGTTTCATGCAGATGGTGCAGGAGACATTCGACGACCTGGGGGTCCCCCTGTCGGATGTGACGTTCGTGGTCGTGGACCTGGAGACCACGGGCGGCTCCCCGGCCGACTGCGGCATCACCGAGATCGGCGCCGTCAAGGTGCGGGGTGGTGAGGTCATCGGCGAGTTCCAGACGCTGGTCCGTCCCAACACGCCGATCCCTGCCTTCATCACTGTGCTGACCGGGATCTCCAACGCGATGGTGGCCGACGCCCCGCGCATCCAGTCGGCCCTGCCAGCCTTCCTGGAGTTCGCGCGCGGCTCGGTGCTGGTCGCCCACAACGCAGGTTTCGACGTCAGTTTCCTCAAGGCGGCCGCCGCGCAGACCGGCCATCAGTGGCCAGGATTCGCGGTGCTCGACACTGTCCGGCTCGCGCGGCAGCTCGTGCACCGGGACGAGGCGCCCAACCACAAGCTGTCCAGCCTGGCCCGGCTGTTCGGCGCGTCGACCACCCCCGACCACCGCGCCCTGCACGATGCGCAGGCGACGGTGGACGTGCTCCACGGTCTCATCGAGCGGGTGGGCAACCTGGGTGTCCACACGCTCGAGGAGCTGCAGAGCTACACGAGCCGGGTGACCACCGCGCAGCGCCGCAAGCGGTTCCTCGCCGACGCCATGCCCTCCGCGCCAGGCGTCTATGTCTTCCGCGACGGACGGGGTGAGCCGCTCTACGTCGGCACCGCCGTTGACCTCAGGCGGCGCACCCGCACCTACTTCACGGCCTCGGAGACCCGTCGGCGTATGGCAGAGATGGTCGGCATCGCGGAGTCGATCACCCCGATCGTCTGCGCCACGCGGCTGGAGGCGCAGGTGCGCGAGCTGCGGCTGATCGCGGAGCACAAGCCGCGCTACAACCGCCGATCACGTCACCCGGAGAAGGCACTGTGGGTCAAGCTCACCGTCGAGCCGTTCCCACGCTTGTCGATCGTCCGCCAGATCCGCGGGGACGGCGCCCACTACGCCGGTCCCTTCGCCTCACGCAGGACCGCCGAGGCAGCAGTCACCGCCATGCATGAGGTGATCCCGCTGCGCCAGTGCACCCAGACGTTGTCAGCGCGCTCCCGCAAGAGCGCCTGCGTCCTCTTCGAGATGGGCCGGTGCGGCGCACCGTGCATCGGCGAGCAGACCACGGAGGAGTATGCCGACGTGGCCAGCCAGGCGGCCATGGCCCTGGCCGGCGACGGGCGGGACGTGCTCACCGCGCTACGGACCAGGTTGGACTCGCTCGCGTCCCAGGAGCGGTTCGAGGACGCCACCACGCTGCGCGACCGCATGGTTGCCCTGGTGCGGGCGACGGCCCGCGCCCAGCGGTTGGCCCCCCTGTCCTCGGCACCCGAGATCGTTGCCGCGCGCCGTAGGGAGTCGGGGGGCTGGGAGATGGTCTGCGTCAGGTACGGACGGCTGGCGGGGACCACCGTGAGCCCGCGAGGCGCCGACCCGATGCCCTATATCGATGCGCTCCGGGCCACCGCGGAGGTGGTCCACCAGCCGACGGCCCCGAACTCCGCAGCCCACCCCGAGGAGACCGAGTTGGTGCTTCGGTGGTTGGAGACGGCAGGCACCAGGTTGGTGACCATCGACGGTGAGTGGACCTGTCCGGTCGGTGGCGCCGGGGCCGCCAGGGCCGAGCTGGACCCCCTCTCACGACAGTGGGGGGACTTCACCGAACCGTGGGGCGAGGTCTCGAGCGCAAAGCCGCTCGAGCGGCCAGCAGGCGCACTGCGGGTCGTCGACTGACGTTGTGCCGTCGCTCCGCGACGCTCCCATGCCGGTGCTGCTTACCTGCCCGCGGCCCCTGACCCACGAGCTTCACGGGCACTAGAGTGGTGGCGTGATTTCCGCCATCGTGTTGATCAAGGCCGACGTGGCCCACATCCCAGAGGCCGCGCAGGCCATCGCCGAGATCGAGGGGATCTCGGAGGTCTACTCCGTCACCGGCAACGTCGACCTCATTGCCGTCGCGCGGGTGTCCAGGCACGAGGACCTCGCCGACGTCATCGCCGACCGTCTCAACAAGGTTGAGGGCGTCCGGGAGACCGAGACGCACATCGCGTTCCGCACCTACTCCTCGCAGGACCTGGAGGCGGCATTCTCCATCGGCCTGGACGAGTAGACCCCGCTCCCGCCGACGGGCGACCTGCCAGGACCGAGGTGCTGGCGGTGTCCCAGTTTCTGCCAGTCAGGCAGAGGTGGCGGCGACTCACGCAGAGGTCGCGGCGACTCACGCAGAGGTGGCGGCGACCCAGCGGTCGATGACAGCCGAGGCTGCGCCCGAGTCGATGGACTCGGCAGCCCGCGCCACACCCTCCGCGGCCCGCGCCACGAACTCCTCCTGGCTGCCTGGGTGACGCTGCCGCTCCCCGGCGTCGGCAACAGCGAGCGCGATCCCGGCGTTCAGCAGCACAGCGACCCGAGCCGCACCCTGCTCACCCTCGAAGAGGCGACGGGCGACGCCGGCGTTGTGCGCTGCGTCGGCCCCTCGCAGATCGGACACCGGGTGGACCGGCAGGTCGAGCATCTCCGGGCTGACGGCATACTCCTGCACCTCGCCGCCGTGCACCCACCAGACCCGCGAGCTGCCGGACGTGGTGATCTCATCCAGCCCGTCGTTGCCCCGGAAGACGGCTGCGTCCTTCCCGCGGCCGGCAAAGACACCGGCCACGAGAGGGGCCATCCGCTCGTCGGCCACCCCGATAGCGGCGTAGCGGGGCTGCGCCGGGTTGGTCAGCGGTCCGAGGAAGTTAAACGCAGTGGCGATGCCAAGCTCCTTGCGCACTGTCGCCGAGTGCCGGAACGAGGGGTGGAAGATCAGCGCGAAGCAGAACGTGATGCCAACCTCGTGGAAGACGCGCACCACCTCCTCGGGGGTGGCGTCCAGGCGGATTCCGAGCGCCTCGAGCACGTCCGCCGAGCCGGAGGATGAGGATGCGGCACGGTTGCCGTGCTTGACGACCGGGACGCCGGCCCCCGCAGCGACGACCGCCGACATGGTGGAGATGTTCACGGTGTGAGCCCGGTCCCCGCCGGTTCCGACGATGTCCAGGCTGGGCCCCTCCACCTCGAAGCGGACCGCGTGGGACAGCATCATGTCGGCCAGTCCCTGCATCTCGGGCGCGGTCTCGCCCTTGGCGCGCAGCGCGGCCAGGAACGCCGCGAGCCGCGGGGGTGAGGCTTCTCCGGTCATCACCTGGTCCATGACCCAGGCTGCTTCCTCGACGGTCAGGTCACCGCCGGAGCACAGCGTGGTCAGCAGGTCGGACCAGCTCGCCGGCTGGTCGCTCACCGCGCGACGAGCCCGGCGACGCCCTGTGCCAGGGCGGCCGGGTCGAGCGGGTGCGGCACGACGGCGTCGGCCTGAGACCAGGCCGCCAGCCAACCGTCCAGCGGCCTGCCGAGCAGCACGAGGATCGGGGGGCAGTCGTAGATCTCGTTCTTGATCTGCCGGCACACCCCGAGGCCGCCGTATGGCGTGGCCTCCCCGTCCAGGATCAGGACGTCGAAGACCTCCTCCTGCAGGGCCAGCATGACTCCGTCAGCAGTCGCGCACTCGTGCCAGGAGTCCACACGGATGCCCTCGGCCGGCCGGCGCCCCACTCCGAGGCGCACTGCGTCGCGCGTGGCACGGTCGTCGCTGTAGAGCAGGATGCTAATGCCGGTGACGGTGGACTTGGCCTCGGTCGGGACGGTCATGTCACGAATGGTACCCATCAGATCCCGCGCACCGGGGCACCGGCCGCGGAGACGTTGCATCCGCCCTGTGCCCGTGGCACCGTCGGTGAGTATGTCACGAGCGGAGGGAGAACCGTCATGGCGATGAAGGTTTCGCAGTCAACGACAACCCACGAACCAGACGAGGCCGGCAACCCGCTGATCATGAACACCGGGCCCGGCGGTATCCACCCGGGTGTCTTCTGGCCCGCCCTGCTCGTGCTCCTCCTGGCCTGCGTCGCCGCAATCGGCTTCCCTGAGGCCACCGGCGACGCACTCGCCGCCATCCAGACCAACATCGTCAGCGGATTCGGCTGGTACTACGTCATCATCGTCGCCGGGTTCGTCGTCTTCGCGCTGTGGATGGGGCTGAGCCGGTTCGGAGACATCAAGCTGGGCCAGGACGACGATGAACCCGAGTTCGGGCTGATGTCCTGGTTCTCCATGTTGTTTGCCGCGGGGATGGGCATCGGACTCGTCTTCTGGGGCGCTGCCGAGCCGCTGACCTTCTTCGCATCGGACCCCAAGCCGGGGATGACCGGGGAAGGCCCGGAGCTGGCTCAGAAGGCGATGGCCCAGGTCTGGGTGCACTGGGGCTTCCACGCGTGGTCGATCTATGTCGTCGTCGGGTTGGCCCTCGCGTACGCGGCCCACCGCCGGGGTCGCCCACTCTCCATCCGCTGGGCGCTGGAACCGCTTCTGGGCGACCGGGTCAAGGGGCGGTGGGGCGACACGATCGACGTCGTGGCGGTGGTCGGGACGGTGGCCGGCATCGCCACCTCGCTCGGACTGGGCGTCCAGCAGATCTCCGCGGGCCTGGTGCACCTGGGTGTCATCGAGGAGGCCACGGACACGGCCCTGGTGGTCCTGATTGTGGTCATCACCCTGCTGGCGACCGGCTCGGTGGTCAGCGGTGTCGGCCGCGGCATCCGCTGGCTTTCCAACACCAACCTGGTCCTGGCGGGCGTCTTCCTCCTGGCGATCCTGCTCCTGGGACCCACGCTGTTCCTGCTACGCGAGTACGTCCAGAACTTCGGGGTCTATCTCCAGCAGGTCCTTCCGCTCACGTTCAGCACCAACGCCTTCACCGGCGAGGAGGGGCAGCGCTGGCAGGGTGCCTGGACCACGTTCTACTGGGGCTGGTGGATCTCGTGGTCACCGTTCGTCGGGGTCTTCATCGCACGCATCTCGCGGGGTCGGACCATCCGGGAGTTCGTCGCCGGCGTGCTCCTCGTCCCGACCATGGTGACCTTCCTCTGGTTCTCCGTCCTTGGTGGGACCGCCTTCTATCAGACGATGTTCGGCGATGGCGGTCTGGTGGGGAGCGACGACGACGGCAACCCGGTAGTCGTCGCGGAAGAGGCGCTCTTTGACGTGCTGGGCGGGCTGCCGCTCGGCGGGCTGCTGTCGGGCATCGCCATCGTCCTGGTGACCATCTTCTTCATCACCTCCTCGGACTCGGGCTCGCTGGTCGTCGACATGCTCGCCTCCGGTGGTGACCCGGAGCCGCCCACCTGGAGCCGGGTGCTCTGGGCAGTGATCGAGGGCGCGGTCGCCATCGGCTTGCTGCTGGCCGGCGGCCTGGCAGCCCTGCAGACCGGGGCGATCATCACCGCCCTCCCGTTCAGCATCGTGATGATCGCCATGTGCATCGCTACGTGGAAGGCACTTCACCGGGAGCACCTGGCACTCCAGCGGGCCGAGCGACGGTTCGCCCGGGAAGAGCTGGCGCGGACGATCGGCACGCATGTCACCGATGACCTGACCAGCAACTTCAACCAGCACTTCGGTGAGCCGGTCGAGGATGCCGTGGACAAGGCCCTGACCGCTCGTACCGACGATGCTTCCCGCCGCAGGTCGACACGGCGATGGCCACGCCGGGGCTGAGACACGGGCTCACCCGTGCCCGGCCGCCTGACCCCACCGGGCACCACTCGGGAGGCCTTCCGAGGCGGAGGGCACGCCGGGATGAGAGGGCACTGTCCCTCTTGGCGGTCCGTAGGCAATAATGGCCCGCGTGGCGATGACAACAACAGCAACAGCAGGCGCACCACTGCGCCCGGTGGAGGTAACCCAGGGCCCGGCGACCCGGCCCAACATGACCATGGTGGGGACCATGGTGTGGCTGGGCAGCGAGATCATGTTCTTCGCAGGCCTCTTCGCCATGTACTTCACCATCCGCGCGGTGTCCACGGACCTGTGGGAAGAGCGCACGGCGATGCTCAACGTGCCCTTCGCTCTGGTCAACACCACGATCCTGGTGATCTCCTCCGTCTGGTGCCAGATCGGCGTGTTCAAGGCGGAGGAGGGCCGGGTCTCCCGCACCGGCAGCCTGTTCAAGCTCTCCGGCTGGGGCATGCGCGAGTGGTTCGTGCTGACCTACATCTTCGGTTCCGTCTTCGTGGCCGGTCAGGTGTGGGAGTACGCCACGCTGGTCAGCGAGGGCGTGACGTTCAGCTCTGATCCCTATGGCTCGGTCTTCTACATCACCACCGGCTTCCACGGCCTGCACGTGTCCGGCGGACTCATCGCCTTCCTGCTGATCATCGGGCGAAGCTTCACCGCCAAGCGCTACACCCACGCCCAGAAGGTGGGGGCCCACGTCGTGTCGTACTACTGGCACTTCGTCGACGTGGTGTGGGTGGCCCTGTTCTTCGTCATCTACATCCTCCAATGACCAGCCGCACCACTCTGACCTGTACCGACCTACGACTGAGGAGCGCCGCGTGAGCAAGCTCGCCGCATACCGACGCAGCCCCATCGCCCTGATCGTCCTGCTGTTCCTCGGCCTGACGTTCACCGGCTCCGCCTACGCGGCCCTGCAGCCCACCGCCCCCGTCGACAGCTACTCCGCGTCCGCTGCGGTGGACGACATCGAGGCTGGCAAGAAGCTCTTCCTGGCCAACTGCGCCACGTGCCATGGCAAGAGCGGCGAGGGCAACGGCACCGCCGGACCGTCGGTAGTGGGCGTCGGCAAGGCCGCAGTTGACTTCCAGGTCTCCACGGGCCGTATGCCGCTCGCCAACCCGGGCGTTCAGGCGCCGGCGAACCCCGACCAGGTCAACTTGAGCGAGAAGGAGATCGACCAGCTGGGTGAGTTCGTCGCGTCTTTGGGCCCCGGGCCGGACATCCCCGACTCGGAGTTCACCGACCTGGCCAACGCCGACATTGCCAACGGCGGCAAGATCTTCCGCACCAACTGCGCGATGTGCCACAACTCCTCGGCGCAGGGTGGTGCCCTGACTCGCGGCAAGTACGCCCCCAGCCTGATGGGCGTCGACCCGGTCCACATGTACGAGGCGATGCTGACCGGCCCGCAGTCGATGCCGGTCTTCAACGACGCCACCATCACGCCGCAGGAGAAGGAAGACGTCATCGCCTTCATCAACAACATCGACGAGGGTGGCAACGCCTTCGGCGGTCACGACCTCGGGTCGTTGGGCCCGGCGGGTGACGCGCTCTTCATCTGGACCATCGGCATCGGCCTGCTGATCGGTGCGGCGGTCTGGCTCGGACGGAAGGCGGCCTGAGATGACTGACGACCAGATTGCCGTGCGCGACCCGCACCAGAAGCCGGCCACCTACGTGGAGGCCGACGCCGCAGACCGCTTCGAGAACCCCGGGCTGCCCCCACACCGGCCGCGCCGTGCGGACCTTGACCCGGCCGCCGCCAAGCGCGCCGAGCGTCAGGTGGCGACGCTCTTCGGCCTCTCCATGCTGGGCACCCTGGGCTTCATCGTCGCCTACTTCGCCGTCGACCCCGAGCTGCGGGGCAGCCTGCTGCTCATCGGCGAGATGAACCTCTACCACCTGATCCTCGGCCTGACGCTGGCCGTCTCGCTCCTCGGCATCGGCTTCGGCGCGGTCCACTGGGCCAAGACCCTGATGTCAGACGTCGAGGTCGTCGAGGAGCGCCACCCGCAGGCCTCTGACGAGCAGACGCGCGCCGAGGCCGCAGGCGTTCTGTCCGACGGCTACCGCGGCGCACAGCTGCATCGCCGGCCCATGCTTCTGCTGACCGCCGGCGGCGCGCTGAGCCTGTTCGCCCTGCCGCTCGCCCTGCAGGTGGTGGGCGGTCTCGGACCGCTGCCCGGTGACGCGCTATCCACCACGGTGTGGAAGAAGGGCATGCGCCTGATGATCGACCCGTCGGGCACACCGATCCGCCCGTCCGACCTCACTCAGGGCTCGGTGATCCACGTGATGCCCGAGGGCTACGTCGGTGACGCCGATGCGAGCGCGCAGGAGATCATGACCGCGAAGGCCACCTCCGCAGTGCTCCTCGTCAAGCTGAACCCGGCTCTCATCCAGAGCCAGAAGCAGCTGGACTGGGGCGTCGACGGCATCGTGGCCTACTCCAAGATCTGCACCCACGTCGGCTGCCCGGTGGCGCTCTTCGAGCGGCAGACCCACCACCTGCTCTGCCCGTGCCACCAGTCAACCTTTGACATGACCAACGACTGCGAGGTCATCTTCGGCCCGGCGAAGCGGCCCCTGCCGCAGCTGCCGATCACGGTCGAGGACGGATATCTCGTAGCGGCTGACGGCTTCGCCGAGCCGGTCGGCCCGAGCTTCTGGGAGCGTGGCGAATGACGACCATTCCGCAGGGCGCCGACGCGGTCCGCAGCCAGCCGTCGAGCGCTGCAACCGAGACCTCCGCGGACGAGGCGCGGCCGTCGCTGCCCCCGCCGCTGGTGTGGGCCGACGAGCGCTTCGGTGTCGCCAAGGGCATGGGCCTGTTCAAGAAGGTCTTCCCCGACCACTGGTCGTTCCTGCTCGGCGAGATCGCGATGTACTCGCTGATCATCTGCCTGATCACCGGCACCTTCCTGACCTTCTGGTTCGTGCCCAGCATGGGCCATGTGGTGTATGACGGCTCGTTCGTCCCCCTGAAGGGCGTCGGCATGAGCGAGGCCTACGCCTCCACGCTCGACATCTCCTTCGACATCAAGGGCGGGCTGCTGATCCGCCAGATGCACCACTGGGGCGCGCTCCTGTTCATCGTGGGTATCGCCCTGCACGTGGCCCGCGTCTTCTTCACCGGCGCCTTCCGCAAGCCGCGTGAGCTCAACTGGGTGATCGGCACGGTCCTGTCGCTGCTCGCGATCATCGAGGGTTTCGCCGGCTACTCCCTGCCGGACGACCTGCTGTCGGGCACCGGCATCCGGGCCATGAACGGCTTCGTCGCCTCGAGCCCGGTCATCGGTTCCTACCTGACGTTCCTCCTCTTCGGCGGCGAGTTCCCCGGCGAGGCGATCATCCCCCGCCTCTACATCGCGCACGTCCTGCTGCTGCCGGCGCTACTCGTGGGCCTGTTCGCCGTGCACATCTTCCTGGTGTTCTGGCACAAGCACACGCAGTACCCCGGCCCGGGCCGCACCAACGACAACGTGGTCGGCTTCCCGCTGCTGCCGGTGTACACCGCCAAGGCCGGTGGCTTCTTCTTCATCGTCTTCGGCATCACCGCCCTGATCTCCGCGACGGTCACGATCAACGCCGTGTGGGCCTATGGTCCCTATGACCCGTCTCAGGTCACTGCAGGCTCGCAGCCAGACTTCTACATGTGGTTCTCCGACGGCGCGCTACGCCTGTTGCCGGGCTTCCTGGAGTTCGAGATCTTCGGCTTCACGCTGAGTCCCCAGATCTTCCTCGGGTCGATCATCCTGCTGCCCCTGGTGTGGATCATCCTGGGCGCCTACCCGTTCGTTGAGGGCTGGGTCACCGGCGACAAGCGCGAGCACCACCTGCTCGACCGCCCGCGCAACGCCCCGGTCCGCACCGCGATCGGCGCCGCGGCGATCTCGATGTACCTGGTCCTGGCCCTCGCCACGATCAACGACATCCTGGCGATCAAGCTGTACCTGTCCATCAACGACATCACCTGGGCCCTGCGGATCCTGTTCTTCGTGGCCCCCATCGTGGCGTTCATGGTGACCAAGCGGCTCTGCCTGTCATTGCAGCGCTATGACCGGGACACGGTCCTGCACGGTGCTGAGAGTGGCCGGATCATGCGGACGCCGGAGGGCCGGTTCTATGAGGTCCACGAGGGCCTCGACCCGCACGAGCGGTGGGCCCTCGTCCAGCACGAGACACAGCGCCCGCTGTCCATCACGGCCGGTCCCGAGGTCGATGAGTACGGCGTGCGCAGCCCCCGGGCGCGCAGCAGGGGCTACGGCCTGCGCCGCAAGCTGTCCGAGTTCTACTTCAAGGACCGCGTCGAGCCCGTCACCCCGTCCGAGCTTGCCGCGGCGCACCACCACGGTGAGGTTGAGGCGCTGCCGGGCGGCCCCGCGGTTGCCGTGGAAGAGTCGGTCGACCGGGCCGACGAGACCGCAGCACTGCGCTCGGACGACCGCCACTGAGTCGCT
>DATGRS010000076.1:0-4670 GCA_035303365.1 Ornithinicoccus sp.
GCGCTGCACGCGGCCCCGGCCACCGGCGGCCCTGCGTGAGACGGGCGGGCCTCTAGGGGAGCGTGCGCAGCGCCGCCACGACGTCCTCGGACACCGCCGCGGAGCCACCCAGGACGGCGACGGCGTCCGGGCCCAGCCGCAGGAGTTCGGCCCAGCTCACCGGCGGGATGGTGTCGGTGCGGCTGAGCACGAGCGGTTCGTGCTCCGCCGCGGCACGTGCCGCGCCCGTCATGGCGTCCGGCCAGTCGAGCCCGGAGGCGACGTAGGCGGTGCCTGCCGACGGGTAGGTCGCGGTCAGCAGCGCCGCGGTGTCGAAGCGGTTGCGGCCGGAGACGCGCTCCACGACTCCCGCGCCATACCTCGCCCGCAGCTCGTCGTAGACCACGTCCTCGACCGCGGCTGTCCCGCCGAGCACGATGATCGAGTCGGGGGAGAGCCGGTCTAGCTGCTCGAGCGTCTCCTCCGGCACCCGACCCGGCTTGGTCAGGAGCACCGGCGCGTCGACGCTGCCGGCCTTGGCCGAGGCCGCCAGTGCGTCGGGGTAGTCTGCGCCCGTGGCCACGTAGACGACGTCCGCCGTCGCCGTGCGGGCGGCGACGGCGGCGGCGGTGCCGTAGCGGTCGGTGCCGTACCAGCGGTCGACGGGGACACCGGTCAGGGTCCGGATCTCCTCAGCGACATCGGCCGACACCGCTGCCTCGCCCCCCAGCACGACCACCTTCTGCGGCGCGAGCCGGACCAGCTCGTCCACGGTGGCAGCGGGCAACCTGGCCCCTCGGGTCAACAGCACCGGAGCTTCCACGCTGCCCGCCCGGGCGGAGCCGGTCAGGGCGTCCGGGAAGGCCTCGCCAGTTGCGACGAAGACGAGAGGCGCCCCCGCGGCGACCGTGCTCGAGATCGCGGCAGCCGTGGCGTACCGGTCCGTGCCGGACAACCGCTCGACCTCCACCGGGTCGGAGAGCGCCGCCTCGATCAGCGCGACGATGTCGAGGCGGCCCTCACCGAAGACGTTGTTGTCCTCCGCCGTCCCGCCACACCTCAGGTCCGAGGTGTCGACGGCGGTCTGGTCCAGCAGAGCACGCGTCGTCTCCACGTCGCCCCGCAGATCCGGCACGGCCGACCACAGCAGAGCGACGGCGCCCGACACGTGCGGGGCAGCCATGGACGTGCCGTCCCAGCTCTCGTAACCGCCTCCCGGGACCGAGGAGCGCACTCCGGTGCCGGGTGCGGAGATGTTGGGCTTGACGTCGCCGGAGACACCCGGCCCCCTGCTCGACTGCGGCCCGATGCTGTGGTCCGGACGGTAGTTGCCGACCGCGTACGCGGGCGGCTGGTAGCCCGGTGAGATGAGGGAGCCACATCCCGAGTAGCCGTCGTTGCCGGCGGCGAACACCCCGAAGATGCCGGCCGCGTCCCACGCGGCGATCACGTCGTTGGCGATAGGTCCCCGGTAGTTCGTGAAGCCCCAGGAGTTGTTCACGACGTGCGGGCGCATGGCCGGGTCCGGGTCAGTCCCGTCCGTGCGGGTCGGCGCGAGGAACCACTCCATCGAGGCCACGGCGTCGACGTCGTCGCGGAGGCAGCAGCCAGACATCGCCATCCACTCCGCTCCGGGCGCCACCCCGATCTGGTTGCCGCCCGCCGCGCCGGTCATGGTGCCCGTGACGTGTGTCCCGTGCCCGTCCCGGTCCTCGGGGACCTGGGTGCCAAAGTTGGCGTCGAACCAGCTGTAGTCGTGCGTGTAGGTCCCGTCACCGTCGTTGCCACGGTAGGACTCGACCAGCGCGGGATGCGTGTAGTCGACCCCGGTGTCCAGCGTGCCCACCACGATGCCCTCGCCCGTCGTGCCGTACCTGGCCCACGCCTCGTCGGCACGGATATCGCTGAGGCCCCAGGTGAGGGCCGTGGGCTCAGACGCCGGTGCGGTGGCGACCGGTTCGATGAGCTCCACGCCGAACTCAGGGAGGACCTCGGAGACCTCAGGCAGGTCAGCGAGCCGCTGCACCAGGGAGGCACTGGCGCCCTCGACCTTGATGGCGTTGGTGATGTGGAAGGCGTGGTACTTCGCGCCCTCCGCATCGAGGAGCGCCCGCACCCGCGCCTGGCTGTCCTTCGCCACGGTTGTCAGCCGGTGGTGCACCGCCTCGCCCCGGGCCTCCCAGCCGTTGACCGCCGCCATCGTGGCGAGCTGGGGCTCGGCCGCGAAGTGGACCCAGACGCCGGCCCGCCCATCGGCCTCGAGCGCTGCGGTGACCGCGGCGCTGATCTTGCCGGTGATCTCCTCGCCGCCCGTCTCGGCCGAGCCGGGTCCGTCAGCGCGCACCTCCGAGAGCTCAGCGGTGGCCGGGACCATGGCCGCGAGCACCAGGGCCAGACCGGCGAGCGCGCTGACCAGGAGTGCGGCGAGGCGACTCCTCGGAACGGGCATGTTCATCCCCCTGTTGTGGCGTTGCGACGTCCGGATTGTCGACAACCACCGCCCAGGCTAGTTGCCGATCGACGATGGCACTAGCCATAGGTGCCTACGACGCGCTAGAGCTCGGCGTCGGCCGTCTTCACCGGATGCACGTGCGAGCGTGCCGCCAGCACCGCACGCGCCAGCAGCACGACGGTGATCAGGGCTCCGACCAGCATGGACCAGACGCCGTCGGCGATGAAGATCAGGACCATCGCGACCAGCACGGGCACCAGGTAGAGGAGGGCGAGGTAGACGTAGCCGCCGAACGTGGGCATCTTGACGTCGGCGCTGTCGGCCACCGCCTTGACCATGAAGTTGGGGCCGTTGCCGATGTAGGTGATGGCACCGCAGAAGACCGCGCCGAGGCTGATCGCGACCAGGTAGGGCTCGTACACCCCGGCGACCGCGGGTTCGCCACCGAGCTCGCGCGCCATCTCGAAGAACGTCACGTAGGTCGGGGCGTTGTCCAGCACCGACGACAGGCCGCCGGTGAAGACGAAGAACGTGACCTCGTTCAGCGGCAGGCTCGGTGCGATCTGGGCGAGGTACTTCAGCGCCGGGATCATCGTCAGGAAGATGCCGATGAAGATCGCCGCCACCTCCAGGATCGGCCCCCACCGGAAGTTGTTGTCGACGAACCGCGCGACCTTGTCACCGGTGAGGAACGAGACCGCGGCGACCGACAGCATGATGATCTCGCGCAGCGGCACCCAGTCCATGAGGACGGCGTGGCCCTCCTCGATCGCATGGATGTCGATCGAGGGAGCAAAGGCGACAGCGGCGACGATCACCCCCAGGTAGGCAAAGTTCACGAGCCCCTTGACGCCGAGTCGGGTGATCGCCTCGCGGTCCATCCGGAGGGCGTCCGGGTGCTCCTTGGCGTGCAGCCTGCAGTCCATGGCGAAGTAGGTGGCCAGCAGGAGCAGGTTGACGAACAGCCACATCGGCCACAGGCCAAAGGTCCACGTGAACGGCACGCCGCGCAGCATCCCCAGGAAGAGCGGCGGGTCACCGAGCGGCGTGAGCAGCCCACCACAGTTGGCCACGATGAAGATGGTGAAGACCACGGTGTGGACGCGGTACCTGCGCTGCGAGTTCGTGTTCAGGATCGGGCGGATCAGCAGCATCGCTGCGCCCGTCGTGCCGATGAACGAGGCGATCAGCCCACCGAAGGCCAGGAACAACGTGTTGTTGCGCGGACTCGCCTCGATGTCGCCCTTGAGGAAGATGCCGCCGGAGACCACGAAGAGGGCGAGCAGCAGGGAGATGAACTGGCCGTACTCGACCAGGGCGTGAACCACCGCCGAGGAGTCCCCGCCGAGGATGAACCAGAGGGCGACCGGCACCCCCAGGACCAGGGCCACCATGAGCTGGATCCGCTGCCGCTCCCAGTGGTGTGCGACCGCGGGGATGAGCGGCGCCAGGGCGATCGTCCCGAGCATGGCCGCGAAGGGCAGGATGCTCCACCACTGGACCTGCATCTCCCGCTCCGCTCCGTGCACAGGCTGTCAGGACGACACACTAGCCAGGTGCATCCACCGCCGCAGAAGGGTGGTGCCAGGTGCGTTGGACCAGCGCGGGTCGCCCGAGCGGCTGCCCCAGAGTCCGGCCCGGGCCGTGGGTAACGGTCACCGCGGCCGCATAACCGGCCACCGGGGTGTCGATGCGACACGTCTGGTCACTCGAGGCCTCGTCGGTGATCCCGCTCTTCAACCGCGCCTCAGCCTCGACCCAGTCCCCAGGGTCGACGCCATGGTCCACGTCGCTGATGCGCTGCACGTCGACACCCACCGGATGAGTCGGGCACAGCACGACGACAACCAGGTGTCCGGAGTGCGACACCGAGACCCACGGCGGTGTCGTCCTCGACGCTGGCAGCGGCCCGATGACCCGCGGGCGCCCGTGCGGGTCCCCGCACTCGGGGCAGGTCCGGTCCAGCTCGACCCCCGCGGGTGAGCAGCCCAGGTCGTCGGCCACGGCGGTGCGCAGCAGTGCCGCCCCCACCATCGACCTGCCGCGGTCGGCCGGTCGCTCGAGCGCGGTGATCCGGGCCCGCTCCGTCGCGTCAAGGAGCTCGAGCAGCTGGTGGTCCGCGTCGAGCAGCGACCCCCACCAGACCTGCACCTCGGGCTCCCGCACAATTACCTCTCATTTGTATGCTGTAAGTCACTTAGGTTAGCCTCACCAGTCGTGACAACGCAGGTCTGGAGTC
>DATGRS010000077.1:0-3427 GCA_035303365.1 Ornithinicoccus sp.
CCGACCTCGGCGTCTCGCGGGTGGTGGGGGAGCGCCGGGGCGAGACGTACGGCACCGACGGCATGGTCGCGCCGGAGGTGCTGGAGGGCTTCCCGCCGTCGTCGGAGTCCGACGTCTACGCGATGGGCGCACTGGCGTGGCGCTGCCTGGTCGGCGAGGTCCCCGGGTGGGTCGGGACGCGCGTGGCGCTCGATGAGCTCAGACCCGAGCTTCCCGAGGCGCTGGTGGAGCTGGTGACTGCCTGCGTGGCACCGGAGCCGTCCGACCGGCCCGAGGCCGAGGAACTGGCGGTCGCACTCTTTGCCGCGGCGCGACCCGAGCCGGTCGAGCTCGCACCCGGCGCCGACCCCGCCGCAGGGCTGACCCAGCGGATCCGCGCGGACCACCGCGGGAGGGCCGGTGGTGAGGATCCGGCGTCGGGTGATGACGAGACAGCAGGTGGCGAGGTGCGCCGTGGCACGCACCCTCGCGCGCTGCCTGGCACGCAGCCACGCACTGCGTCTCCACGCGCGCTGCACCGGGCCCCGCGAGGCCGCGCTCGCTCGTCGACCGGCCGCGCACTGGGCGGAGTAACGATGGGTCTCCTCGCACTCATGGTCGTCGTCGGACTCGCGGTGCCGTGGGTCCGTGCGACCGCCTTCGACCGGGTCGACGCACTGACCGGCGGCGGGCGCGCGGAGGTGGGCGCCACCGCGGCGGTTGCGAGGACTGCTGCGCCGGATGGGGAGCCCGTCTCGCGGCCTGAGTCGGTAGCCACGGACGATGAGCCCACGGCGGCCGAGACGACTGGAGGTGAGTCGGTGTCCGAGGCCGTGGATCGGGCGGTGGCGGGCGACGAGACACCACCCGATCCGGAGTCAGCGGGTGAGGACCTCACGGCAGTGAACCTTGAGCCGGAGCGACAGCCCGATGCCGCTGCCCAGCACCTGCTCGACGCACGCGCGTCGGCCTGGCGCTCCGGCGACCCGGACGACCTGGCGGCGGCCCACGCGCCCGACTCGCCGGCATACGTGCAGGAAGCAGCCGCCCTGGCGAGTGCTCGAGAGCAGGAGGTGCGCTATCAGGGGCTCGCGTTCAGGGTCGAGGACGCCGCAGTCCTCGCGGCGCAGGACGAGCGCGTCGTCCTCGAGGTGGCGGTGGTCCGGTCAGCGTTCGAGGAGGTGACGCCGGAGTCGACCGTGGTCAGGGCCGAGCGGACCGACGTCGTGGAGCTCGAGCTGCTCCGCACCGCCGACGGGTGGCGGATCTGGGGGTGGGGCTGACGGAACTGAGGCCCGTGACCTCGGCCGGGGCGACCTCAAGCGTTGTGATGTCAGTTGCGTGACCTCAGGCGCCGTGGCCGTCAGGCGTGAGTTCTGAGTCGCCTTCCGGCGGCACCGCGGGCGGGGCGACGGGGTACTCGGGCAGTGACGCCACCAGGGCAAACGTGCGCTCCCAGTGGGAGATCGACAGCGGCTCCGGCGCGCCGAGGTCGTAGGCGATGAACCACTCGCCGACGATCTCGGCGTCCCGCGGGAACGTGGGGTCCGTGAGCAACCGGACGGTCCTCTCGCTGAAGATGCTCTCGGCCCAGTCCTCGGCACCGGGGGTGGCCATGAGCTGCCACGGTCGCCCGGTGGTCTCCGTGTCTTCCTCCGAAGGCTGCGGGTCGTCATCGGCATCGCTGTCGTCGACCTCCGCCTGCGGGTCGGCGTCGGTCCCGCCGTGGGGCTCGATCTCGTCGACGCCCGGGTCGCCCGACGCGTCGTCGGCCACCGATGGCTCTCCGTCACGCACTGACTGCGCCTCGTCCGACATAGGCTCCGCCTGGTCCGACACAGGCTCCGCCTCGTCCGACACAGACTCCGCCTCGGTCCCCTCGTCATGCTCGGCGTCGGCACCGACGCCGTCCTCCTCGGGTGGGCCGTCGATCGAGGGATATCCCAGGGCGTCGAACATGGTCAGGGGCAGCGGTTGGTCACTGATGCGCACCGCGAGGTAGCGACAGCTGCCCTCATCGGTGGGTGCACCGCCGTGGCTGGGCGCTCCGGAGTGCCAGGACTCCGTCGCGACCTGACACTGCCGGCCGCTCTGCACCCACGCCACCACGTCGTGCCGGACGCGGTTGCCCTCGAGTCCACGGCCGAAGATCCGGCCCGGCAGGTCCGCCGGACCGGCCACAGGCACGGCGTGGAAGCCGTTGTCCTTGGCGAAGGCCATCAACCGGTAGGGATCACGCCAGCCCTCGGCGAGGTGGCGGACGCGCCACTGGAAGTACACCCAGGCGGCAGCGGCCCCGAAGGTGACGACGGCCGCAGCGAAGAAGACTCCGAAGAGGTCGCCGTCGGTCGCCAGCATGGCCAGACCCGTCAGCACACAGATCACGGCGAAGATCATCGTGAAGACGGCGGCGATGCCGACCCACCTCGAGGCGTGGACGCGTGGCCCACTGGCCGCGCCGTGCATGCCGGCCTGCTCGTCATACTGGCGGACCGACTCCCGCCAGGCGGCGACCCTGCGCGGGGAGGGCCGGACCCGGAGCGCCCTGTAGTCGATTCCCCTCACGCGCCCGAGTCTAGGTCGACCGGCCGTGGCCGCGGCGGACCCTGTGCGGCGGGTCCGGACCGCACTAACGAGGACTCAGGCGAAGCCCTGGATCAGGTCCTCGAGCGCCGCCCGGAACCGTGGACAGCTGCTGATGTCATGGGCCTCGCACCGCAGTGCGTGCAGCGTCATCTCCCGGGAGACACGCATCTCCGCCATTCGACGGTCCAGGTCCGCCACGTGCTCCTCGAGGACCGAGTGCCGACCGGGAGCCTCCGAGTCGAGCAGCATGTGGATCTGGTCGAGGCTCATCCCGGCGTTCTTGCTGCGCTGGATGGTGGCGATCCGGGCGATGTCGTCACGGCTGTAGCGGCGCCTCCCTCCGGGGTCGCGGTCCGGCGCCAACAGCCCTACCGTTTCCCAGTGCCGGAGCACGTTTGTCGGCAGCTCGAAGCGCTCGGCGACCTCCCCGACGGACCACGTCTTGATAGCACTTGACTTCATGTTGACATGAAGTCACACGATGGTTCTGTTCGCAAGGCACAGACAGAACGACAGGAGAATCCCATGCACGACGTCATCGTGATCGGCGGTGGTCCCGCCGGCCTCCAGGCGGCGCTCACCCTCGGCCGGATGCACCACTCGGTCCTGCTGCTTGACTCCGGGAACTACCGCAACGCACCGGCCAGCCACCTGCACAACTTCGCCACCCACGACGGACGTCCACCGTCGGAGTTCCGGGCGATGGCCAGGGCGGATCTGGAGAGCTACGCCACGGTCAGCGTCCGGGAGCAGGCTGCCCAGGAGGTGCGGGAGGCGGACGGGCACTTCGAGGTCGTCCTCGACGACGCGTCCCTCGCCGAGAGCGCCGCCGTGATCCTGGCCACCGGGGTCCGCGACATGA
>DATGRS010000078.1:0-8452 GCA_035303365.1 Ornithinicoccus sp.
CAGCGTGGCGGCGCTCGCCCGGGGCTCGGACATCCGGGCCGTGCCGGTCAGCACGCCGGTCTCCGGCACGACGCTGAGCGCCGTGCCGACCCTGGAGGGAACGCCGGGGATCGACGCCTCGGCGCCGGTGTGGCTGGCCGACGGCCGGGTCGGCGCAAGCGTGGTCTCCTTCACGGCACTGCCCGTGGACCGGCTGGCCGATGCCGCCCGGGTGCCCGAGGGCGTCTTCGACGTGTCCGAGGTCGCGGACGTGCTCCGCGGGCCGACCGTCCCCTCAGCGGGGGTCCCACTTCCGGGCACCGCAACGAGCCTGGACCTGACGGTCGAGCTGGACCTCACCCCGCCCGCCGACCTGCAGGAGGCGGTGGACCAGAGCTACGAGGAGGCCAAGGAGCAGTTCTCCTCCGGCGAGGGCGCCGACCCAACCGATCCTGAGTTCATGGACTTCGTCGAGCAGATGGCCTGGGAGCAGGTCGGGCTGGAGCTGCGGGAGTTCACCCAGGGCAAGGAGCTCAGCACGGTGCTGTGGTTCTGGGATGCGTCCAGCACCACCCTCCTGCGGGTCGAGGCACCGCCGATCCCGTTCGAGTTCGACGTCTCCCTGAACGAGCTGCCCGGGACACCTCGGGTGTCCGCCTCCCCCACCGAGACCACCGCGACCGTGCAGGTGCCGGTGGCCGCGGCACCTGGCCGCAGCCTGGTCGGTATCGACCTCGGGCTTCCGCAGACCGGACGGTTCTACGACTTCGAAGCAAGGGTGACCGGACTGGAGGCGTCCAACGGCGCCGCCGACGACACCGACCTGCTGGCCGACCCTGCGCTCGCCGACTGGGAGAGCCCCATCCCGACCGGGTGGCCGGAGGCCGACAACCTCCCGTCTCCCACCGTCGGAACCCTGCAGGCTGGCGCAACGGGACTGGTGCTGACCGGAACCACCGGACGCGAGGAGCTGAGCACCTTCCAGAACGAGGCAGTCGGGGTGGTCCCGCTGCGCGCGCCCGGACTCGGCGGGAAAGCCCTCGCCGGACCGGACCCGGGCGTGGGCGCGGACGGGTCGGCGCAGACCGACGGCAGCGCGGCGCCCATCGAGGGCGTTGACCCCTCGCCCGGGGGCGGGGGCGGGGCACTCCCGGTCGCCATCACCAGGTCCCTCGCCGACACCGCGGAGTTCCAGGTCGGTGCGCCGATCACGATCCAGGCCTTCGGGCGCAACGTGCCCGCCGAGATCGCCGCGATCGTCACCGCGGTGCCCGGGTCCACCGCTCCGCACTCGGTGCTGGTGGACAGCTCAGCCCTGAGCACCTACCTGGCGTCGATCGGCCAGGCCATGGACCCGCCGAGCCAGCTGTGGGCCACCAGCAGCGACCCCGAGTCGGCGCTGGAGGCGGTGCGTCAGGTGCCTGGCATCGCCGCCGCCACCGGGGTGGCGACGACGTCCGTGACGGACGCGGCCGGCGCGGTCCGGCTGGTCTTCTGGGTGGCCTCCGCCGGAGCCGTGCTCCTGGCAGTGACCGGTATCGGCGCGGTGGCGGCCAACCTGCTGAGTGTGCGCCGACCCGAGGTGTCGGTGCTGCGCGCCCTCGGCATGACACCGGGTGGCCAGGCGCGGGCCCGCACGGCTGAGCTGCTGTGGGTGGTGCTCGCCTCGATCGGCCTCGGCCTCCTGGCCGGGTGGCTCGTCGGCCGGCTGGTGGTGCCCGAGCTCTCCCGCAGCACGACCCTCGCCGGCCAGGTGCAGCTCCCCGCACCTCTCGTCCTTGAGGTCCCGCTCTGGGCCGGCCTGCTCCTCGCCCTCGCGGGGGCGCTCCTGCTCCTGCTCGCGGTGCTCTACGTGACCGTGCGCCGGCAGGCCCTCGACAACGAGTACCGCGAGGAGATCCGGTGAGCCGCCACGCCCAGACCCGGGTGCCGACGCGCGCCGGTGTCGCGCTACGCGCCTTCTTGGCTGACCCTTGGCCGTCGCTGCTGCTGGCCCTGCTGGTCGCGCTCGTCGCCTGCGCGACGACCCTGTGGCCGCGCTACATCCTGGACATGAACGGACGGCAGCTGCCCTACCAGATCGGCGCACTGTCCCCCCAGCAACGGGACCTCAGCGCCACCTGGACAGCGACCATCGTGCCCGCCCCGGACCGCGAGTACACCTCCGCCGAGGACACCTGGGGCACGCTGGTCGCCGGGCTCGAGGCGACCCGGGAGGCGCAGCCGGAGCCGCTGCGGTCGATGATGCAGACCGGCCAGTTCTTCGTCGAGCTGGGCAAGAACGACGTCGGGCACGTGCCGCCCGAGGGCACCGAGTTCGCCCAGGTCTTCGTCCAGGCCCGGATCGACCCGCTCCTGGCCGAGCACGTCGAGCTGACGTCCGGCGAGTGGCCGGCGATCGTCCTCAACACCAGCCCCCAGCTCCCCCCAGAGGACATCCCGGAGGGCACCGCCAGCGGACCCGTCCAGGTCCTGCTGCTGGACGAGGCTGCCGAGGCGCTCAACCTCGAGCCCGGTGACGAGTTCGCCGACTACCTGGTCACCGGCACCTTCACGCCGACCGACCCGGAGGACACCCGCTGGCAGCACATGCCCAACTCGATCTCCGTCGGCGAGATCTTTGACGGCAACGCCGGCCTACAGGGGTTCGTGACGGCATACCTCCCGCCCGCCAACCCCGGGTCCACCGGACCGATCACCAACAACGCGATGCACCTCTTCTACCCGCTCGACGCCGAGACCGTGCGCGGCGACGAGGTGGAACAGGTGACCGCCCAGCTGATCGCGCTGACCTCCACGCAGCAGGACCTGCGCCTGCCCGCCGACCCCGACGACTTCAACACCACCTTCAACAGCCCCGACATCAACCTGGACGAGCCGCCGATCCAGACGACCTTCTCCACCGAGGTGCTCGACACCTTCGAGGCGCTGTCCCAGCAGCAGCGCGCGACCGCCTCCATCCTGGCTGTGGTTGCGGCTGGCCCGTTGGGTGTGGCGCTGGCGGTCTTCGCCCTCGCGGCGCGGCTGATCACCTCCCGGCGCCAGTCAGCTCTCGCCCTGGCCGCCGCGCGAGGGGGCTCACCGGCGCAGGTCCGCGGCGTGATGGCACTCGAGGGGCTGCTGGTCGGCGTGCCCGCGGCGGTGGCCGGGCACTACGCCGCCACCCTGGCCGAGCCAACCTCCAGCGGCCCGGGCGAGTGGGTCGCCGTGGCGCTGGTCGGGATCGCGCCAGCGGTGCTGCTCGCGTGGACCGCGAGCACCGCGGACCGCTCGACCCGCAGGGACCTGAGCAGCCGCACGGCCGGCCGGCTCCGGGTGCTGGTCGAGCTTGTCGTCCTCGCGTTGGCCGGGCTAGCAGTGTGGCGGCTCTTCGACCGTGGACTGACCGGGGTGACACAGTCCGCGGGCGCTCCCGGGCAGTCCGGATCCGCTGGTGAGGCCGTCTCAGCCATCGACGTCGACACCGGCACCGACGTGCTCATGGCGGCCACCCCTATCCTGCTCGCGCTGGCGGCGTGCGTCATCACGCTGCGGCTCTATCCGGCGCCGGTGCACGCCCTCATGGCGGTCTTCCGCGGGCGTCGCGGACTGACGAACTTCCTGGGTGCGGCCCGCGCGGTGCGTGACCCGGCCGGTGGGGTCATTCCCGCGCTGGCGGTCATCCTCGGGGTCTCGGTAGCGGTGCTCTCCTCCGTCCTCGCCTCCACCATCAGCACCGGCGCCGAGTCGGCTGTATGGCGCACCTCCGGGGCCGACGTGCGGCTGTCCGGTCCGGCGTGGACCGAGGAGGATGTCGCCGCGGTGCGGGATGTCGAGGGGGTGGCCGAGGTGTCGGCGATCCGGGCCGCGGCCAACAACATGGACCTGTCCGGCGACGCCGAGGGACGCGGGCTGGTCGTCTACATCGTCGACAGCACGCTCCCCCGGGTCTGGGCCGACACCCCGATCGCCGCGCTCCCCGAAGCGCTGTTCGAGGACTCGGCCGGCACCCCTGTGCTCACCGGCGGGTCCCTGGAGGGTGACTCGGGGACCGCGACCCTGGAGGGGCACGGGCAGGTCGACATCGTGGGTCACGTGGACGCACTGCCGGGGGTGCGGACCCGTGGCGAGTTCCTGGTCGTCGACCGCACCCAGTGGGAGGCGGACGGTGGCACCGTCCCGCGCGGAGAGGTCGTGCTGCTCAAGGCCAGCAGCCCCGAGGACGGGGACCAGCTGGTCGAGGCGCTAAACGGCGCGGTGCCTCATGCCCTGGCGGAGACGCCGCAGGACAAGCTGGAGGTCTTCCGCGAGGCTCCGGTCACCGGCACGATGACCCGGCTGTTCGTCGCCGCCGTCGCCGCCACCACGGCTCTGACGGTGCTCGCGGTGCTCTTCGTCCAGCTGATGGGAGCCTCGGCGCGGACGTCACTGTTCGCGGTCCTGCGGACGCTCGGGCTCAGCCAGCGGCAGGCGCGGGGGCTCACCGCCTGGGAGCTGGGCCCCCTCGTGACCATGGCTTTCCTCGTCGGCGCCGCGCTCGGCCTGGTGGTCCCGTGGCTCCTGCTGCGCGCGATCGACCTGACCGGACTGACCGGCGGGTCGCAGCAACCGGCGCTGGCCATCGACTGGCTGGTCCTGGGACCGGTGGCCCTCGGCATCCTGGTCACCGTCATGCTCGCCGTCGCCGTGTCGGCCGCACTGTCTGGCAGAGCCGACCTGGCCGGACAGCTCCGGCGCGGTGAGGAGAGGTAGGCGCGATGAACCGGCTTGGACCCATCCCCTCAGTCCCGACACATGTCACCATCCAGGTGGAGGAGTCATGACAGCTACCCAGAGCCACCCGAGCGGTCTCGCCGGCCGCGACCACGACGGACCGGACATCCTCTGCGAGGACCTCGTCCGCATCTACTCGACGGAGGGCGTCGAGATCCAGGCCCTGCAGGGGCTGAACCTGCGGGTCGAGCCCGGCGATGTCGTCGCGCTCGTCGGCGCCTCCGGCTCGGGCAAGTCGACCCTGCTCAACATCCTGTCCGGTCTCGACAAGCCGACCGGCGGGCGGGCCACCGTGGCAGGCGTCAGCCTCAACGCGATGACGCGCAAGCAGCGCGTGCACTACCAGCGGCACACGGTGGGCTTCGTCTGGCAGCAGACCTCCCGCAACCTGATGTCGTTCCTCACCGCTGCCGAGAACGTCGCGCTGCCGCTGCTGATCAGCGGCGCGCACGAGCGGAGGCAGCGCGTCGCCGAGCTGCTCGAGCTGCTGGACGTGGCGGACGTGGCCGACCGACGACCGGCCGAGATGTCCGGCGGTCAGCAGCAGCGGGTCGCGATCGCCACCGCCGTGGCCAACAACCCCTCAGTGCTGCTGGCGGACGAGCCCACCGGTGAGCTGGACGACGCGATGTCCGAGGTGGTGCTCGAGTCGATGCGGGATGCGTCGGAGCGCCTCGGCGTCACCGTCCTCATCGTGACGCACGACCCGACCATCGCCGACCACGTGCGCCGCACCGTCCAGATCCGTGACGGCAACACCTCCACGGAGGTGCTGCGGCACGTCGAGGTCGACGAGCACGGGCGGGAGCACCTGGTGGCGCAGGAGTACACCGTGATCGACCGCGCCGGACGGATGCAGCTGCCGAGCGGCTACGTGACCGAGCTCGGCCTGCGGGACCGCGTGCGGCTCGAGCTCGAGTCCGACCACGTGGGCGTGTGGCCCGACCAGGAGCGCAACCGACCTGTCGAGCCCGAGCCGCACCACCTGGCGGGCGAGGGGACCGGGGCGGACCGCCATACGCCCGACGTGGACCCAGGTGCCCCGACGGAACCGGGCGCGCACCGGCATACGGTCCAGGACGACGATCCCCACGCCGCGTTCCGCCGTCCTGAGGAGGGACAGTGAGCGACTACCTGCTCAGGGCCGAGAAGGTCTCCCGGACGTTCGGCAGGGGCGCCGCCGAGGTGCACGCCCTCGTCGACGTGGACGTGGAGGTGCACCCCGGCGAGCTCACCGTCGTGCGCGGGCCGTCCGGCTCGGGCAAGACGACGCTCCTCAACATCCTGGGCGGCCTGGACCGCCCCACCTCCGGACGGGTGCTGCTCGGGGACGGCCGGGTCCTGTCGGAGATGAAGGAGAACGACGTGCTGGCGGTGCGCCGCGAGATGGTCGGTCACATCTTCCAGTCCTTCGGGCTGGTGCCGGTGCTCTCCGCGGCGGAGAACGTCGAGGTGGCCCTGCGGCTCAAGAACACACCGGTGGCCGAGCGCGCCGAACGGGTCGCCCGGGCCCTGGACCAGGTGTCCCTCGGCAAGCACGGCACGCAGCGCCCGTACGAGCTGTCCGGTGGCCAGCAGCAACGCGTCGGCATCGCGCGGGCGCTCGTCGGCGACCCGCAGATCCTCATCGCGGACGAGCCCACCGGGCAGCTGGACTCCGACACCGCGGCGACGATCATGGACCTGCTGTCCGAGCTGACGCACCAGCGCGGGATCGCCGCGGTCGTCTCGACCCACGACCCGATCCTGATGGGGCGGGCCGACCGTCTCGTCGAGCTGCACGACGGCCACCTGGTCAACGGGACGCTTGCCGCGGCGCAGGCCTGACCGCTCGCGTCTGGCACGATCGGAGGATGAGGCAGAGAGTTCTGGTCACCGGCGGCGCAGGCTTCATCGGCTCGCACACCGTCGTGGAGCTGGCCGCTGAGCACGACGTCTCGATCGTCGACAACTTCAGCAACGCCGTCCCCGCCGTGATGGGACGGCTCAAGGAGCTCACCGGTCGGCCGATCTCGGTCCACAACGTCGACCTGCGGGACCACCAGGCACTCCGTGGCGTCTTCGCCGACGGGGGGTTCGACGCCGTCATCCACTTCGCAGGGCTCAAGGCCGTCGGCGACAGCGTCGGCAAGCCCCTGGAGTACTACGACAACAACGTGGCCGGCACCCTCTCGTTGCTGCGCGCGATGCAGGAGCACCGCGTGCGGCGGCTGGTGTTCTCCTCCTCCGCAACCGTCTACGGAGCCAAGGCGTCGGTCCCGATGACCGAGGACCTGCCCACCTCGGCCACGAACCCCTACGGGTGGACCAAGGTGATGATCGAGCAGATCCTGCGCGACCTCGCCGCGACCGACCCGGAGTGGCGGTTCGCCCTGCTGCGCTACTTCAACCCGGTCGGGGCGCATCCGTCGGGCCGGATCGGGGAGGACCCGCAGGGGATCCCGAACAACCTGATGCCGTTCATCGCCCAGGTCGCGGTGGGGCGGCTCGAGCAGGTGCAGGTGTTCGGGGACGACTACCCGACACCTGACGGGACGGGGGTGCGGGACTACATCCACGTCGTGGACCTGGCGCGGGGGCACCTTGCTGCCCTGGAGCACGTCAGCGCCCACGACCGACCGCTCTCGGTGTGGAACCTCGGCACCGGCCGCGGGACCAGCGTGCTCGAGCTGATCGCCGCGTTCGAGCGGGCGTCCGGCCGGGACATCCCCTACGAGGTCGTCCCGCGGCGCGCTGGGGACGTCGCGGCGTCGTATGCCGATCCGTCAGCCGCGCACGAGGAGCTCGGCTGGCGCACGGAGCGCTCCCTCGACGACATGTGTGCCGACACGTGGCGCTGGCAGCAGGCGAACCCACAGGGTTACTCGCACAGCTGACCGCTGTCGCGTCCGTGAGACGAACGTCTCCTACGCGATGTAGTTTTCAGGGCGCTTTCGGGATATCATGACGGCATGTGGCCGTTTGGAGCGAGTCTTGGTGACCTGGAGCGAGCCGTCATGGATGTCCTCTGGGACAGTGACGGCCATCTGAGTGTGCGCGATGTCCACGAGCGTCTCGTTGAGAACCGCGACCTCGCCTACACCACCGTCATGACGGTCCTGGACCGGCTGGCGAAGAAGAAGGTCGTCACCCGAGTGCGGGACGGCCGCGCCTGGCAGTACTCCCCGGCCGGCTCCCGCGAGGAGATGACCGCCGTGTCGATGCGCAGCACGCTGGAGTCGCTGGACACCCGTGACCGCAAGTCCGCCATGATGCACTTCCTTGGCGGCGCGTCCGAGTCTGAGCTCGCCCAGATTCGGGCGGCCCTTGCCGAGGTGACAGACACCGAAGCAGGCTAATCTGGAGGCACTGTGTCCTCCGCCCTACCGGTCCTTGCCCTAGCGCTCACCGCCATCCTGCTGACGGCGGTGCTGCCCCGTGTCCTGCCGGGCATCACCTCACTGCGCCGCACGCCCGGCGCGACACTGGCACTCTGGCAGGTCGTCGGCGCCGGCGGGGTCCTGGCCGCCCTGATGACCGCCCCGGCCGCGGCGATCGCTCTGGCCACCGACGGTGGCACCGTTCCCACTTTCTTCGACACCACCACCCGGGTCTCCATCGCCGTGGTCGTCGCCAGCGTCATGAGCGGCGGGATGGCCTTCATGCTGCTGGTGTCCGCGCACCAGATCGGCACCGACCTGCGCAGCCACCGACGTACCCAGCGCAACGTCGTCGACGTCGT
>DATGRS010000079.1:0-9147 GCA_035303365.1 Ornithinicoccus sp.
ACCCCGTCCGAGCTTGCCGCGGCGCACCACCACGGTGAGGTTGAGGCGCTGCCGGGCGGCCCCGCGGTTGCCGTGGAAGAGTCGGTCGACCGGGCCGACGAGACCGCAGCACTGCGCTCGGACGACCGCCACTGAGTCGCTGAGCGATCGCGCCCAGGCCCGGGGATCGTTGCCCGGTCCTGGGCGCGTTCCTCAGTCCAGCGAACGCGCCCAGATCTCCGGACCAGGGACCGCGGAGCGAGCGCGGGTTCGTCCTTGCACGCGCGGGTTCGCACTGGCACGCGCGGCATTGTCCACGCGCGTGGTGGGGCAAACCCACGCTCGCTCTGTGGCGGTCAGGCTGCCACGTGGTGGTCAGGCTGCCACGTGGTGGATCGCCCCGCTCGCAGGAGGTGATGCCACCATGACCACGCCGCCCCCTCTGGAGGTGTTCGACCTCTTCGCCGTCCCCGGGCCGGGCGTGCCGCTCGCCGGAGGCCAGGGACATAGCGTGTGCGCCGGTGACCTGGTCCTCTCCCCCGGTCGGGATGAGCGGGTCGCCGCCGTGCTGAACCCAGTCCTGGCACCGTTCGCCGCTCAGCTCGACTCTGAGCGACCGCGCACACTCCGCCTGGCGATGCCGATTCCCACCCGCGACCTGCGCTGGGTCGTCGACGGATGGGGGGCCACGCGATTCGAGCCCGGGGCCTCACCGTGTCACGATCTGGACGTCCTGACCGCGACGTCACGGCTCTTCCACGCCAGGCTGGCCGCGGCGGTGCCGATCCGCCCCGACGGGCTACCCCGGCGGGACGACCGGTGGGCCCGGGCCGAACGGGTCGCGTTCGGCGACGCACCTGCGCCGGCCGTCCTCCCGGAGCAGACACGTGCCCTGCTGGGTAGGCTGAGTCGTGAGCTGCGCACCGCGGGACCCGCTGGCGACCTCGGTCCCGAGCGGCTCGTCCACGGCGACCTTGCGAACAACGTGCTGCTCGACCAGGACCGAGTCCCGCTCGTGATCGACGTCGCGGCCTACTGGCGGCCCGCCCTCTGGGCGGAGGCTGTCTGCGTGTTGGACGCCGTCACCTGGCTGGGCGCGGACCCGACCGCGATGGAGCGCTGGGCCGACGGTGCCGCGCGTCAGGCGATCCTGCGCGCCGCGGTGTTCCGGCTCCTCTCCGACGAGCTGAACGACGTGGAGCCCTACCATCGCTCACTCGGCCCTCTGCTGGACTGAGCGCGTGCACCCGTGCACGTTCCCCGCGTCTGAGCATGCAAGGGCGTCCCCTGCCAACCCCTGCGCAGCTAGACCCGGGGCCGGCTGCTCACCCGGCCGCCCGGCATACTGACGACGTGGACCCTGACGAGCACCGCCATCTCGAGGAGCCCGCGCACGATCCCGTCGAGATGAGTCGCGAGGAGTTCGAGGAGGCCGTCGGGGACGCACTGGACGAGGTCCCACCACAGCTGATGGACCTGCTCGACAACGTGGTATTCCTGGTGGAGGACGAACCGCCCGAGGACGACCCGGACCTGCTGGGCGTCTACGACGGTGTCCCGCTGACCGAGCGCGACGACCTGTTCGGCGCACCGATGCCCGACCGCATCACCATCTTCCGCGGACCCACCCTGCGCATGTGCCAGGACCGGGACGAGGTGATCGACGAGGTTGCCGTCACGGTGGTCCACGAGATCGCGCACCACTTCGGCATCGACGACGCGAAACTGCACGCGCTCGGCTGGGGTTGAGCGTGACACGCAGCGGCCGCCGCACCCAAGAGGATGCGGCGGCCGCTGCGGAACGTCTCTGAGAGCGCTAGACGGCCTTCTCGCCGTGGAAGTACTCGAAGGTCCAGCCCACGGTCGCCAGCGCGACGAACGGGACGGCGATGATGACCATCCACCAGCCGATCGCGATGCCGAGGAAGAGGACCGCGGCCGACAGTGCAAGCCAGAAGGGCCACCACGAGTGAGGGCTGAAGTGACCGTAGGGGCCAGCCTGGTCGGCGATCTCCCCCTCCGGGTTGTCCTCCGGGCGGAAGTCGACCGTGCGCCCCGACTTGGCCAGGTACCAGGAGATGAGTCCTGACATGGCCGCCGTCAGCAGGAGAGCAACGATGCCGACCCACTCGCCGTCGCCGGTGGAGTAGGTGAAGTAGGCGTAGATCACCCCCACGATGAGGAAGAAGAGCATCAGGTAGAGGAAGAGCTTGCTCTCAACCTTCATGAACGGTCTCCATCGATGTCGTCGTCGGTGCGGTCGCGGGAGGGGTCGTCGTGGCCGCGCTGACCACCGGTCACCGTGCCCTCGTCTCCGCGGGGGTCGGTGTCAGGACCGCCGAGCAGGCTCTCCAGCACTCCCTTGTCCGGCTCTGCCGACTCCATCGTGGCCACGTTGGCGTGGTGCAGGTCGAACGCGGGACGCTCGGAGCGGATCCGCGGGATCGTGTTGAAGTTGTGCCGCGGGGGCGGGCACGACGTGGCCCACTCCAGGGATGCGCCATAGCCCCACGGGTCGTCGACCGTGACCTTCTCGCTGTGGAAGCTCTTCCACACGGCATACAGGAAGGGAAGCATCGAGGCACCCAGCAGGAGCGCGGAGGCTGTGGAGACCTGGTTCATCCAGGTGAAGCCGTCCTCGGGCATGTAGTCCGGGTAGCGGCGCGGCATGCCCATGGCACCCAGCCAGTGCTGGATCAGGAACGTGCCGTGGAAGCCGAAGAACAGCATCCAGAAGTGCAGCTTGCCCAGCTTCTCGTCGAGCATGTGGCCGGTGAACTTGGGCCACCAGAAGTAGAAGCCGGCGAACATCGCGAACACCACGGTGCCGAACACCACGTAGTGGAAGTGCGCCACCACGAAGTAGGAGTCGGTGACGTGGAAGTCCAGGACCGGGCTGGCCAGGATGACGCCGGTCAGACCGCCGAAGAGGAAGGTCACGAGGAACCCGATGGCCCAGAGCATGGGTGTCTCGAACGTGAGATGGCCGCCCCACATCGTGCCGATCCAGTTGAAGAACTTCACGCCCGTCGGCACCGCGATCAGCATCGTCATGATCGCGAAGAACTCCAGCAGCACGGCGCCGGTGGCGTACATGTGGTGGGCCCAGACGCTCACCGACAGCGCCGCGATCGCCACGGTGGCGAAGACCAACGTCTTGTAACCGAAGACCGGCTTGCGGCTGAACACCGGAAGGATCTCGGTGATGATGCCGAAGAACGGCAACGCGATGATGTAGACCTCGGGGTGCCCGAAGAACCAGAAGAGGTGCTGCCAGAGCATGGCTCCGCCGTGCTCCGGGTTGTAGATCTCCGCGCCGATGATCCGGTCTGCGGCCATCCCGAAGAACGCCGCGGCCAGGACCGGGAAGACCATGAGGACCAGGATGGAGGTCACCAGGATGTTCCAGGTGAAGATCGGCATCCGGAACATGGTCATACCCGGGGCGCGCATGCAGACGATCGTGGTGATGAAGTTGACGGCGCCGAGGATGGTGCCGAAACCGGTCATCGCCAGACCCATCACCCAGAGGTCACCGCCGATGCCGGGACTGTGCGCCGCGCCGGCCAGCGGCTGGTAGGCGAACCAGCCGAACGAGGCCGCACCGCCGGGTGCGAGGAAGCCGCCGACCGTGATCAGACCGCCGAAGAGGAACAGCCAGTAGGCGAACATGTTCAGCCGCGGGAACGCGACGTCCGGAGCACCGATCTGCAACGGCATGATCGCGTTGGCGAAGCCGGCGAACAGAGGGGTGGCAAAGAGCAACAGCATGATTGTGCCGTGCATGGTGAACATCTGGTTGAACTGCTCGGGGTTGTCCACCACCTGCAGACCAGGTGTCCACAGCTCGAGGCGGATGATCAGCGCCAGCAGCCCGCCGAGCATGAAGAACATGACGGTGGTGACGAAGTAGAGGTTGCCGATGACCTTGTGGTCGGTCGTGGTCATCCACTTGACGATCTGACGGCCCAGACTCTCGTTGGGCCTTCCCGGCTCGCGAGCGGGGACGACCGGTCCAGACGGCCGCGTGGTGGTGATGGCCATCAGTTGCCCTCCTCTTCCTCGATGGAGGCGTTGTAGTCCTCGAGCAGTTCGGGCGGCAGCTTCGCCGGCTCACCCTGCTGGAAGCCGTAGAGGTTCGCCTCGTTGCCGATAAGCCCCTCGCCCCCGCTGGCCTTCAGGTTGGTGATGAACTCGTCGTACTCCGCCTGCGACACGACCTCGACCTGGAACAGCATCTGCGAGTGGTAGGCGCCGCAGAGCTCGGCGCACTTGCCCTGGAAGATGCCCTCCTCGGTCGTGACGACCTGGAAGGTGTTGACCCGACCCGGCAGCATGTCGAGCTTGGTGATGAACTGCGGGACCCAGAACGAGTGGATGACGTCGCGCGAGGTCAGCACGAACTCGACGCGGCTGTCGACCGGCAGGACCAGCGTCGGCAGCGTCTCGGGCAGCCCCTCCTCGCCCTTGCTCAGGCCCAGAGCCTGCGTGCCGACGATGTGCGCCTGGTCCTCGACGTAGTTGAAGTCCCAGGACCACTTCTTGCCGATCGCGTTGACGGTGACGTCCGCGGGCTGTGAGGTGTCGACCATGTCGTGCTGGAGCTCGACGGTCTTGCCGAACAGGACCGCGACCATCAGGATCGGCACGATCGTGTAGAGGATCTCCAGCGGAATGTTGTAGCGCAGCTGCACCGGCAGGCCGGTCTCGTCCTTCTTGCGGCGGTAGGCCACGACGCACCACAGGATCAGGCCCCACACGAGGACCCCGATCGCGAGCGCGGCGATCCAGGTCCAGTTCCAGAAGCCGACGACCCGGTCGCCGATCTCGGTCACCGGCTCGGGGAGGTAACCCCGCTGGAACTCCGCCCCACAGCCGCTCAGGACCAGGGCTAGAGCCGCCATCAGACCGAGGCCGCCGAGCCTACGGTTGCGGCGACGGGCTGGGGCATTCTGCCGTTGCAATGCGCACCTCACTGTCGAGCCATGGTTTACCACGCCAGAGCCTACCCTCTCAGCCTTCCGATGGAAGGGCAGGGCAGACACGAATGTCGGGCCTTTCGGCGACTGGCGGCCTGAGTCCCGTGGGACACGTGGGTTCTCAAGCGCCCCGGACGTCGAAGGCCGTGGGGAGCGGGTGCCGCAGAGCGTCACCCAGCAAGCGCAAGTATGCCGTGCGGCTCACCTCGGTGACACCCAGGGTCGCCAGGTGGTCGGTCCGCCACTGCACGTCGATCAGCGCGTCCGTCGGCGACACCAGCGACACGAGGTGCACGAGCGCCGCCTTGGAGGCGTCCGCGACCCGGTGGAACATCGACTCACCCGCGAACAGCCCACCGACCGCGACGCCGTAGAGACCACCGACGAGCTCGTCGTCCAGCCACGTCTCCACCGAGTGCGCCCAGCCCAGCCGGTGGAGCTCCCCGTAGGCCCGGGCAATCGTCGGCGTGATCCATCGCCCCTCCCGGCCAGGGGCGGCGCAGCCAGCCACGACTTCGTCGAACGCGGTGTCGACGCGGTAGTCGAAGCGGGCGACGGACCGTCGCAGGGACCTGGTGACCCGCAGGTCCTGTGGACGGAGGATCCCCCGCGGGTCCGGTGACCACCACCCCATCACTCCCCCGCCCCGCGGACCCAGCCCCATGGGGAAGATCCCGGACCGGTAGGCGGCGAGCAGGGTGCCGGGCGCCAGGTCGGCACCGACGCCGATCAGGTCCTCCCCCGGCTCGGCCTGCCCGAGATCGAGGTGCCACGGCGAGGGAGCCGGTTCAATCGGCATACGGCTCAGGCCAGGTGGCCCGCGACCTCGGCGCCGGCCGCTGCCCCATAACCGTCGCTCAGCCGGGCGATGAAGTCGTCGTTGTCGAAGGTGTACTCCTGCGTGCCCACCGTCTCGAGCACATAGCTCGCCAGGGTGGAGCCGAGCTGGGCGCAGCGCTCCAGCGACAGGCCCCAGGCCAGGCCGGCCAGGAAGCCGGCACGGAAGGCGTCGCCGACACCGGTGGGGTCGACCCGGTCGACGTTGGCGGCGATCGGGACCTCGATCGTCTCGCCGTCGCGGCTCAGGATGGTCGCGCCGTCCCGCCCGCGGGTGATGACCCTGGTGCCCACGCGGTCGAGGATCTCCTCGGCGCTCCACCCGGTCTTCTTCTCGGTCATGTGAGCTTCGTACTCGTTGGTGAACAGGTAGGTCGCGCCGTCCACGAGCTGGCGGATCGAGGAACCGTCCATCACGGCCAGCTGCTGGCTGGGGTCCGCGGCGAACGGGATGCCGCGGCTGCGGCACTCGGCGGAGTGGCGCAGCATCGCCTGCGGGTCGTCGGGGCTGACCATCACCAGGTCGAGTCCGCCGACGGCGGCCATGATCGGTCCGAGCTCGATGTCCCTCGCCTCGCTCATCGCGCCGGCATAGAAGGAGGCGATCTGGGCCATGTCCTCGTCGGTGGTGCAGACGAACCGTGCGGTGTGCCGCACCTCGGAGACGTGGATGTGCTCGCAGTTCACGCCGTGCCGCTCGAGCCAGGACCGGTAGGTGACGAAGTCCTCCCCGACGGACCCGACCAGCACCGGCTGGTGTCCCAGCCGCGCCATGCCGAAGCTGATGTTGGCGCCGATGCCGCCGCGGCGGAACTGCAGGTCCTCCACCAGGAAGGACACGGAGATCTTGGCGAGCTCCTCGGGGACCAGCGAGTCGGCGAAGCGGCCCTGGTAGGTCATCAGGTGGTCGGTCGCGATCGACCCGCAGACAGCGATTCTCACTGCGGCAACCTATCGCGGAACCGGCGAGGGGCCGGCACGCGGCTGTGCATGGCGCACATGCAGAACGGCCGGTCCCCCGTGCAGGGGGCCGGCCGTCCGGTGCTCTGGTGACTCAGCTAAAGGAGTCGCCGCAGGCGCAGGATCCGCCCGCGTTGGGGTTGTCGATCGTGAAGCCCTGCTTCTCGATCGTGTCGGCGAAGTCGATGGACGCACCGTCCAGGTACGGGGCGCTCATCCGGTCGACGACGACCTCGACGCCGTCGAACTCGGAGGTGAGGTCACCGTCCAGGGTGCGCTCGTCGAAGTAGAGCTGGTAGATCAGGCCGGAGCAACCGCCCGGCTGCACGCCGATGCGCAACCGCAGGTCGTCGCGACCCTCCTGCTCGAGGAGCGACTTGACCTTGCCGGCCGCCAGCGGCGTCAAGACGACGCCGTGCTCCGCGGTCTTTGCGCCCGTGGTCTGGGTCTCGGTGTCCTGCACGCTCATCTGTCCGTCCTGTCCTCTCGGCAAACCTGCTGTCGGGCGCAACGCCCCTCTGCGGGGCGTTGTTCCCTGCCTCCAGGGTACGTCTGATCCGCGAAAAGGCCATCACTCGCCGCGCCCCCGGCCCAACCCGGTTGGCTCAGCGCTGCGGTGACCAGGTGCGCGCCACCCGTTCGGCCATGTCAGCAAGGTCCTCACCCTCGCGCGGGGCGTAGGCACCGGACACGCCGAGCGCCATACCCTCCCGTCGACCGACCTCGAGGCGCTCCGCGAGCACGATGCTCGGGGCGCCCACCTCGAGCGCGGCGCGGGCCACCTCCGCGATGACGCCGTCGTGCACGGTCTGCCAGTCGTATGCCGCACCGCCAGTCACGACGAGCGAGCCCGGCAGCACGTGGGCCAGGCCGATCTCCTGGATGACGAAGGCGGCGCCCACGACCGGTTGTGCGCCGAGCAGGAGCGCGGCGTAGCCCACTCCCCCGCCGACGCCGGCGCCGTCGGCGCGCTCAGTTCTGATCAGCTGACCGGTGAGCAGGTCCTTGCGAGGTGGCAGGACGCGGTTGACGCGCTCGGTGAGCAGCCCCATCTGCTCCTCGAGCCGTTGCGTGACCTGCGGCGGCACTCCGTGCTCCGTCCCGAGCGCCGCGCTGGCACCGTGGAAGCCGGTGAGCGGCAGGTTGGTGGCGTGCGCCAGCACCAGTGTGATCCCCCGGAACCGCTCCCTCACGGCCGGTAGGTCGGCCAGATCCTCGCCCGCACCCAACGCCTCGAGCATGCCGACGCCGCCGTCGTGGCTGGCGAGGTCACCGCAGCCGAGCACGATCCGCGTCGCCCCGGCATCCAGCGCGGCGCCGACGAGCTCCCCGACACCACGGCTGGTGAGGCTCTGCAGCGTGGCGGCGTCCCCGGGATCGGCCGCCAGCGCGTCGGCGGCCAGGTGCCGTCCCGCGGCGTGCCCCGCCTCGACATACGCGGCTCCTCCGTGCAGCAGGAGGTGGGCCGGCACCTCCGCCCCGGTCGGGCCGGTCACGACCACCGGCGCCGGCTGCGCGTCCAGCGCGTGAGCCAGCACCTCGACGAAGCCGGACCCGCCGTCGGACACCGGCGCCACGACGACCTGGTCACCGGGAGCGTGCCGTCGCCAACCCTCGGCGAGCCTCGCCGCCGCGGAGAGTGGCCCGGGCGTCTCGGCATACTGCCCGGTGGCGAGGAGAACCCGCACCTCAGTAGGTCATCTGCATGGCGGTGCGGACCTCGTCCAGCGTCGCCTCGGCAGTCTGGTTGGCGCGCTCGTTGCCCCGGGCGAGGATCTGCTCGAGCTGCCCCATGTCCGCCAGCAACTCGGCGCGGCGGGCACGGATCGGCGCGAAGTGCTCGTTGACCGCCTCGGTGACGACCTTCTTGAGCGTCCCACCGCCGCCGTCACCGATCTCGGCCGCGACGTCCTGCGGGTCACGGTCGCTGGCCATCGCGGCGAGCAGGACCAGGTTCGAGACCTCCGGCCGGTTCACCGGGTCGAAGGTGATGTTGCGGTCGGCGTCGGTGACCGCCTTCTTGAGGATCTTGGCGGTGGTGTCCGCGTCCATGCCCAGCTCGATGGTGTTGCCCTTGGTCTTGGACATCTTGGTGCCGTCGGTGCCGAGCAGGTTGGTGACTTCGGAGAGCAGCGCCTCGGGGGCGGGGAAGACCGGCCGGCTGGCGTCGGCGCGGCCGTAGCGCTCGTCGAACCGGCGCGCGATGACGCGGGCCTGCTCGAGGTGGGGCACCTGGTCCTTGCCGACCGGCACGAGGTTGGCCTTGCAGAAGAGGATGTCGGCAGCCTGGTGGACGGGATAGGTGAGCAGGAGACCGGACATCGGCCGGCCGCCGGTCGCCTCGAACTCCGCCTTGACCGTCGGGTTGCGGCGCAGCTCGGAGTCGGTGACG
>DATGRS010000080.1:0-7695 GCA_035303365.1 Ornithinicoccus sp.
GGTGTCCCGGACCTCGACGACGACGGGGAGCCCGGGCGGCGGCTGCTCCGGCCCGGCGGTGGTCACCAGCACGTGGAGGTCCATACCCCGACGATAGTGGTCGGCCCAGACCCCCGGCATCCCGGCCGGTGCGGGGCTAGCCGAGGCATGTTGGACACTGGTGGGGTGAGCCATTCCCACCCCCATGATCACGAACCCGGCCCGCTCGCTGACGCCAGTGTCCGCACCGGCCGGGTCTCCGACGCTCCCGCGGTGGGGCTGGTCCAGGCGACGGTCTGGCGGGACGCGTTCGCCGACAGCATCCCCGCGGACGTGCTGGAGACCTTCGACCCCAACGCGTTCGCCTCGGTGTGGCGCCGGTCGTTGCAGGACCCGCCCACCCCGCTGCACCGACTGCTGGTCGCGTGCGCGGGCGACCAGGTGGTCGGCTTTGCGGCGATCGGGCCCGCGGAGGCGACCGATGACTCCGTCGAGGACACCGACGGTGAGGTCCTCGTCCTGGCGGTGCACCCGGACGCACGGCGGGCCGGGCACGGTTCCCGGCTGCTGAACGCCGCTGCGGACACGCTGCGGGCCGGGGACCGGACGGCGCTGCTGGCCTGGCTGCCGGCCACCGACGAGCAGTCGCGCGCGTTCGCCGACGCTGCCGGGTTGACCCCCGACGGGGCGTGGCGCGAGCGGATCGTCGGACCGGGGGGGGAGACGATTCGTGAGGTCCGCGTGCGGGCCGGCCTGTGAGGGCAGGACTTCTCGACGAGGACGCCACGGTCGTCCGCAAGTCTCTCGCAGTGGCGGTGGCCACCGGCACCTACGGCATCACCGCCGGCGCGCTCGCCGTCGCCGCCGGCCTGTCGGTCCTGCAGGCGATGGCCCTGTCCCTGCTGCTGTTCAGCGGCGGGTCACAGTTTGCGTTCTTCGGCGTGATCGGTGCCGGCGGCAGCCCGGTGGCGGCCGTCGCCAGCTCGACGCTGCTGGGTGTGCGCAACGGCCTCTACGGGCTCCAGGTGTCCCAGCTGCTCGGCGTGCACCGGTGGAAGCGAGCGCTCGCGGCGCACCTGACGATTGACGAGTCGACCGCGGTGGCCGTGACCCAGCAGCGGACCCGTCAGCAGCGGATCGGCTTCTGGCTGACCGGCGCCGGCATCTTCGTGCTCTGGAACCTGATGACACTCGTGGGTGCGTTAGCCGGTTCGGCCCTCGGGGACCCGAGAGCGTACGGGCTCGACGCCGCCGCTGCCGCCGCCTTCGTCGCGCTGCTGTGGCCCCGGCTGCGCGGCCGCGACCCGTTGGCAACCGGCGCACTGGCCGCCTTCGTCACGGTGGTCGTGGCCCCGTTCGTCCCCGCGGGCATCCCCGTCCTGGCCGCCGTCGCGGCGGCACTGGTCGTCGGCCTGCCCCGGCGTGCACCGTCCGCGGCACAGGTCGACCGATGAGCATGTGGGTCGCGGTCCTCGCCGCGTGTGCCCTCGCCTACGCGCTCAAGCTCGCGGGCTACCTGGTCCCCCAGCACGTGCTCGACATCCCCTGGGTGCACCGCGTGACGCCACTCCTACCGGTCGCGCTGCTCTCCGCCCTCATCGTGACGCAGGCATTCCTCACGGATGAGGGACGGGTGGTCCTGGATGCGCGCGCAGCGGGCGTCGCCGTGGCGGTGCTGCTGTTGGTCCTGCGCGCCAACTTCCTGGTCGTCGTGGCGGCCGCGGCGGTGACCGCCGCGCTGGTGCGCGCCTTCTTCTGAGCCCACCTCCCCCGGACGCGGGCGAAACGGCCACGGGGCGACCTGCACATCCCGACGGCCCGCGCTACGAGAATTCGACCGCTTCGGCTGCGAGGATCGGGACCCATGGGACGCATCGTCGGCATCGACCTGGCGCGCTGCCTGGCGCTGCTGGGGATGATCACGGCGCACCTCGTCGCCCCGCGCGGCCCGGGGCCCGGCGGAGTGGACACGTGGTACCAGATCACGTCGGGGCGCTCCGCCGCCCTCTTCGCCGTCCTCGCCGGCGTCTCGATCGCGCTGGTGACGCGCCGCCGGGCAGATCGCACCACCAGCGGCAGTCGACGGGCTCTGGTCGCTCGCGCCATCCTCATCTCCCTGATGGGGCTCTTCCTCGGCGCCCTGGACTCCGGCCTGGCGGTCATCCTCACCTTCTACGGCGTGCTGTTCCTGCTCGCGGTCCCGGTGATCAGCTGGTCCGCAGGGCAGCTCGGCGCCCTGGCGCTCGGTTGGGGGCTGCTCTCGCCGGTGGTCAGCCTGGCGCTGCGACCGCACCTGCCCGATCCCTCCTTCGAGGTGCCGCAGCCGTCCTCGCTGGCAGATCCGCTGCAGCTGCTGACCGAGCTCACCATCACCGGGTACTACCCCGTGCTCACGTGGGCCACCTACCTGTTTGCGGGTATGGCGATCGGTCGCCTGGAACTGCGGCAAGCCTGGGTCGGCCGCCGCCTCCTCGTCGCGGGTGCCTGGCTCGCGGTCCTGGCACTGGCCACCGACCGGCTGCTCACCCGCAGTGAGGAGGCACGAGCAGCCCTGGTGCGCACCTACGACCGGTGGGAGCCGGTGCAGACCTGGGCGGACCTGGACGAGGTGCTGCGCATCGGGCTCTACGGCACCACGCCGACCGGCTCCTGGTCCTGGCTGTGGGTGTGGTCGCCGCACAGCGGGTCCATCGTGGACCTCGCGCACACGGTCGGCACCTCGATGCTCGTGATCGGCGCGTCCCTCCTGCTGGTCCCCGCCCTGGGCAGGGGGCGGGAGCGCTGGGTCCAGGTCGCCGCCGGTGCGGGCACGATGACGCTGACGCTCTACAGCCTGCACGTCATCGTGGTGGCGGCCGGACGGTCGGTGGGGGCGTCGGCGTCCGCCGACTGGCTCCTCGACCTCCGGTGGCACCTGCTCGGCGCGCTGGCCGTCGGCGCGCTCTTCGCGCTGGCCAGGCAGCGCGGTCCACTCGAGCGGTTGGTCTCCGAGGTAAGCCGAGCCGTGGGTCAACCCACCCACCGACCCCGGGAGTAGATGGGTGATCCGCCCGACGCGGCCGAGCAGGCGGACTTCCTAGCGTCGAGGGATGAGCAGTTCCGTCACCATCACCGCCGGCGTCGCCGCCACGGTGATCTTCGCCGCCAGCACCCTGCCGATGCTCGGCAAGGCGCTCCGCACCAAGGACCTCGCGTCATACAGCCGGGGCAACCTCGTGCTGGCCAACGTGGGCAACCTCTTCTACTCCGTCTACGTCTTCGCGCTGCCGCCCGGGCCGATCTGGGTGCTGCACACCTTCTATCTCATCTCCTCCGGGCTGATGCTCCTGTGGAGCGTGCGCTACCGGAGGCCGACCTCAGGGAGTTCCCCATGCACACCGAACACTTCGAGACCGTCATCATCGGTGCCGGCCAGGCGGGTCTCGCGACCGGCTACCGCCTCCAGCAGGCGGGCCGCCCATTCGTCATCCTCGACGCGGAGAGCCGGGTCGGGGACGGCTGGCGGGCCCAGTGGGACAGCCTTCGCCTCTACAGCCCCGCCCAGCTCGACGGCCTGCCCGGCATGCCGATGCAGGCACCCACGTGGTCGTTCCCGACCAAGGACGAGTTCGCCGACTTCCTGGAGTCGTATGCCGCGCGGTTCCAGCTGCCGGTCCGACTCAGCACCCGCGTGGGCGGCCTGACTGCCGCACCGGGTGGGTCCGGATACCTGGTCAGCACCGACGGCGGCCAGCTCCACGCGGACCACGTGGTGGTGGCCACCGGCACCTTCGGGCGGACGCCGCACGTGCCGGCCTTCGCCGACCGCCTCGACCCGTCGATCCTGCAGCTGCACTCGAGTGAGTACCGTCGGCCGAGCCAGCTGCCCGCCGGGCCGGTCCTCGTGGTCGGCGCGTCACACTCCGGCTGCGACATCGCGTATGAGCTGGCCGCCACCCTCCCGACGACCCTGGCTGGGCGCGACATCGGGCAGCTGCCAGTGCCCTTCAGCTCACCCGCGGCCAAGGCGCTGCTGCCGGCGATGTTCTTTGTCTTCGGCCACGTGCTGACGCGGAGGACGCCGATGGGGCGCAGGGCGATGGAGGAGTTCCGCCTGCACGGCGGACTGCGGCTCAGGGTCCAGACCAAGGACCTCGCCGAGCGTGGCGTGGACTGGGTGCAGGAGCGGGTCACCGGAGTCGATGACGGCCGCCCCGTCGTCGGTGGGCGCGGTCCGGTCGAGGTCAGCTCGGTGGTCTGGTGCACCGGCTTCCGCCAGGACTTCGGCTGGGTCGACCTCGACATCTTCGACGAGCACGGCTGGCCCCAGGAGGTCGGCGGTGTCGTGGAGAAGGCCGCTGGGCTGTACTTCATGGGGCTGGGCTTCCAGTCCTCGGCGCGTTCGATGCTGATCTCGGGTGCGTCGCACGACTCGGCTCACGTCGCACGGCAGATCCTGGCCGGGTCACAGGTCCCCGCAGCGGCCTGAGCGACCCTGTGCGCGCGCGTGCAGCGCGAGTATCGTCGTCCACGGAGGTGCGATGCACGTGATCGACGACCTCACCGCTGGGCGCGAGGCCTATGCCCGTCGTGCCTGGGCCGCGGCCCGTGACCTCCTCTCACGCGCCGACCCAGAGCGGCTCGAGCCCGAAGACCTCCGCTCCCTCAGCACCGCCGCCTACCTGACCGGTGACCGCGCGCTGGCCGTCCGCTCACGCCAGCGCGCCCACACCGCCAGCATCGCTCTGGGCGAGCACCTCGCCGCGGCGCGTGACGCCCACGACATCGCCATGGTCCTGGCGATGAGCGGCGAACCAGCCGTCGCGAGCGGTTGGGTAGCCCGGGCCGAGCGGCTGCTCCAGGACGAGCCGGAGGACTGCGTCGAGCGCGGCTTCCTCCTCATGCACGAGATGTTCCGCTATGCGCACGCAGGGGACTTCGAGCGGGTGGTCAGCTGCTGCGCACGCATCGAGGAGATCGGCCGCCAGCACGACAACGATGATCTGGTGACCTTCGCCTTGTCAGGCACCGGTCGCGCGCTGCTGTATGCCGGGCAGGTGCCTGCCGGTCTGGCCCGCCTCGATGAGGCGATGGTGGCGCTGACCAGCGACCAGGTGTCGCCCATCATGGCGGGGCAGGTCTACTGCACCATGATCGAGGGCTGTCAGGAGATCGCCGACTACCGGCGGATGACCGAGTGGACGGAGGCGCTGACCCAGTGGTGCGCCGACCAGCCCGACCTCGTCCCGTTCACCGGCCAGTGTGCCGTGCACCGGGGCCAGATCCACCGGTCGCACGGCGAGTTCCAGGCTGCCCTGGACGAGCTGGCGCTCGCCCTGGACCGGTACGCCGCCGCCGGCATGGGGCCCGCGGTCGGTCTCGTGCACTACGAACGGGGCGAGGTGCTGCGCACGCTGGGTGACCTCGACGGAGCGCAGTCCGAATACGACGCCGCGGCGGACTTCGGTCTGGAGCCGCAGCCCGGGCAGTCCCTGCTCTGGCTCGCACGCGGCCGCACCGACGCCGCCGTCTCCGCAGCCCACCGCCTGCTCGAGGACGCCCACGACCCGCTGACACGGTCCCGGCGGCTGGGGGCGATCGTGGAGATCCTGTGCACGGCGGGCCGCTGCGAGGAGGCCCGGGCGCCGTCGGCTGAGCTGCTGTCCATCGCCGAGAGCTTCGGCTGCGACGCGGTCACGGCATCAGCCTCGTATGCCGCCGGGCTGGTCGCTCTCGGCGCGGATGGCGACCCCAGCGCCGCACTCAGCCATCAGCGACGTGCCTGGAAGTCCTGGATCGCCCTCGGGGCTCGCTATGACGCGGCGCGCGCCCGCGTGCAGATCGCCCAAGCACTCCGTGCGCTGGGCGACACCGTGTCGACGAGGTCGGAGCTGTCGGTCGCGCAGCGGACGTTCGCGGAGCTCGGTGCGGAACCGGCCCGGCGCGCGGTGGAGCAGCTGCTCACCCCTGCGCTGCCGGACGGCTTGACGGGCCGTGAGGTGGAGGTGCTGCGCCTGGTCGCTGCAGGCCACAGCAACCCGCAGATTGCAGCGGACCTGGTGCTGAGTGAGAAGACGGTCGCCCGGCACCTGAGCAACATCTTCGGCAAGACCGGGGTCACCTCGAGGACCGCCGCAGCGACGTACGCACACAGTCACGACCTGCTCAGCTGATCCCGAGCCCCTGGTCAGCGCAGCTCGTCGGCTGCAAGCTTCACAGCCTCCTCACGCCCTTCTGTCAGCCGGCTAGGACTGACTTGGGCGGCGCATGTTCACTCTCCGCTAACCTCCGTCACCCCAAGGTCCCAACAGACAGCCCAGACAGGTCCGCTCCCCGTGGGAGGAATGAGCGGGAGGCTCGACTTACGTGACAGACTGAGATACGTTAAGTGAACAACAGATGAACGGGAGGTGACAGCCGATGGTCACAGTGCGCCGCATCAGCGACACGCGCAAGGAGGCGCCGGTCCTCAGCTGGACTCCGGTGGAGGGACCCGACGGCCGCATCCGCATGGAGATGCGCTGGCACGTGGGCGTCGAGCCCCGTGCCTCGAGGCTGCCCGACCGGGCAGCCTGACCGATCCGGACCCGGATCCCGCGGGCCCGACAGACGACGCGCGACCGACAGGCCGCCCGACAACGAAGTGGCCGGACCCCCGAAAGGGTCCGGCCACTCACGGCGCTGCTAGGCGGCGGTCAGCTGTCCTCGGAGGCGTTGCCCGCGTCGGCTGAGCCCTCGCTGCCACCACGACCGCGGCCACCACGGCGCCGACGGTTGCGACGCGAACGCTCGCGCCCCTCACCCTCGTCGCTGTCCGCGGTTGAGTCGTCCTCCGGCGCGGCCGGCACGTGGTCGGGAGCCGCCGGGGTAGCTTCCTCCTCGACCGGACCGGCACCGTCCGAGACGGAGACGGCCGGCACCTCACCGGTCGGGTCGGCAGCTGCGCCGCCGTCACCGGCGACGTCACCGCCAGCCGCGTCGGCACTGCCGCCTGCGCCGTTGGCGCTGTCGGCCACGACCGCGCCCAGCGACAGCTTGCCGCGGGGGTCGATCTCCTTGAGCTCGACCTGGACCTTCTGGCCGACGGCCAGGACGTCCTCGACGGCGTCGATGCGCTTGCCGCCGACCAGCTTGCGGATCTCGGAGATGTGCAGCAGGCCGTCCTTGCCCGGGAGCAGGGAGATGAACGCACCGAAGGTGGTCGTCTTGACGACCGTGCCGAGGAAGCGCTCCCCGATCTCCGGCATCTGCGGGTTGGCGATCGCGTTGACCGCCGCCCGAGCTGCCTCGGCCGAGGGGCCGTCGGTCGCGCCGATGTAGACGGTGCCGTCGTCCTCGATCGAGATGTCGGCGCCGGTCTGCTCCTGGATCTCCTTGATCATCTTCCCCTTCGGGCCGATGACCTCACCGATCTTGTCGACCGGGACCTGCACGCTGATCACCCGCGGGGCGTACGGCGACATCTCGTCCGGGACGTCGATCGCCTCGTGCATCACGTCCAGGATGTGCAGCCGGGCGTCCCGTGCCTGGGTCAACGCACCGTTGAGCACCGACGACGGGATGCCGTCGAGCTTGGTGTCGAGCTGGATCGCCGTGACGAACTCACGGGTGCCCGCGACCTTGAAGTCCATGTCGCCGAAGGCGTCCTCCGCACCGAGGATGTCGGTCAGCGCAGCGTAGCGGGTCTGGCCGTCAACCGTGTCCGAGATCAGGCCCATCGCGATGCCCGCCACGGGC